>NZ_LXSD01000146.1:0-4226 GCF_017168095.1 Lysobacter enzymogenes | reverse complement strand
TGCCGCCGCCGCCGCGACCGACGCCGCCGCTGCCGGCGCCGCCGACGCTGCCGCCAAGGCCGCCAACGCCACCGCCGACGCTGCGCAGAAGGTCGCCGACAAGGCCGACGCCGCTGCCGCCGACGCGAAGAAGGAAGAAGCCAAGCACTAATCGGCTTGCGCTCTGGTTCGCTGAAAGGCCCGCCTCGTGCGGGCCTTTCTTTTTGCGCGGCGGCTGGGCGGTAGTTTGAATGTGGAAGGTGCTTCAGCCCCGAAGCTCGCGGCTGTTGTGGGAGGGGCTTCAGCCCCGATGGCTTTCGCTCAGGCGACGGCGAATTGACACAAGAGCTTCGGGGCTGAAGCCCCTCCTACAACAGGGCCGCAGCCCTCCGCAGCGATGCGGGCCGCGCTGCCGAAAACGCTCCTGCCGCAACGGCCCGCTCCCGCCGCGCTCACGCAAACCAAGCTCGCATGCCGCATTGCGTGCGCATACGCCGGCGTTTGCCGCGGCTTCGCCCGCACAGGCCATTGGCCGGCGCTGGCGCTTTGTGTTTTGATGCCGCGTCTCCCGCTTCCGGCCGTGCCCGCAATGCCCGCGATCACTTCCCAGCTCGACCCGCGCTCGCAGGATTTCCGCGACAACGTGGCCTACCACCGCGCCCTGGTCGAAGAGCTCGATGCGCGTCTGGCGCGCGCCGCCCACGGCGGCGGCGACAAGGCCCGGGCCAAGCACACCGAGCGCGGCAAGCTGCTCGCGCGCGACCGCATCGCCGCCCTGCTCGACCCGGGCTCGCCGTTCCTGGAAATCGCGCCGCTCGCGGCCGAAGGCATGTACGACGACGCAGCGCCGGCCGCCGGCATGGTCGCCGGCATCGGCCGGGTGCAGGGCCTGGAAGTGGTGATCGTCGCCAACGACGCCACGGTCAAGGGCGGCACCTATTTCCCGATGACGGTGAAGAAGCACCTGCGCGCGCAGGAGATCGCGCGCGAGAACCGCCTGCCGTGCGTGTACCTGGTCGACTCCGGCGGCGCGTTCCTGCCGCTGCAGGACGAGGTGTTCCCGGACAAGGAGCACTTCGGCCGCATCTTCTACAACCAGGCGCGGCTGAGCGCGGAGAACATTCCGCAGGTCGCCGTGGTCATGGGCAGTTGCACCGCCGGCGGCGCCTACGTGCCGGCGATGTGCGACGAGTCGGTGATCGTCAAGGAACAGGGCACGATCTTCCTCGGCGGCCCGCCGCTGGTGAAGGCCGCCACCGGCGAAGTGGTCGACGCCGAAGCGCTCGGCGGCGCCGACGTGCACACCTCCGTATCGGGCGTGGCCGACCATTTCGCCCAGGACGACCGCCACGCGCTGCAGATCGCGCGCGACATCGTCGCCACCTTCAACCGCAAGAAGACCTTGCCGGTCGCCGCGCAGCCCGCGCGCGAGCCGCTGTATCCGGCCGAAGAGCTGTACGGCATCGTGCCCAAGGACACGCGCAAGCCCTTCGACATCCGCGAGGCGATCGCGCGCATCGTCGACGGCAGCGAGCTGCAGGAATTCAAGGCGCGCTACGGCAAGACCTTGGTCACCGGCTTCGCCCACCTGCACGGCTATCCGGTCGGCATCGTCGCCAACAACGGCATCCTGTTCGCCGAGAGCGCGCTCAAGGGCGCGCACTTCATCGAGCTGTGCAACCAGCGCGGCATCCCGCTGGTGTTCCTGCAGAACATCACCGGCTTCATGGTCGGCAAGAAGTACGAGAACGCCGGCATCGCCAAGGACGGGGCCAAGATGGTCACCGCGGTGGCGTGCTCGCACGTGCCCAAGTTCACCGTGGTGATCGGCGGCAGCTTCGGCGCCGGCAACTACGCCATGTGCGGCCGCGCGTACGGCGCGCGCTTCCTGTGGATGTGGCCGAACGCGCGCATCAGCGTGATGGGCGGCGAGCAGGCCGCCTCGGTGCTGGCCACCGTGCGCCGCGACGGCATCGAGGCCCAGGGCAAGCAGTGGTCGGCCGAAGAGGAAGACAACTTCAAGTCGCCGATCCGCGAGCAGTACGAGACCCAGGGCAACCCCTACTACGCCACCGCGCGGCTGTGGGACGACGGCATCATCGACCCGGCCGACACCCGCCGCGTGCTCGGCCTGGGGCTGTCGGCCAGCCTCAACGCGCCGATCGAAGACCGCACTCGCTTCGGCGTGTTCCGCATGTAATTCTGTGCGCTCCATCGCAAGGGACTGTGGCTTCGCATGATCGTCGGCATCGACCTGGGCACCACGCATTCGCTGATCGGCGCGTACGCGCCGGACGGCCCGCGGCTCATCCGCAACGCCCTGGGCTCGCTGCTGACGCCCTCGGCGGTGAGCCTGGGCGACGACGGCAGCATCATCGTCGGCCAGGCCGCGCGCGAGCGGCTGGTGTCGCATCCGCGCCAGAGCGTGGCCGCGTTCAAGCGCTGGATGGGCAGCGACCGGGTCACCACGCTGGGCCCGCACCGCCTGCGTCCGGAAGAGCTGTCGGCGCTGGTGCTCAAGTCGCTGATCGCCGACGCCGAGGCCGAGCTGGGCGAGAAGGTGCGCGAGGCGGTCGTCAGCGTGCCGGCCTACTTCTCCGACAGCCAGCGCAAGGCCACCCGCATCGCCGGCGAGCTGGCCGGGATCAAGGTCGAGCGGCTGATCAACGAACCCACCGCCGCGGCGCTGGCCTACGGCCTGCAGCAGAGCGACGACGGCGGCCGCTACCTGATCTTCGACCTCGGCGGCGGCACCTTCGACGTGTCGATCCTGGAGCTGTTCGACGGGATCATGGAAGTGCACGCCAGCGCCGGCGACAACTTCCTCGGCGGCGAGGATTTCTCGCGCGCCCTGCTCGACGGCTTCCTGCGCGAACACGGCCTGTCGGCCAGCGCGCTGCCGCTGGGCGAGCTGGCGGTGCTGGAACGGCGCATCGAGACGTTCAAGCAACAGCTCGCCCACAACGGCGAGGCCCAGCTCGAGCTCGCCCTGGCCGGCCAGGCGCGCGCCTGGCGCCTGGACGAGGACGGCTTCGCCCGCCTGTGCGAACCGCTGGTGCAGCGCCTGCGCGCGCCGCTGGAGCGGGCGATGCGCGACGCCAAGCTGACCCCGGCCCAGCTCGACCAGATCGTCCTGGTCGGCGGCGCCTCGCGCATGCCGCTGTGCGCCAGGCTGGTCTCGCGCATGTTCGGCCGACTGCCGCTGCGCCATCTCAATCCGGACGAGGCCATCGCCCACGGCGCCTGCGTCGCGGCCGGAATGAAGGCGCGCGACCAGAGCCTGGAAGAGGTGGTGCTGACCGACGTGTGCCCGCACAGCCTCGGCGTGAGCACCGGCCAGGAAGTCGACGGGCGCTTCGTCAGCGGGCTGTTCTCGCCGATCATCCACCGCAACAGCACGGTGCCGGTGAGCCGGGTCGAGCGCTATTTCCCGATCCACGACCAGCAGCGCAAGGTCGAGCTGGAGATCTACCAGGGCGAAAGCCCGCGGGTGGAGAACAACGTGCGGCTGGGCGCGATCACCATCGAGCTGCCGGCCAAGGCGCGCCACGACAATCCCATCGACGTGCGCTTCACCTACGACATCAACGGCCTGCTGCAGGTCGAGGCCGAAGCGGTCGCCAGCGGCCTTAAGCGCGAAGTGATCCTGGAGAAGAACCCCGGCGTGCTCAGCCCGGAGCAGATCCGCGAGCGGCTGCAGGCGCTGGCGGCGCTGAAGGTGCATCCGCGCGAGCACCAGGAGAACGTCGCGTTGATCGCGCGCGCCGAGCGTTTGTACGAAGAGCTGCTGTGGGCGCGCGAACAGGTGCAGGTGGCGCTGGTCCGCTTCCGCGGCCTGCTCGACCTGCAGGACGACGCGCTGATCGCCGAACACCGCGTCGAGTTCGCCCGCTTCCTCGACGCGGTCGAGGCGCAGGCCGGCGGCGCATGAACCCGTTCGCCGCGCTGGGCCTGGCCGCGGACGCGGACGAGGCGCAGATCAAGCGCGCCTACGCCAAGCTGCTGCGCGCGAACCGGCCCGACGACGATCCGGCCGGGTTCCAGCGCTTGAACGAGGCGTATCGGCACTGCCTGGAATGGGCGCGCCGGCGCGCTGCGGCCGCGGCTGAGCTTACGGCGGACGGCTACGAGGACGAAGCGGAGGCCGAGGACGAAGCCGACGGCCACGGCGAGAGCGCGCAGCGGCTGCGGATGCCGCCGGCGCCGCGGCCGCCGCCGATCCCGGTCGCGCCCGCGCAGGGCCCCAG
>NZ_LXSD01000145.1:0-6523 GCF_017168095.1 Lysobacter enzymogenes | reverse complement strand
CCGCGGCCGGCATCGCCCGCCGCGACGTGGCGGGAGGCGGCCACCGAAGCGTATTACCCCAATTGCAGCGCCGCCCGCGCCGCCGGCGTCGCGCCGCTGATGCGCGGCGATCCGGGCTATTCGCGCCGCCTGGACCGCGACGGCGACGGCCGCGCCTGCGAATAGCGCCGGCCAGGGCGAGGCCGCGAACGAACGGTCGTCGCACCACCGCAATCATCGTGAACTGCCGCCAACGCAGGCCCGGCCGCACTGGCCCGCGGCCCGGCCCAGGCGGAGAATCGGTGCCATCCCCACCTGCGGAGTACGCCATGAAACTGCGCACCGCATTGCTGGCCCTGGCCACTGCCGCCGTCCTGGCGAGCGGCGCCGCCGGCGCCAAGTCCCGCACCGTCACCGACCCCGACGCGCCGCGCGCGCTGCCCGCCCAGGGCGCGGTCGACGTGCGCTGGAACAATCCCGAGCAATTCACCGAAATCCGCCAGAGCCGCAACCGCTTCGAAGCGCGCCGCGGCAACTGGGTCGAACAGCTCGCCCAGTACGTGCGCAAGCGCACCGAGCGCGAACTGGCGCCCGGCCAGCGCCTGAGGGTGGACATCACCGACGTCAAGCGCGCCGGCGACTACGAGCCCTGGCACGGCCCGCAGTTCGACGACACCCGCTTCATCCGCGACATCTACCCGCCGCGCATCGACCTGAGCTTCACCCTCAGCGACGCCAACGGCCAGGTGATCGAACAAGGCCAGCGCACCCTGCGCGACATGAGCTTCCTGATGGGGCCGCGCGCCGCCGGGCAGACCGATCCGCTGCGCTACGAGAAGCGGCTGATCGACGACTGGGCGTTCCGCGAGTTCAAGGCCGACGCGCGCAGCGCGGCGCGCTGACCGCCGGCCTGGCCCAAGCCCGGATCGGCTCCTGCGAAAAGGCCCCGCGATGCGGGGCCTTTTGGTTTCGCCGAATGCGGGCGCTGCGGCGCGCCCCGCGCGCTCAGGCCTGCGCGTCGCCCGGCACCGCGTTGGGATCCATGTGGAAGATTTCCCAGGTGTTGCCGTCCAGATCGTCGTAAGCGCGCTGGTACATGAAACCGTAATCCTTCGGCTCGTGCGCCTTGGCGCCGGCGGCGACGGCCTTGTCGGCCAGCGCATCGACCTCGGCGCGGCTGCCCAGCGGCAGCGCCACCAGGGTCTGCACCTGGCGCTGCGGATCGATCAGCTCCTTCTGGGTGAAGGTCTGGAAGAACGGCCGCACCAGCAGCATCGCGAACAGATTCTCGCCGAGCAGCATGCAGGTGGCGTTCTCGTCGGTGAACTGCGGATTGAAGCTGTAGCCGAGCGCGGTGAAGAAGGCGACCGAACGGTCGAGGTCGCGCACCGGCAGGTTGACGAACATTTGGGCGTGGGTGGTCATGGCGTGAATCCTGGCTGGATGGACGAAGGGACGGCGGGCGCCGGAACCGGCCGGGTGAGGCCGCATTCCCGCCTGCTCATGACTGCGACGAGCCAGGATCGCAGGAATCGACAGGCTCGCGAAAATAATTTTCGCCTGTTGCGCACACCACCGGGGTTCCCGTTGCCAACGGTCGGTCAAGCGCCGGCCGGCGTCCGTGTGGCCAGCAACTGCGCCCAGCGCGCCAGCAGCAGATCGGTGTACGGCGCGGCGCCGATGGCGTAGGCGCCCAGCGCGTAGCCGTCGTTGGCCTCGATCAGCGCCGTGCGGCCGTCGTCGAGGACGCCGAAGTCGATGCCGTAACCCGCCGGCGCCGCGCCGCTGGCGTGGTAAGTCCGCACGGCCTCGGCGATCTCGCGCTCGCACGGGCGCAGCGCCGGATCGCCGTGGTAATGATCCAGCGCGACCACCTGCGCGCCGATCACATAAGCGCGGAACTCCGAGCGCCAGCGCACCGGCTGCGAGCACCACACCGTCTGCCGGCGCGACGCGCCGCCGAGAAAGTAGAGATCGCCCGGATGGTCGAACACCCGCCCGGTGAAGGTCTTCAGCCGTTCGGCCGGCTTGACGAACACGCCGCCCTGAGCGCCCTGCGAGATCCGGTTGGCGACCGCGTCCAGGCGCTCGCGCCATACGCGCCGACGCAGCCACGGCTGCAACGACTCAGGGTAATCGTCGGGGACCGGCACCGCGATGCCCAACTGCTTCATCGCTCCGCGCACGCAAGGCTCGGTGCCCATCACGAAACAGGTATCGTCCAGCGGCAGCGCGCGCCGCTCGATCTGCTTGCGGCGGTACGGGCGCACTTCGATCCCGCGTTCGGTCAGGACACCGGCAACCAGGCGTTCCTCGTGATCGAGTCGGTCCCCGCGTTGTTCGAGGTAGGCGATGCGGAACATGCGGCCGGGCCGGCGAGCGAGAGCGACAACGCCAGTGTAGCCAGTACGCCGGCGGTTTCGTCCGCCCGGCCGCGGGGCCCGCCCAGCACTGGCCGCTAACCCGCGCCCTCGCCGATAATCGCGCCCATCCGTTCCGCCGCCGCTGCGGCGGCCCCGCGCCAGGAGGCCGGTCCTTGTCGATCCAGTGCCGCAGTTGCCACCGGCCCATCCGCTCCGGCGATTGGCGCTGCCCGCATTGCGGCATTCCGCTGCCGGCCGGCGGCAAGGCTTCGACCTGGGGCTGGTGGCTGGCCAATCCGATGTACCGGCGCATGGTGCCGATCCTGGCCGCGGTGGTGCTGACGCTGTTGGTGGCGTCGATGATCCGCGACGACGTCGTCGAGTTCATCGCCACCCGCAACAAGGCCCGCAACGACGCCGCCGACAGCCGCGAGCTGCTGCTGCGCGAACAGCAGCGCCTCAACCGGCCCGACGGCCGCGAGAACCTGGCCGGGCCGATGCCCTCGGCCGCGACCGCGTTGCCGCTGGCGCGCACGCCCGAGGCGGTGCGGGCGGGCATCGGCACGATCATGCGCGAGGTCGGCGACCGCAGCCGCTATCGCCAGGCCCAGGTCGAGGCGCGCATCGCCGCGCTGCGCCTGGACACCCAACTCATGCCGGAAACCCTGCTCGGCGCGCGCGCCACCGCCGACGCGCGCCGCGCCAGCCAGCAGTACGCGCAGTTGCTCAACTACTCGCTGTCGATCAAGCGCGCCAGCCAGTTCGACGCGTCGCGGCGCCTGCAAGCGCTGGTCGGCGAAGGGCCCGACGGGCGCGCGCTGATGACCGAGTTCGCGCGCAACCTCGCGCGCGAGAGCGAGGAGGACGCGGCGCTGATGAACAACCGCCGCGCCACGATCGAAAAGACCCAGCGCGTCTACGACCTGGTCGACGCGCAACGCCAGCACATCGACCTCAACTACGACGGCAACCTGGTGTTCGCCGATACGCAGGCCGGCGAGCAGTACAACCGCCTGATCGGCGACATCGCCCAATTGGTGCTGCAGCGCCAGCAGATCGAAATCCAGCGCCAGGCGCGCACCCAGGCCGCGCTGGACGAAATCGGCAAGATCCGCCGCTGAAGGAGCGTGCGGGGCGGAGGCTCGCGGTTTCCTTAGTGCGGGTGGTGCATCGGCCGGCGATACCACCGCGTCGCGGCTTGCGCCGCTCCTACAGGGGCTGCGGAAGGTGGCGATCTACCTGTAGGAGCGGCGCGAGCCGCGACCGCGGGACATCAGGTCGCAGCGAAAACACCAGCGCGGCGACGTCGGCTCGCGAAAATCCGCCGCCGCGCGCTCGCCGGAAACTATCGATCCGCCGCCATCTCGATCAGCTTGGCCACGGTGTTGAGGTTGCGCGCCGTGCCCGCCTTCGCCGCCGGGATCGCCAGCCTGGAATCGGCCATCCCGTCGCCGTAGTGCACGTAGATCTCGCGCGCACCGAGCGCGATCTGCTCGTCCTTGCGGTGCTTGACCGCGTCCAGCGCATCGGCCGGCGGCGGCGCATCGAGGAAGATCAACACCGCGCGGTTCGGCGCGGCGTCGGCGAACGGATTGGCCGCCAGAGCCGCGGCCATGTCCTGCGCCGTGCGCAGCACCGCCCCGACCGGCTTGCCGGCGTAATCGCGCAGCGCGTCCTCCAGAGCCGCCTTGGCCTTGGCCTCGCTCAAGCCGGTGCGGAACACCACGTTGCCGCTGGCGATGTAGGTGCGCACGTCCTGGAAGCCGAGCGCCTCGCACATCGCGCGCAGATCGGCCATCGGCAGCTTGCCGGTGCCGCCGACGTTCACGGCGCGCAGCAGGGCGATGTGGGTTCGCAGGGTGGGCATAAATGCGGCTCCGGGACGGGATCGCCATTTCAGGCCAGCGCGCGCCGTCGCGCAAGCGCCGTCGGGGCCGCGCCCGGTCGGCGGCGACGCGTCCGCATCGGCCTCGCGGTCGCTGGTTTCGCGTTCGTCGGCAAAGGGATGACGCCGCCCGCGCGGGCCGGGCACACTGCCCGCGCACGCTCACGGACGAACAGGAGAACACGGCCATGCGCATCGCCACGATCGCAGCGCTCGCCCTGCTGACGCTGGCCCCGGCCGGCGCGCGGGCCTGCCTCAACGAAATGGCCACCGACCGCGCCGGGCGGCCGTATTCGTCCGACGGTCTGGTCGGCGCGAGCCTGGTGTATACGCTCACCCATCCCTATCGCGACCCGAAGATGGACCGTTTCCTGATCAAGGAAACGCGCAAAAACCCGAGCTTCGGCAACCTCAACGACATCGGCGTGCTGCTAGTCCGCCAAGGCAAGCTCGACGCCGCCCTGCGCCATTTCCGCACCGTCGAGCGGCTGTTCCCGGGCCAGCCGCAGACCGCGGCCAACCTCGGCACCGCACTGGAACTGGCCGGGCAGGACAAGGAAGCGCTGTACTGGATCCGCACCGGCCTGCAACGCAACCCGCGCGAGCATTACGGCTCCGAATGGCTGCACGTGCGCATCCTGGAAGCCAAGATCGCCGCCGCCGGCGATCCGGCTTACTTCCGCAACCATTCCATCGCCGGCATCGCCTTCAGCCCCGGTCTGGTGCCGCCGTTTCCGCGCAAGCTGCCCAACGGCAACGACGGCAAGCCGTTGCTGCCGTCGTGGCTGGATTCGTCCCTGGATTACCAACTGCACGAACGCATCGGCCTGGTCAAAGCGCCCGACCCGGTAGTCGCCAACCTGCTGATGGATTGGGCCACGCTGCACCTATCCGGCGGCTCGCTGGAAACCGCAAAAGCGCTGTACGAGCTGGCGACGACCTATGGCGCGCCGCGCGATGCGCTGATGCGGCGGCGCATCGCGCATATCGACCGGGTGTTGGCCAAGGCGGAGAAGCAGCCGACACCGGGGAAGCCTGATTGCAGGCTATGCGGTTGGGATTAAGCACCGCTCGGTCGGCGGCGCGCGCTTCACCGTATTTACCGGCCGCCCCGTAGCGCGCTACCCCGCCTCAACCACACCTTCGCCGCCGCAATCCTCGCAGCGCTCGAACACCGCCCAGCGCTCGTCGCCGCGCGCGTATTCGCGGCAGACATCGCCGCTGCCGCGGCACGGCGCGCACCAACGCCAACCATGCAACTCATCGGTTTGGCTCGCGCGCGCCTTCGCCAGGAACATCCGCTTGCGGATGTCTCGCTTCAACGGTTCCTTGTCGTCCATGTCCTGACGCCCGTGGCCAGGCCTTCAGGGCCTGTGCTTTCGATTCGCGATGACGGCGCCGCGCTTCACCAGACCAAATCGTCCGGCACCTTGAACTGCGCGTAATACGCCTCGTCCTCGCTCAACTCCTGCGCCGCCGCGGCCGGCTTGGCGCCGTGATCGAGCACGACCATCGCCGCGTCGCGCTCGCGCACCTTCTCCGCCGCGGCGCGCGGGATCAGCGCGTAATCGTCGCCGTGGCGCACGATCGCCAGCGCGCCGCCGGCCAGTTGCGTGCGCTGCGCGGCATCGACGTAGAGCGTCTTGATCGCTTCGCCGTCGGCGAAGCGGTAGGCGATCTCGCCCTGCCGCTTGAGCTTGTTCTGCTCGACGATCTGCTGGATCTGCGCGCGCAGCTCGTGCGCGTGCGCCTGGGCCTTGCGCTGCGCTTCCAGCGCGCGGTCGCGCTCGACCTTTTCGGCGCGGGCGCGTTCGGCCTGGCTGGGTTCGGCGGCGGGCGCCTGCGGCTGCTTGGACTGGCGCTGCTTGTTCTGCTCGCGCACGGCCTGGGTGGCCTGCGACTTCTTCGCCAGGCCGGCCTTGAGCAGCTGTTCTTGTAGGGGATTTCGCATAGGCCGCAGTCTAGTACGCCGGCCCGGCGCGCCGGAAGCGGGCGTCGCCGCGAACGCGCCGCGCAACACCGCCCGCGCGGCTCTGGCTAAAATCGGGCGGCATCGCCGGCGCCGGTCGCGCGCCGGACGCCGCGCATCCCCCGCTTCAAGGAACGACAGGAACGTCATGAAGATCGCTCAGTCTCTGCTCGCGCTGGCCGTCGGCCTGCTCGCCGCCGGCGCCCACGCCGCCGAACCCAAGGTCCGATTCCGGGTCCACACCGATACCGCGCCGTCCACGCCGGCCGCGGCCGCCGCGCCGGCCGCCTCGGCGGCTCCGAAGGCCTCAGCCGCGCCGGCCGCCGC
>NZ_LXSD01000144.1:0-1598 GCF_017168095.1 Lysobacter enzymogenes | reverse complement strand
GCGCGGCCGGCGACGGCGCATGGTGCGGCGACGCGGCGGCGGGTGCGGGCGTGACGGGCGCGGGCTCTTCGACAGAGGGCTCCGCCTCGGCGCGCGGCGCCGGCACGATGCGCTCGATCAGCACCAGCTCGAGGTCCGGGGCGCGCGGCAACGGCGGCGGGATGCGCATCAGCAGCCAGACCATGAACGCCGTCGACGCCAACGCCAGCGCAGCGGCGCCCAGGCGTAACGGCAATTCGGGCGATGACTCGTCTGCGCGCATGCATCCTGCTCGGAAAAACGCCGCGTGCGTGCGCGCTGCGATGCGCGCGGGCTTGCGTGCGCTCGGCGAAGCGTGGCGGTTGCGGCGGAACGGGCGCGGAGCGCGTGTGGCGCGATCCGCGGTCCCGAAGCGCGGCGACGCGGAGCGCGACGGATCGCCGGAGCGCGGCGGCCGCAGGCGCGGACGACGCGGCTGCGGCCTTCACCCGGGCGATATCGGCGACATCGCGCAGGTGACCAACGCGCGCGCCCAATGCGCCCGCGAAACCGCGCCGGCGATGCCGGCGGCTCGCTGCGCGCGCGGATCGGGTCGAGGCGACGATAACGAGGAGCGAGGGCGCAGGAGAATTAAATTTCCGTTGCCGACGCCGCGACGGCGAGAACGGTGTAGCTCGCGTTCACGAACCGGCGACGCGTGCGTCCGCACGCATGCGCGAACGCGAGGCGCGCGCGTCGCGCAGCCTGCGCGCGGCGGCGCTCAGCGCCTGCGGAACGCCGGCACCAGCGCGCCTTCGGCGAGCTTGCCGTTGGCCCGCCACACCACCGTGCCGGGCGGGAACTCTTCGCTGCGCGCGAAGGCCGTGGCCTGCGCGGCCAGCACCTTGATCGCGCCGGCGCTGGACGGGTTCCAGGCGAACACACCCTGCTTGCCGTACCACACCACCGGCGTGGTGGTGTCCAGACGCGTGTCGGGACACAGCGCATAGCCGCGCGACTCCAGCACCTTGAGCGCCGCCGCCGGCACCGCGGCCACGCCCGGGCGGGTGCGCGCGTCGGAATGCTCGGGACAGGTCTCGGCCGAACGGGCCATGGCGGCGGCATGGGTCGCGTTGTCCTTCGCCGGCGCCTGCGCGCGCCGCTTCTGCGCCTCGGCGTGCGGGGCGAGGATGAGCAACAGCCCCAGGCTGGATCCGAGGATGCGCGACTTGCAGTTCATGACGACTCCGAAAACGAAACGTGAGGGCTCGAAAGGTGGCGCGGGCGCGGCGGCGACGGACGGGCTGCGCGCTGTTCAGCCGCGCAGCATAGCAACCAAAAGTGTGCCATTTCGTGTCGACTGCCGGCTCTGCCAGGGCGCGGCGGCGGCCGTGCCCAGACAGTGTCCCAGGCCAGGGTCGCAGGGTCCGCGATCACGCGGGGTGAAGCTGAATCCGGACGGGACGACTTGCATCGACTGTATCGTTTTGAGCTATAGTCCGTCCAAATCAAGACGGAATCAGCACCATGAGCAAAGCCGCCAAGCCGTCCGCCGCGGCCAAGGGCGCCGCCAAGGCCGTCGCCAAGCCGGCCAAGCCGCCCGCGCGCGGCCGCGCCGACGCGCAGGCCGGCCAGCGCCT
>NZ_LXSD01000143.1:0-9029 GCF_017168095.1 Lysobacter enzymogenes | reverse complement strand
GCCGGCGGCCTTGCCGGATCGGCCGGCTCGCCGCGCCGGCGCCGTCGGCAGGCCCCACAGACGCGTTTTTTTTGGCATATAGTGTCCCGCCCGCTGGAGATACGGCCCCGGATGCCGGGACTTCCCCACAACGCGGCGACCCACTGGTTCGGCCCGGCGTTCGAGCGGCTGCACCCCTTGCTGCAGGCGCTGCACCGCGACGGCGGCGCCCTGGCCGGCGAGATCGACCTGCGCACCGGCAGCGGCCCCGCCGGCGTCCTCGGCCGCCGCCTCGCGCGCCGCCTGGGCATTCCCACCGACCGCGCGCGCCGCGGATTCCGCGTCGACATCGTCCACGAGCCCGGACGCATGCTGTGGCTGCGCCGCTTCGACGACGGCAGCGAACTGCGTTCGGTGTTCGAGCCCGTCGGCCGGTTTCCCGACGGCCATTGGCTCGAAGCCACCGGCCCGGTGCGCATGCGCCTGGGCGTGGATCTGGACGACGGCGGCTGGCGCTGGCGCCTGCTCGGCCTGAGCGCGCGCGGCCTGCCGCTGCCGCGTTTTCTGTTTCCGCGCACCGATGCCTACAAGCGCATCGAGCGCGTCGGCGGCGAAGAGCGTTATCGCTTCGCCGTGTCGTTTTCCTGGTTTCCCTTCGGCGAACTGCTGCGCTATGAGGGCGCACTGCACGCTGTCCCGGCCGTTACGGCCTCCACGGCCGATCCGGCCGGCGCGGCGACTGTCGCTGCGCACTGTTCCGCACAACGAGTGACTTCATGACCGATCGCATTCCCTTGCTCATCGACACCGATCCCGGCGTGGACGACGCCCTGGCGCTGTTGATGGCGTTCAACGACCCGCGCCACGACATCGTCGGCCTGACCATCGCCGCCGGCAACGTCGGCCTCAAGCACACCGTGGCCAACGCGCTGAAGCTGTGCGAAGTGGCCGGCCAGGACATCCCGGTGTTCGCCGGCGCCGACGCGCCGTTGCTGCATCCTTCGCCCGACGCCGGCTACGTGCACGGCCAGGACGGTTTCGGCGATGTCGGCTATGAAGCCGCCCAGCGCCAAGTGGAAGCCGAACATGCGGCGCTGGCGATCATCCGCCTCTCGCAAGAACACGCAGGCAAGCTGTTGCTGGTCGCGCTGGGCCCGCTGACCAACCTCGCGCTCGCGCTCAAGCTCGATCCGACCCTGCCGCAGCGCATCGCGCGCCTGGTGGTGATGGGCGGCGCGGTGACCTGCCAGGGCAACATCACCCCGGCCGCCGAGTTCAACATCTATTTCGATCCGGAAGCCGCGCACATCGTGTTCGAAGCGTTCGAACGCCTGGACCTGGCCGATTGGGAAGCGGTGATCGCGCACGGCCTGCACCACGATCGCGTGGTCGGCTGGCTCGCCGCGGGTTCCGAGCGCGGCCGGTTCTACGAGCGCATTTCCGAGAAGACCCGGTTGTGGTCGATCGACCGCCGCGGCGACGAATGGCACGCCGCCGATGCGCTGGCGATGGCGTTCGCGCTCGAACCCGACGGTGCGCTGGACGTGCAGGAACGGCCGGTGTCGATCGAACTGGAAGGCACCCACAGCCGCGGTGCGACCATCGTCGACTGGCGCCGGCAGGAAGGGCGGGCGGATAAGGCGGCGATCTTGATGAAGTACGATCAGGCCCGATTCGAGCGCTTGATCGCGGCGGCGCTGGCCGCGGGTTGAGTCGGAGAGGCTCGCTCGGGGCCCGCATCGGGCCTCGGGTTGGGCGGCGGGGCGTGTCCATCGGTCCGACCGGGCTCGGTCAGGGGCTGATTCGCCTGGACGGGGCGGGGCAGGGGTTCTCAGTACCCCCTGCGATGAATTTCTTTGCCCCACACGGACTTGCGCAAACCGCCAAGGGGTGTCTATACTGCCCGACTTTCCCGCACACCTTAAGGTTGAGTGCCATGAAGGCAGGCATCCATCCCGAATACCGCGACGTCGTGTTCCAGGACGTCACCACCGATTTCCAGATCCTGACCCGTTCGACCCTGTCGAGCAAGGAAACGATCAAGCTCGACGGCGCCGAGTATCCGCTGATCAAGGTCGACATCTCGTCGGCTTCGCACCCGTTCTATACGGGCAAGCACAAGATCATGGACACCAGCGGCCGCGTCGACAAGTTCCGCAAGCGTTACGCGCAGAAGTAAGCGCGTGCCGCGCCGGAGCGATCCGGCAGGGACTTGGCTTCACGCACATCGCTGTACGCACAACGGCTGCCCGCGAGGGCGGCCGTTTGCGTTTGCGGCGGTTTCGCGCGGGTCATTGGGTGCGGTGTTTTCGATCTGATCCGAAGGCGTCGGGACTGAAGTCCCTCCCACAAGAGCTTGCGGCCGATCCGTCGGGCACTTGTGGGAGGGACTTCAGTCCCGACGCTTTTCTGCCAGCCTTCGACGATCCCGCCGCAAGCCGAGCCAACCCGGCGCCACGCCGAACTGAGCCTCCCGGCTACAGCCCGGGCCCAGCGATCCTGTCCCGCCGCCCCACGCGCTCGCAACCGACCGCTCCGGCAAGCCGCCCGCCGCCTCCATACCCGAACCGCCGCTGCCGAATCGACCTCGGCGCGCCGCCGCCCGCTGCCGTCGTCGCCGGCACCGCCAGCCGCCACATCCCGGCAACCGCCCGGTCGAATACTGACCGCCGGCGGCCCGCGCGCCGCAACGCAGCGTCGCGTCCGTACCGGCGTGCCGACCAAAGTCCGAGCTTGGGCTCGGAATGCGTTGTGCGATAATTCACTATCGCAACGTGCTTGCGACCCCCCGTTCCCCTCCTGTCGCGGCCATCCCTGCGGCAGGCAGACTGAGGAGTGTTTCGTGTCCGAAGATTCCAACAAACGCCTGGACCAGGTGAGCGTCACCGCCGGCGACAAGAACTTTGCGCTGCCGGTGCAGCATCCCACCCTCGGCGCATCTTGCGTCGACATCGGCAAGCTGCCGAAGGAAACCGGGATGTTCACCTACGACCCGGGCTTCACCGCGACGGCGAGCTGCAAGTCGGCCATCACCTATATCGACGGCGACGCCGGCGTGCTGCTGTACCGCGGCTACCCGATCGAGCAGCTGGCCGAGAAGTCGAACTTCCTCGAAGTCGCCTACCTGCTGATGAACGGCGAACTGCCGACCGCGGGCGAATTCTCCAAGTTCGAACACGAGGTCACGCATCACACGATGATGCACGAGGCCTTCCGCACCTTCCTGTACGGCTTCCGCCACGACGCCCATCCGATGGCGATGCTGGTCGGCATGCTCGGCTCGATGGCGAGCTTCTACCACAACGAACTCGACCTGGAAGATCCGGAGCAGCGCCGCCTGGCCGCGATCCGCCTGATCGCCAAGGTGCCGACGATCGCCGCGGCCTGCCACCGCTATTCCATCGGCTGGCCGATCCGTTACCCGAAGAACAGCCTCGACTACACCACGCGCTTCCTGCACATGCTGTTCGAAGTGCCGAGCGAGCCGCTGGAGCTGAGCCCGGTCGCCGCCAAGGCGATGGACCTGCTGTTCATCCTGCACGCCGACCACGAGCAGAACGCCTCGACCTCGACCGTGCGCCTGGTCGGCTCGACCGGCGCCAACCCGTACGTGAGCGTCGCCTCCGGCGTCGCCGCGCTGTGGGGACCGGCGCACGGCGGCGCCAACGAAGCCGTGCTCAAGATGCTCAACGAGATCGGCCGCCCGGAGAACGTCAAGTCGGCGGTCGAGAAGGCCAAGGACAAGGAATCGGGCTTCCGCCTGATGGGCTTCGGCCACCGCGTCTACAAGAACTACGACCCGCGCGCCGCGCTGGTGCGCAAGATGACCCACGACGTGCTCGGCGAGCTGGGCATCAACGACCCGCTGCTGGACGTGGCGATGAAGCTGGAAGAGGCGGCGCTGAAGGACGATTACTTCGTCCAGCGCAAGCTCTACCCGAACGTCGACTTCTACTCGGGCATCATCTACAAGGCGCTCGGCATTCCGGTGGAGATGTTCACCGTGATGTTCGCCATCGCCCGCACCGCCGGTTGGGTGTCGCATTGGCTGGAGCAGCAGAACGATCCGGAAAACAAGATCGGCCGTCCGCGCCAGATCTACACCGGCCACGGCGTGCGCGATTACGTGGCGTCGGACAAGCGCTGATCCGTCGATCCATCGCGATCCGCCGAACGCGGATCGCGGCGGACGCAGCGAGCACAACGCCCCGCTTCGGCGGGGCGTCGTCGTTTTCGGCGCGGGCAGCCGCGGCGCGGCGGCTCAGCCGTCGATGTCGGGGAAGCGGCCGCGCGCGCAGGCGCGCAGGCGTTCGGCGGCGGCGGGATCGCTCGCGGCCAGTTCGTCGGCCAGATCCATCTGCGCGCCGGGATCGCCGGCCAGGGCCGCGCGCCAGCGCAGCCGCGCGGACTGCTCGCGCTCGGCCGGCGCGGTGCTGCCGTGCTCGTAGGCATCGGCCGCGCCCAGGCTGCGCGCCAGCGCGTTGTAGCCGGCCGGGATGTCGCGGTCGAGCAGCCAGGCGGCGATGGCCTGGGCGGACTCCCAGTCTTCGTGTTCGTACAGCGCCAGCTTGGCCAGCGCCGCGGCCGCGCGCCAATGGCCCGTGCGCGCAGCGGCGACCAGCTCGGCTTCGCCGGCCGGCGTGCGCGGGCCCGCTTCAAGCGCGGCGCGGAAGCGGCGCTGTCCGGCGTCCGCCAGCGGCGGCGTGGCGCCGGCCCGGGCGCAGTCGAAATCCGCCGGCGTCCGCTGCGCATCCGCGCTCTTCTCCCACTGGGCCTGCGCGGCGAGCGCTCGGCGCAGACGCTGCGCCACGGCTTGCTCGTCCAGCCCGGTCCAGGCGGCGCGCTCGCGCCGGCGTTGCAGGGCCTGTTCGAGCTGGCGCTCGGATTCGGCCTCGGCCCGCTCGCGGGCGCGCGAAGGGCCGGCCTTGCCCCACTCGATGCAGCGCTCGAACTCCGCCTGCGGCCGTTTCCAACAGGCGGCCGCGATCCGCACCGGATAGCGCATCACTACGGTTTCCAGCGCGTAGCGCTCATGGCCAGGACGCGCGGCCACGGTGGCGCGCGCCTGCTCGTCGCTGATGCTGCGGCTGAGCACGGTGCCGTCGTCGAGCTGCCATTGGTAGGGCTCGTTGCTCCAGTGCGGGTCGAGTTGCAGGTAACGCGCCTGCGCCGCCGCGGGCTCGGCGCCCGCGGCGCTGCCGGCGGGGGCGAGCAGCGCGAGCGCGGCCAGGGCGAGGGCGGGCAACGCGCTGGGCGCGATGGGGCGGTGCGGGGGGCGGGCGGTCATAGTGCAGTCCCTTGCGGCGT
The DNA here is from genome assembly GCF_017168095.1 of Lysobacter enzymogenes. Taxonomy (GTDB): domain Bacteria; phylum Pseudomonadota; class Gammaproteobacteria; order Xanthomonadales; family Xanthomonadaceae; genus Lysobacter; species Lysobacter enzymogenes_D. Next base: position 3,743 of record NZ_LXSD01000143.1, on the reverse strand, counting down.
CGGCGCAGTATTCCATGCGCCGCGCGCCGCCACGTTCGCAGGTTTCAGCCGCGCTCGTACAGCGCGATGTCCTCTTCCGCCAGCAACTGCCGCAACTGCGCGGCCGAGGCGCGTTTCATCGGCTTTTCCTCGACGTTGGACAGCGGCGCCTGGCGCAGCACGTCCAGCGGCAGCACGGTCAGGTCGAAGCCGAGCTCTTCGGCGCTGAACACCCATACCGGGAAATCCTCGCTGCGCTCGCGGTCCAGGCGCAGCCGGCGCTCGCGCGTCTCGGCGGGAATGTGGTGCTGCTCCAAGAAGCGCGGCACCGCTTCGAAATCGTCGCAGTACAGGTGCAGCGCGACCGGGCTGCGGGCGTCGGCGGTGCCGTCCAGGACCGGGCCGACCAGGCGCGGTTCGAAGCCGGCGAAGAACTCCATCGCGCGCAACGCGGCTTCGCGGCGCTGGCGCAGGCCGTCGGCGTGTCCGTGCTGGAACAGGCGCTGGTACTCGCGCAGCGCGTCTTCGATTTCGCGGTTGGCCGGCAGCGAGGCGTCGTCGAAGATGCCGAGCCGTTCGGCGGCCTTGAGCTTGGCCTGGTGGTAGTCGCGGTAGCCGCTTTCGGCCATCAGCCGGGCGGCTTCGTGGGCCACGCGCCGGCGGCGTTCGCGGGTGCGGGTCTGCGCATGCTGGTGTGCGTGCTGTCGGGCCTGGTGCATCTCGACCTCCGGGCGGGCACGTCACGGCGAGGGCGCTCGCCGCGGCCGGGTTGTACCGGCAGCCCAAAGCTAGCACGTCCCCGCGGCACGGCAATGTCTGGACCGGTCCGCGCTCCGAGGCGCCAGATCGGGCAAGCGGGGCGGCGTTCAGGTGATTGTGGGAGGGCCTTCAGGCCCGATGCTCTTGTTTCAGATTGCCGCGACCTGACCGGAAAGCGTCGGGCCTGAAGGCCCTCCCACAACAGCTTGAAGCATCGGGCCTGAAGCCTTAGGCCAAGGCCGGAGGCTAGGCAGAAAAAAAGCCGCACGCGCGAGGCGTGCGGCTTCGGTTCGCAGCGGCGAAGCGCCGGTCAGAAGATGTCGAACGATTCTTCCGACGGGGCCTGGTCTTCCTTGCCGTAGTCGGTATAGGTCTGCATCCGCTCCAGATCCTCGGCCTTGACCCACTCGACGATGCCGCCGGCGCCGTCGGGGATCAGCGAGCCGTTGGCGCCGACCGAAACCTTGACCATGCCTTCCGGCGGCTCGTTGGGCTGGATCGGCTTGTCCTTGAGCGCCACGCGCATGTAGTCGATCCAGATCGGCAGCGCGGCCTTGCCGCCGTATTCACGGTAGCCCAGCGACTTGTAGTTGTCGCGGCCGACCCAGACGGTGGTGACGTACGGCCCGCCGAAGCCGGAGAACCAGGCGTCGCGGTGGTCGTTGGTCGAACCGGTCTTGCCGCCGACGTCGTCGCGGCCGAGCACCTTGGCCGCGGTGCCGGTGCCGCGCTTGACCACGTCGCGCAGCATCGAAACGATCTGGTACGCGATGCGGTCGTCGATCGCGCGCGGCGCGACCTTGAGCTGCGCGATCTCTTCCGGGGTGAGCTTCTTCGCCGGCTCTTCGGGCTTGTCCTTCTTCTTGTCCTTGTCCTTGGCCGCCTTCGGATCGGGCTTCTTGGCGTCGGCGACCGCGCCCGGCGCCGGGCCGAGGTCGAAGCCGTCGACGATGTTGCTGGCCGGCAGCGCCGCGCTCGCAGTGCCGCCGCGGCCGACGCACTGCGCGCAGGCGGTGGCGGGCTTTTCCTTGAACACCACCGCGCCGGCGCGGTCCTTGACCTCGTCGATGAACCACGGCTCGACCCGGAAACCGCCGTTGGCGAAGGTGGCGTAGCCGCGCGCGACCGACAGCGGGGTCAGCGAGGCGGTGCCCAGCGACATCGACAGGTTCGGCGGCAGTTGCTCGATGTCGAAGCCGAAGTGGCTGATGTACTTGCGCGCGAAGTCGACGCCGATCGCGTCGAGCAGGCGCACCGAGACCAGGTTGCGCGACTGCACCATCGCCTCGCGCACGCGCATCGGGCCGGCGAAGTTGCCGCTGTCGTTCTGCGGACGCCAGATGTGGCCGCGGCGGTCCTTGAACACCACCGGCGCGTCGAGCACGATCGAGGCCGGGTTGTAGCCGCGTTCGAACGCGGCCGCGTACACGAACGGCTTGAAGCTCGACCCCGGCTGGCGCCGCGCCTGGGTGGCGCGGTTGAACTTGGCGCCGGCGAAGCTGTAGCCGCCGGACAGCGCGCGCAGCGCGCCGTTGGACGGCTCCAGCGAAACCAGCGCGGCCTGGGCTTGCGGCAGTTGGTCGAGGCGGTAGCTCACCGTCGGCGGCGCCGCGGTTTCGCCGGGCTTGGGCTCGGCGGCGGCGGTTTCGAGCTTGGCGATGCGGGCCAGATCGCCGCGCTTGAGCAGGCTGCCCGGGCTGCGGCCGAGGAAGCCCTGCTTCTCGCCGAGGGTCAGTTCGGTGCCGTCGGCCAGCACCACGGTGGCCTGGGCGCCGGCGACGGACAGCACCACCGACGGCAGCAGGTTGGCCTGGGCCGGGATGCCGCGCAGGCGCACGCGCGCGGCGGTGGCGTCTTCGCTGGGCGCCAGTTCGAAGTGCTGCTCCACGCCGTGCCAGCCGTGGCGGCGGTCGTACACCGACAGGCCGTCGCGGATCGCCTTGTCGGCGGCGATCTGCAGCTCCGGCTCGATCGTGGTGGTGACGTGGTAGCCCTTGGTCAGCGCTTCGGCGCCGTAGCGGGCGACCATCTCCTGGCGCACCATCTCGGCCACGTACGGCGCGTACACCTCGACCGGACGCTCGTGCGGGGTGGCGTGCATCGCCACCGCCTTGGCCGCGTCGGCCTCGGCGCGGGTGACGAAGTTCTGCTCGGCCATGCGGTCGAGGATGTAGTCGCGGCGGATCTTGGCGCGGTCGGGATTGTTCAGCGGATTGCCGCTGGACGGGAACTTCGGGATGCCGGCCAGCGAGGCCATCTCGTCCAGGCTCAGCTCGTTCATCTTCTTGCCGTAATAGAACTCGGCCGCGGCGCCGACGCCGTAGGCGCGGTTGCCGAAGAAGCTCTTGTTCAAGTACAGCTCGAAGATCTCGTCCTTGCTCAGTTCCTGCTCCATGCGCATCGCCAGCAGCATTTCGCCGAGCTTGCGCTTGTAGCTGTATTCCGAGCTCAGGAAGTACTGGCGCGCGACCTGCTGGGTGATGGTCGAGCCGCCCGGCACGCGCTTGTCGTCGGTGGTGGCCAGCAGCCACACCGCGCGCGCGATGCCTTTGTAGTCGATGCCGTGGTGGGTGTAGAAGCGCGAGTCCTCGATCGCGATGAACGCGTTCTTGAGCCGGTCGGGCACGTCCTCGATCGCCACCGGGTAGCGCCGGGTCTCGCCGAACATGGCCATCAGGCGGCCGTCGCGGGCGTAGACGTACATCGGCTCCTGCAGCTCGATCGTGCGCAGGGTCTCCACGTCCGGGAGCTTGGGCACGATCAGGTAGTACAGCGTGCCGAGCGCGATCGCGCCCAGCAGGGCCGCGCCGATGAACGCGTACAGCGCCCAGCGCAGCCAACGGCGAAGTCGGGACATCTATCGGGTTCCGGGTTGTCGTGTGGTCGTGGCGGGCAAGTATAGAGGAGGCCGGAACGCGACCCAGGCCTCGCTTCGCCGCCGGCCGGGGTGACGCGGCGCGGCACCCCGGCCGGCGGCGCCGAGGGCGGCGGAAACGCCGTCGCAG
>NZ_LXSD01000142.1:0-3297 GCF_017168095.1 Lysobacter enzymogenes | reverse complement strand
TCGGGTTCGGCGGCGATCGCGCCGGCGGCCGCGGGCGGGCCGGCGCGGCGGCCTTCGGCGACGCGCGGATCGGCGGAACGGGGGCCGGCTGGGCCGGAGTCGGCCGAACGAAAGCCGGCGTGCGGAGCGGAAGCGTCGGTGTCGGGCATGCCCCAGCCTAGCCCGCAAACGACGACGGCGCCCGCAGGCGCCGTCGTTGCCGACCGTAGGAGAAGCCCGCGCTGCGGGCTCAGTACGGCGAGTCGGGGTGCTTGAGCTCGTAGCCGACCTTGGTCGGGCGCACGCCGTCCATGATCAGCGCGTAGCTGACCTTGTCGAAGGTGCGGAACACCATCGCGTGGCCGGCGAATTCGTCCGGCAGGCGCACGCGCGAGTTCTTGCCGACCAGGGTCTCGTCGCGGTTCGGGCCGACCTTGACCCGATCCACCGCGCGGCTGCCCACGCGCCAGGTCGAGAACACGGTGCCGTTGTCGATGCCGTCGCGGCTGCCGACCGACAGCGCGATCACGTCGCGCGGACCGCCGTTCTTGACCAGGTCGGCCACCGACAGCACCTGCGCGCGGCCGTAGTCGAACTGGGCCTTGGGCGGATGCGGGAAGAACTGCAGGTCGTAGGGCTGGGCTTCGACCGGGATCAGGCGGTCGCCGACGCGGATTTCGCGGCCGGTGTCGTCGACCACCAGGGTCGAGGCCTGCATGCCGCCGACGGCGCCGCGGCTCAGGGTGCCGGTGCCGACCTGCAGCAGCTCGTAGCCGAGCAGCTCGCGGCCCTTGTCCGGCACCACCACGTCGGTCCAGATCGCTTCGAAGTCGACCGTGCGCTTGCCGCGGAAGTCGAGGTCGGCGGCGCGCATGATGTCGCAGCAGGCCACGCGGTCCAGGCGGGTGTAGCGCTGGGTCGGGCGGACCACGGCGTAACGGGTGCCCGGGCTGGTCTCCGGCAGGCCCTTGATGTAGGCGACCTGGCCCTGGGTCACGCGCAGGCGGTCTTCTTCCAGGCCGACCACGTAGGGCAGGTCCTCGAACTTGTCGACCACGCGCAGGTTCTTCAGGAACGGTTCGATCTCGGCCAGCGGCACGCCGGTGATCGGCGCTTCCTGGCGCGGGCCCGGCTGGACCTGGGCCTGGGCCACGCGGTCCAGGTAGGCCAGCGAGATCACGTCGCCGGGATAGATCAGGTGCGGGTTCTTGATCTGCGGGTTGGCCTGCCAGATTTCCGGCCACAGCCACGGCTTCTTGAGGAAGCGCGCGGAGATGTCCCACAGGGTGTCGCCCCGCTTGACCACGTAGGTCGAGGGGTGGTCGCCGCGCAGTTCCGCCGCGATGGCGTAAGTGGCGACAGTCAGCAACGCGGCGGCGAAAACCGCGCGGATCGGTTTAAACATGGCGGCCATCTACCTGATTCCCCTTCCAGGTTTGCCCTTTGCGGGCACCCGGACTATAGCCCAGAAGTCGCGCAACACTATCAGGCATTGAGCGCCTATGGACGGCCTGGAATGGGGGTACAATGCAACGAAAACTTGCGTATGTGACCCACGCCCCCATTTTAGGTGCCCTATGGCCCTGTTACCGATCCTTGAGTTCCCCGACCCCCGACTGCGCACCAAAGCGGCGACGGTCGATCCCGCGCGCGTGACCGAACCGGCGTTCCAGCGCCTGCTCGACGACATGTTCCAGACCATGTACGAGTGCCCGGGCATCGGCCTGGCCGCGAGCCAGGTCGACGTGCACCAGCGCTTCATGGTGATCGACGTGTCGGAAGAGAAGAACCAGCCGCTGGTCTTCATCAACCCGGAAATCGTCGAGCGCGCCGGCGAGCAGGTGTATCAGGAAGGCTGCCTGTCGGTGCCCGGCATCTTCGCCGACGTCACCCGCGCCAACCAGATCACCGTGCGCGCCATCGGCCGCGACGGCCAGCCGTTCGAGCTGACCACCGACGGCCTGCTGGCGGTGTGCGTGCAGCACGAGATGGACCACCTGGAAGGCAAGCTGTTCGTCGACTACCTCTCGCCGCTCAAGCGCGAGATGGTGCGCAAGAAGCTGGCCAAGCAGAAGCGGCTGTCGGCGTAAGCGCCGGGAGCCTGGATTTGCGATTCGGGATCGGGGGCGCGCACCTTGCGGTGCGTGCCCTCGCTCGTTTCATGTCCGACGCGTCCCGCTGTTCCCGCTCGCCGCGCCGCCGCTGCGCCCCTGTCTGATACCTGATTGCGAATCCCATGCGCCTTGTCTTCGCCGGAACCCCCGAATTCGCCGTCCCCGCGCTGCGCGCCGCCGCGCAGTACAACGAGGTCTTGGCCGTCTACACCCAGCCCGACCGCCCGGCCGGACGCGGCCGCGAGATGGCGCTGTCGCCGGTCAAGCGCGAGGCGCTGCTGCGCGGCATCCCGGTGCTGCAGCCGGAGAATTTCAGGCAGAAGGTCTCGCGCGAGGCGCTGCGCGCGCTGCAGCCGGACCTGATGATCGTGGTCGCCTACGGCCTGATCCTGCCGCAGTCGGTGCTCGACATCCCGGTCTACGGCTGCTGGAACCTGCACGCCTCGCTGCTGCCGCGCTGGCGCGGCGCGGCGCCGATCCAGCGCGCGATCGAGGCCGGCGACGACGAGACCGGCGTGTGCCTGATGCGCATGGAGAAGGGCCTGGACACCGGCCCGGTGCTGCTGGCCAACGACACCGAGATCGGCGCCAACGAAACCGGCGGCCAGTTGCACGACCGCCTCGCCGACATCGGCGCGCAGGTGCTGCGCGACGCGCTGGGCCTGCTGCGGGCGGGCCTGACCCTGCCGCCGCATCCGCAGTCCGAGCACGGTGTGACTTACGCGCACAAGCTCGACAAGGCCGAAGCGCGGCTGGACTGGAGACGGCCGGCGACCGCGCTGGCCAACAAGGTGCGCGCGTTCAATCCCTGGCCGATGGCCGATGCGCTGCTGGCCGGCGAACGCGTGCGCGTGCACGGCGCGGTGGCGCTGCCGCTGGAGCACCGCGCCGAACCGGGCACGGTGCTGCTGGCCGGGCGCGACGGCATCGACGTGGCCTGCGGCGAAGGTGCGTTGCGCATCCGCGTGCTGCAGCGCGAAGGCGGCAAGGCGATCACCGCCGCCGATTATTTGAACGGACGCCGCGATCTGGCGATGGTGCGCTGAGATGAGCGAGCGCCGCGAACCGCCCAAGCCCGATGCGCCGCGCGACGGCGATGCGCGCCCCGCGGCCGGTCGGCTGCGCAAGCTGGATTCGCTGGACGCCGCGCGTTACCCGCCGGCCGCGCCCGAGCGGCCCGCTGCGGAAGGCGAGCGCGCGGCCG
>NZ_LXSD01000141.1:0-6665 GCF_017168095.1 Lysobacter enzymogenes | reverse complement strand
CCTGCGCGAGCGCCAGCGGCGCGGGCGCGCTCGTCGCGCTCGCCTCGCCGTCGCCGTCGCGCGCCGGGCTCATCCGCGCTGCGAGTCCAGCGCCGCCTGCAGCAGCGCGCGCAGCAACGGCTGCAGCCTGGCCGCCTTGGCGTCGTCGTAGACGAAGGAATCCTCATCCATGTAGTTGCGCTGGCTCAGCTCCAGCTGCACCGCTTCGACCTCGATCGCCGGCTCGCCGTAATGGCGGGTGATGTAGCCGCCCTTGAAGCGGCCGTTGACGACCCAGTCGTAGTCGTTCTGCCCCGCCAACACCGCTTCCAGCCGTGCCTGGGTCGGCGCCAGGCAGCTGTGGCCGGCGGCGGTGCCGAGGTTGAGGTCGGGCAGCCGGCCTTCGAACAGGAACGGCACCTCGCCGCGGATCGAATGGCCTTCCCACAGCAGCGCGCGGCCGTGCTCGCCGCGGATGCGGTCGAGTTCGGCGACGAGCGTGTCGTGGTACGGGCGCCAGTACAGCTCCACGCGCTGCGCCACTTCGGCCGCGTCCGGCGCCTGGCCGTCGAGATAGACCGGCTCGCCGCTGAACTGCACCGCCGGGCACAGGCCGGTGGTGTTCTGGCCCGGGTACAGCGAGGTGTCGTCGGGCGGGCGGTTGAGATCGACCACGTAACGCGAATAGCGCGGCACCAGGATCGAGGCGCCGAGTTCGCGGGCGAAGTCGTACAGGCGCGAGACGTGCCAGTCGGTGTCCGGCGCGCGGCGCGCGGACTCGACCATGCGCGCGGAGAATTCGTCGGGAATCATCGAGCCGTCGTGCGGCAGGCTGATCAGCAGCGGCGCGTGGCCGCGGTGCAGTTGGAACACGGGCCAGGCGGGGGCGGGAACGGTCATGGTCGGGTCGCGTCGGCGCCGGTCGGCAGGTGCCGGCGGAAGAAGGCCATGGTACTGCGGCCGGGCCGGCGCCGGCTTGCGCAACGAGCGCGCAGGCCGGCGGGCGCGCTGGATTTCATCGGGCCTGCTCTGCGCTGCCCGGCTCCGAGCCGCCTTGCGCGGACGTCTGCGGCGCGGAGTCGCGCCGAACGGAGTCGCCCGGCCGCAGCTGCCGCTCGAAGAACGCCCCGGTGGCGCGGTGCACGCGCAGCCAGGTCGCGTAACGCAGGAAGAAATGGTCTTCGTCGGGAATCACCAGCGTTTCCACCGGCACCCGCCGCGCGCGCAGGCGCTCGACCAGGTCGATGCTCTGCGAGAACTTGACCGCGCGGTCGTCGTCGCCGTGCACGAACAGCGCCGGCGAACGCCAGCCGTCCAGGCGCGACATCGGCGAGGATCGGTAGGCGAGTTCCAGTTCGTCCGGCTTGAGCCCCCACAGCCCGCTGTTGTCGCCGCCCTTGGCGCTCTCGCGCCAGTCGTGCACGCCGTGGCGATCGACGCCGGCGGCGAACAGGTCGGAGTTGCGCGCCAGCGCGGTGGCGGTGAGGAAGCCGCCGTAGGAACCGCCGTAGATGCCGACCCGGCGCGCATCGACATCGCTGCGCGCGGCCAGCCACGCCTGCGCGGCCAGCACGTCCTGATATTCCGAAGCGCCGCGCGGCCCTTGTTTTTCGGCCAAGCGGAACGTCTGCCCGTAGCCGGTGCCGTCGCGATAGTTCAGCGCCAGCACCACATAGCCCTGGCTCGCCAGCCATTGGTTGCTGGCGTAGTCGTTGTAGTAGTAGCTGCTGTAGTGCCAGCCCGGCAGCATCTGCCGGATCGGGCCGCCGTGCACGTAGATCAGCGCCGGGCGCTTGCCCTTGAATGCAGCCGGCGGTTCGAACACGGTCGCGTGCGAGACCACGCCGTCGGCGGCCTTGAGCGTGATCGGCCGGGGCTGCACCAGCCGCTGCAGCGGGAAACGCTCGGGCAGTTGCGCCGGGAAGATCCGCCGCGGTTCGCCGCCGGCGCGCGCCATCACCGCGATCGCGGTCGGCCGGCGCGCGTCGGCGTGGCGCAGCGCGATCCATCGGCCGCCGGCCAGCGGCAGCGGATCGGTGGCGATTTCGTTCTTCGCCGTGAGCAGCGTCTGCGCCTTGCCTTGCGCATCGACGCTGAACACCTGGCGATAGTCGATCTGCGCGCAGTTGCCGCTGAACACGAACGCGCCGTCTTCGGCGAGCGCGACGGTCTCGGCTTCGCATTCGCCGCGGCTCAGCGGCGCCGGCGCGCCGCCGTCGGGCGAGAGCGCATACCAGTGCAGCCAGCCGCTTTGCTCGGAGGCGAAGATCAGGCGGCCGTCGCGGCTCCACATCAGCGGATCGGCGCCGTTGAACTGGGCGTAGCCGCCGGCGGTGTCGCTGGAGCGGTGGATTTTCTTCGCAAGCCCTGTATCGACGTCGGCAATCCAAATTTCGAAAGGATTGGCTTTGGTCAGGTCGAACCCATCGCCGGGCTTGTTGGCCGCGGTGCGCAGGAACGCGACGCGGCGGCCGTCGGGCGAGAACGCAGGCGCGGCGTCGTTGTTGAAGTCGGCGCCGAGCCAGCGCACCTCGCGCTTGTCCAGCTCGAGCAGGCCGATGAAGCTGTGGTCGCCGCGGTTGCTGACGAAGGCCAGCGACTTGCCGTCGGGCGAGAACTCCGCCGCGCTGTTGGCGCCGCGGGTCTTGAGCAGCGCTTCCTTGCACCAGGCCGGCGCGCTCGTGCCCGGCAGCGGGTAGCAGCCGACGCCGCGGCCTTGCACGATCAGCGCATCGCCATTCGGTGCGAACAGCGCCGAGCGGCCGGCGGCGACGCGCTGCGGCTTGCCGCTGCCGTCGCTGGCGACCACCCACACCGCCTGCTCCTGGCCGTCGGGGTCGCCGTCGGGATTGCTGTTGTTGCCGGCCGCGTCGGCGCTGCCGCCGCGCACGTAGGCCAGCCAGCGGCCGTCGCGGCTGAGCTGCAGGCCGCCGATCAACTGGCCGTCGTCGCGGTCGTAGGCGCTGAGCCGGCGCGGCGCGAATTCGGGCGCGCGCGCCGCCCACAGGTTGCGCACGCCGCGCTCGTTGCCGACCCAGGCGATGGTCGGCGCGTTGGCGGCGGCGGTGAGCTGCTCGGGTTGCGGCGCGCTGAGCAGATCCTCGATGTCGAGCGCTGGTTGCGCCGCCGCCGATGCCGATGCGCATGCAGCGGCCATCGCGATGACGATCGTGCCGGCGCGCACTGCGCCGCGCCGCGTTGCTTCCGCCCTGCCCTTGCTCATCTGCACGCCCCGCCGAATGGGTTGACGACCGACCAGGCGCGAGCGCCTCAGCGCATCAGCACCACTTCCTCGGCGCTGGTCGGATGGATGGCGACCGTATCGCGCAGGTCGTCCAGGGTGATGCCGCGCTTGAGCGCCACCGCGAAGCCCTGCAGCATCTCGTCGGCGGCGTCGCCGAGCAGATGGATGCCGACCACGCGGCGCTCCTGGCCGACGCAGACCAGCTTGAACAGGCTGCGCTGCGGCGACTCGGCCAGGGCGTACAGCATCGGCCGAAAGCCGGCGCGATAGATGTGCAGATTGTCACCATGTCGTTGCCGCGCCTCGTCCTCGGTCAGGCCGACCTTGCCGATCGGCGGGTGCGCGAACACCACGGTGGGGATGTCGCTGCGGTCGAGCGTGGCGCTGGCGCCGGCGTAGACGCGGTCCATCAGCCGGCGCGCGGCGGCGATCGCCACCGGCGTCAGCGGCGGATCGGTGGTGACGTCGCCGACTGCGTCGATGCCGTCGGCGCTGGTGGCGTTGCGCTCGTCGATGCGGATGAAGCCGTCGGCGTCGAGCGCCACGCCGGCGTTTTCCAGCCCCAGGCCGGCCGTGTTGGGCTTGCGCCCGGTCGCGAACAGCACCTGGTCGAACGGCTCGCTCAGCGAACCGTCGGCGCCGCGCACGCGCACCTGCGCGCCGTCGGCCTCCAGCGCGGCCACGGCGTGGCCGAAATGCAGGCGCACGCCGCTTTGGCAGTAGTCGTCGGCCAGTTGCGCGGCGAGCTCGCTATCGAAGCCTTCCAGCAAGCGCTGGCCGCGCGCGAACAGTTCGACCTGGCTGCCCAATGCCTGCAGCACGCCGGCCAGCTCCACCGCGATGTAGCCGGCGCCGATCAGGGCCACGCGCTTGGGCGCGGCGGTCCACTGGAAGAAATCGTCGGAACTGCCGCCCAGCTGCGCGCCGGGAATCGCCGGCTTGACCGCGTGGCCGCCGGTGGCGATGAGGATGCGCGAGGCGCCCATGCGCGCGCCGTTCTCGCATTCCACGGTGCGCGCGTCGAGCAGGCGCGCGCGCATCGGCGCGACCACGATCCCGGCCTTGTCCAGACGCTTGCGGTAGCTGTCGTGGATGCCGGCGATGTAACGCTGGCGGTGGACGATGAAGGTCGGCCAGTCCAGTTCGCACGGCAGCTGCGGCGGCGCGTCGACGGCGAAGCCCAGCGACTGGGCCATGCGCAGCTTGGCGCCGATGTCGGCGGCCAGCCACATCGCCTTCTTCGGCACGCAGCCGACGTTGACGCAGGTGCCGCCGAGCAGGCTCGGCTCCAGCAGCGCCACGCGCGCGCCGTGCTCGGCGGCGCGGAACGCGCCGGCCAGGCCGCCGGAGCCGCCGCCGACGACGATCAGGTCGAACTGTGCTTGTTCGGATTCGCTCACGCAAAACGCTCCGGTCGATAAGGATGCGGGTCGATCGCGGGCGCGCGCCCGCCGATCAGGTCGGCCAACAGCTGGCCGGTGCCGGCGCTCATGCTCACGCCCATCATGCCGTGGCCGTTGGCGATCCACAGGCGCTGGCGCCCGGGCACGCGGCCGATCAGCGGCACGTCGTCGACGCTCATCGGCCGCCAGCCGTACCAGCGTTCGCGCTCGACCGGGCCCAGCGGCTGGTGCAGGAACTGCGCGGCGCCGCGCTCCAGCGCGGCCAGCCGGCGCGGGTTGAGGCTTTCGTCGAAGCCGGAGAATTCCATGGTGCTGCCGAGCCGGTAGCCGCTGTCCCACATGGTCACGCAGACCTTGGGCTCCTTCAGCACCACCGGCCGCCGCGGCAGCAGTTCGGGCCGGTCGTAGGTGATCGAATAGCCCTTGCCGGGCTGGATCGCGCCCTTCAGCGCGGGCAGGCCGATCGCGTCGGCGAGCCTGGGCGACCACGCGCCCAGCGCCACCACCGCCTCACGCGCCTGCATCAGGCCGTGGCTGGTGTCGAGCGCGACGCCGTCGGCGTCCTCGCGCAGGTCCTTGAGCGCGCAGTATTCCTGCAGTTCGCCGCCGCGCTCGCGCACCGCGCGCGCGAGTTCGGCGACGTAGCGGTCCGGGCGCAGCACCGCGTCGTGGGCGAAGCGGATCGCGCCGACCAGGCCGGGCTTGAACGCCGGGTCCTGGGCTTCGTAAGCGCCGCCGTCGATCAGTTCGACGCCGACGCCGAATTCGCGCAGCAGGTCGAGCTCGTGCTGGCCGTGGGCGTAGCCGTCCTCGGAGCGGAACACGTAGTCGACGCCGGAGCTGTCGAACTCGCACACCAACCCGTACCTCGCGACCCATTCCTGCAAGCGCTCGCGCGAATCGTTGAGCAGCGCCGCCTTGGCCACCGCGCTGGCGCGCCAGTCGCGCTCGTTGCAGCGCGCGGCGAAGCGCAGCAGCCAGCCCCACAGCTGCGGGTCGAGCCGGGGCTGCAGGTACAGCGGCGCGTCCGGGGTCAGCATCCATTTGAGCGCCTGCGCGATCACCCCCGGCGCCGCCAGCGGGGTGGCGTGGCTCGGGGTGATGGTGCCGCAGTTGCCGTGCGAGCTGCCGCCGCCGATGCGGCCGGCGTCGATCACCCGCACCCGGCGCCCGTCCTCGAGCAGGATCAAGGCGCAGGCCAGGCCGATCACGCCGGCGCCGACGATCACCACGTCCTCGCGCCGGGCCGCGCCGGGGCCATTGCCCTCATGGGCCGACTCACGCTCTAGCTGAACTTCTGCCTGCACTGCGCCCATGGTGCTCCGTAGCTGGCCTGCGTACCGATCCGCGCGCGGCGCAGCGATGGTCCGCGCCGCCGCGCGCGGCGTGGCCGACATAGTAACGAGCGCGCGCCGATGCAGTTGCGATGTGGATCGGATACAGGGTTTCGATGATGCGCATCCGCTTGCCCCGGCGCCGCGCGGTTTGCGCGCGTGGGCCTCGGGCGGCGGCGGATCCGGCGCGAGGCTTGTCGGTTTCGGGCATGTCGGCGCCTCGCTGCACCTGGCCGGCGCAGGTTCGATGCATCACGCATGTCTGCGATCCGATCGGCGGCGCCTGCGCTTGCGCTTGCGCGAGCGCTCGCAGAAGCCGCGTGACCGGTGCTCGAATCGCGGGGCCTGATTCGTCTGAATACGAAAATATTGTGAAGTACATCACATTTTCACAATCTGAAAAGTCTTCCCCGGCCGCCGCCGACCGGTGGCGCACCTCCTAACGTGGATCGCGACTCGCCGCGCCGATGCGTTTTCGCCCTCGCACCGACGCGACGCAGCCGACCGGCAGCGTCCGCGCGCATCGCGCCCGGATGCTGCGTTCTCAGCAACTTCCACAGGGGACCGCTCCATGCAGTTGAAGACCGCTCTGCTCAGCACCGCCGTCGTCGCCGCCCTCGCCGGCCTGGCCGTCCACGGCCTGCGCGTCGAAGGCGCCGCCGCCACGGCCGCGCACGCCGCGACGCCGGCCGCCGCGACTCCGGC
>NZ_LXSD01000140.1:0-16305 GCF_017168095.1 Lysobacter enzymogenes | reverse complement strand
CGCGCGCTCACCCAGTCTCGCCGCGCGCTCACCGCGGCTCTACCGGGTCTCACCGGCGCGGGTGCGGTGCGACACAGTCCGGCGCGAACCGGGCGCGGCCGGGACGCGACCGTAAGGTTGCCGGAAGGCGCGGCCGCCGCGGCGCGGCCAAGGTGGCGGCGCGGCACTAGCGGCCGCCTCGCGCAGACCGCCTCCGGGCCGGGCCCGCGCGGGCCCACCTTGTTCGCAGAGAGAGAGAACCCATGAACGTCCAACATGTGAAGTGGTCGCTGGCCGCCGCCCTGCTGTGCGCCGCCGCGCCGGCCCTGGCCGGCGACCCGCCGGCGTGCAAGACCGCCCCGCCCGAGGCCCTGGTGCGCGACTTCAATATCTGCGTGCACGCCGCCGACCCGGCCAAGGCCTGCCTCAAGTACCGGCTCAACGCCCGCATCTACGACAACGCCCAGGGCCTGCTGCCGCCGCTGGGCGGGATCGGCGCGCAGTACTGGCGCGCCTCGCCGGCGCTGCTGGGCTCGCCGCAGGGCCTGGTCTACAACGTCGCCGTCGGCGCCAAGGGCAAGCCGGTCGCCAAGCGCTACTTCACCGACGACAGCTTCAAGAGCTTCTGCCAGGTCGCGGGCAAGTAAGCGCGTGCGCACGGCGGCGCGGGCGCGCCGCCGTTCCTGCGCGGCCGGCGACGAACCGCAGGCCCGCCGGGGCTGCGTTCCCGATCCGTTTCCATTACCAGGAGTATCGCCATGAACCTCGCCACCCGCGCCGTCTCGGCGCTGAGCCTGTGCCTCGCCGTCGCCGCCGCTTCGGCGGCCACGCCGCCCGCGTGCGGCAGCCTGCCGCCGGACATCCGCGACGCCAAGCGCGACATGTCGGTCTGCATCACCATGGCCAACCCGCTGGCCGACTGCGGCCGCATGGGACTGGACGTGCAGATCTTCTCCAACAACGAAGGCAAGCTGCCGGCGGCCGGCCGCGGGCAGTTGTATTGGGAAGGCAAGATCCGCGCCGCCACCGGCGCGGCCGGCCAGCGCCGCCTGGTGTACCTGGTCACCGACGGCGCCAAGAAGGTGATCAACGCGCGTTACTACTCGGCGGACCACTACGTGACGTTCTGTTCGACCAACTGAGCGCGGCGACGCGCGTTGCGTCGGCCGAGCTGCGGCGGCGGCCGTCCCGCCGCCGCAGTTCGGCCGCGGGCGGCGCGAACGCCGCCCGCGGCCGCGCGGCTCAGCCCTTCCTGGACTTCTTCGGCTTCTCGCCCTTGATCGCGCCCGGCACGATCTGCGGATCGTTGCCGACCTGCGGGTCGCAGGAAATCAGCTCCACGTCGTTGTAGTTGCTGAGCCTGTCGCGGACCAGCACGGTGAAGAAGATCAGGGTCGATTCGGTGTTGCGGTTGAACAGGTACACGCGGCGGCGGTAGTCGGGGTCCTTCTCCGACGGGTCGAACACCGGCGGGCCGATCTGGTCCTTGGCGTCGGAGGTCAGCACGTTGCGGATCTCGAAACGCTCCGGCACCTGGGCTTCGAACGCGTACTCGATCCACAGCCCGCCGGGCTGCTGGAAGGTCACCACGTCCGGGGCGAAGCTGTAGAAATAATGGCCCTTGCCGGCGTTGCCGCCGAAGCCGACATGGGCCACGGTCAGCTCGATCCTTCGCACCGGGTACTGGCCGTCCCACGGCGTGGGGCGCTTGCGCTTCTTGTCGGTCGCGGCCGCCGGCTTGGCGGAGTCTTTCTTGGCCATGATGGATTCCTGTCGGTCATGGTGGCTGGGGAGCGGTTTCGTAAAGCGCTACGAAACCAGGATGGCGGTAGCCGGCGCGCTGCAGCCAGGCGATCTGGCGCGCGGCGCGCGCGCGTGCGCCCAGGCGCACCTGCGCGCGGCTCCAGGCGTCGAGCACGACCCGGTCGCGGGTGTCGGCGGCGAATTGCGCCAGCAATCGATCGACCTGCTGGAAGTCGACGCGCGCGCGCGCCGCGTCGCCGGCGGCGGCATAGCGCTCGCCGCGCCAGGCCAGCGCGCGGGCGAAGCTGGAGCGGTTGGGCAGGTCGGCCGGCGCGCCTTCGTGCAGGCTCTGCAGGTCGGCGATCGCCGCGTCGGCGTCTTCGGCCGAGGCCAGCGGATCGGCCTGGACCAGGCGCAGGCGCACGGTCGCGTCGAGCAGACGCCATTCCGGCGGGCGGTCCTTGGCCTGCATGATCGGCGCCAGCGTGCGCTGGGCCGCGCGCAGGCGCTCGAGCGCGCTCGCGCGCGCGCCGGCCATCGCCGCGACCCAGCCGGCGTGGGCGTAGGCGTGGCCGAGGTTGCGCTGCCAGGTCTGGTTGTCGGGCTGCTGCTCGGACAGGTTCTTGAGCATGCGCACCGATTCGGCGATCTCGCGCTCGGCCTGCCCGGTCTGGCCGCGGTCCAGCGCCAGCACCGAGCTGCGCAGCAGCGATGTGGCCAGCTTGCGCCGCCATTCGTCGGCGTTGGGCTCGCTGTCGACCAGTTCGCGCAGCATCCGGGTCTGCGCGGCGTAGCCTTGCGCGGCCTCGGCCAGCAGCCCGCGCGCGTCCTGCGCGCTGCTCAGCCACGACAGGCTGTCGACCAGTTCGTAGCGCAGGTTGCTGTCGTCGGGCTTGTCGGCCAGCAACTGGCGCTTGATCGCCGCCGAGCGCGCGAACAGCTCGCCGGCCTCGTCCAGGCGCTGGCCGCTGTAGGCCAGGGTGCCGAGGTTGTTGAGCGCGTAGGACAGTTCCAGCCGCCAGCGCGGATCGCCCGGCGCGCGCTGGACCAGCCGTTCGGACGCGCGCAGATAGGCCTGCCAGTGGGTGCGGGTGGCGTCGAACTTCTTTTGCTTGTAGTCGTGATAGCCCAGCCAGTAAGCGGTGGTGCCCGATTCGGCCAGCGCTTCCAGCGACTGCGGCTCCTGGGCGAGCGCGCGCGCGGAAGCGGCCTGGGCGCGCTCGAAGGCGACGCGCGCGTCGTCGAACTTGCCCTGGTCGAGCAGCACCTCGCCGACCGTGCGCAGCGCGCGCGCGTGGCTGACCAGCTCGCGCGGCTGCATGTCGGTTTCCGGCATGCGCTCCAGATACGACAGCGACTGGTTGGCGATGCTGCGCAGCAGCTTCAGATTGCCGAGCGGGCGCAGTTGTTCGGCCAGGTCGTCGAGCATGAAGGCGACCAAGGTCTGCGCCTGGTCGCGGCGCTGCTCGGCCTCGCGCCGCGCCTGCCAGGCCTGCAGGCCCAGGCCGGTGGCGACCAGCGCCAGCGCGCACAGCGCGCCGATCGCGCCGGCGCGCAGCCATTGCTTGCGCCGCTGCTGGCGTTCGCAGGCGTGCAGGAACTGCAGGTCGTCGGCATCGAGCCGATCGGGCAGGCGGCGCGCGGCTTCGCGCGCCTCGGCCAGCGGCCGGCCGGGATTGAGCAGGTGATCGTTGCGCCGGCCTTCGGCGGCCCAGCGCCGCGCCGCGCGCTGCAGGCGTTCGCGCGCCTGCAGCAGCTGGCGGTTCTCGCGCGTCCACTCGCGCGCGCGCGGCCACTGCCGCAGCAGCGCTTCGTGGGCGACGCCGAAGCCGGGCTCGCCGCCGCTGAGCTCGCCGACGAACAGGCGCGCGCGCACGAAGGCCTCGGCCAGTTCGCGCGCGGCCGCGTCGTCCAGGCTCGACCACGGCACCCGCCGGCCAGTGACCGCGTCGCTGTCGGGACGGATCACGATCAGCGCCGCCAGCACCCGCTCCAGGCTGGCCTGCGCGCCCGCCGGCAGTTCGGCGAACACCTGCTCGGCGCGGTGCGCCAGCGCGCCTTCCAGGCCGCCGAGTTCGCGATACGTCGCCAGCCGCAGCAGGCCGCCGTCGCCCTGGCGTTCGTACAGCGCCTGCAAGGTGTGCTGCAGCAGCGGCAGCGAATCGGGATGTTCGGCGGCGGCGTCGCGCAGCAGGTCGTCCAGGCGCAGCGAGCTGTCGGGGTCTTCCTCGAAACTCAGCCCGGCCAGCGCGGCCGGGGCGCGGATGATCTGGCCGATCTCGCCGATGCGCGGGGTCAGCAGGTCGATGTGGCCGTCGCCGGCCTTGAGCTCGGCCAGGCCCGGCACTTTCTCCACCAGCGCCGGATAGAAATCGCTGCGGGCGATGGCGATGGCGGCCACGCGCGGGCTCGCGCACAGCGCGTCGAGCGCGGCGCCGAAGTCGCGGCGGTCGGCGTCGCCGATGCCGGGCGCGGCGACCGCGGCTTCGGCGTGGTCGACCACCAGCAGCAGGTGCGCGCGCTCGGCCAGCGGCGCGGTGCGGCGGGCGAAGGCGTCGTCGATGCGCGCGCGCACCGCTTCGGGCGCGCTGCGCAATTGCTGTTCCAGCCACTGCGCTTCGCCGTCGAGGAACACCGGCCGCCCGTCCAGCGACCACGCGCACAGCGCCGCCGCCAGCCGCGCCAGCAGGTCGCCGCCGCGGCAGGCGCCGAGGTCGAAGTAGGCGCTGGCCAGCGCGTGCAGGCCGTCGAAGCCGCCGTCCTGGCGCAGCAGCGGCAGCACCCCGGCGCGCAGCAGCGAGGTCTTGCCGCAGCCGCTGGCGCCGGCGACCAGGACGAAGCGGCGCTGGTTGTCGATCTGCTCGCGCAGCGTCGCCAGCAGTTCCGCGGTGGCGCGGCTGCGGCCGAAGAACACGCCGGCGTGGTCCTGGTCGAACGAGCGCAGGCCGACATAAGGGCTGCCCTGGGTCCACGCCGCCGCGCGCGGCAGGCCGCTGCGGTAATCGTCGGGGAAGCTCACCGGCGCGACCAGGCGATAGCCGCGCTTGCGGATGGTCTCGATGAATTCCGGTTCGCGGCTGCTGTCGCCCAGGCGCCGGCGCAGCTGGGCGATGGTCTTGTGCACCGGGTTGTCGCCGTAGAACGTGCCGCGCCAGATCTCGATCAGCAATTGCTCGGCGCTGACCACCTCGCCGGCGCGTTCGGCCAGCGCGATCAGCACTTCCATCATGCGCGGTTCCAGCGCGGTGGACTGGCCGTCGCGCACGATCGCCAGGCGGTCGGGCTGCACCAGCAGCGCGCCGATGCGGAACTGCGAGACGCTGGCCAGGTTCTTGATCCGATCGACGCGTTGGGGCATCGCAGCGTCCGCTCGCCTTTCGTTGCTTCAGTCGTCGGGGCCGTTGTCCGCATGACGCCTCATGCGCGCCCCGCCGCCGCGATGCGCAGCGCGCGACGGGCGAGAGGCCGCCGTGGACGTCGCGCCCCTTCGCGGCGTCGGGCGGGGTGTTGCAGTGCGCAAACTAACAAACCTTGTGGTCTGCGTCTGTATCGGATGTGCAACCGCCTCGTGCGTCCGCAGTATGGGCAGACTGGCCGTCGCGCTTGTCCGCTCGCGGTCGCGTTTTGCGTAACGCGCGCGGGCGCGCGACCGGCGGCGTTGGCGAGGACGTGCGCAGGCGCGCGGCGCGAGCGTGCGAAGCGCCGGCGGCGAGGCGGCCGCGGCGCGATGGATGGATCGGGAAAAAAAAGCCGGCCGGGGGCCACCCCCCGCGGCCGGCACAGGCTTGCGGCCGAGGGGGATCAGCCGCAGCAATAGCAGACGTCCGGGCGGCCCGGGCCGCCGGGGCCGAGGTCGCCGCCGAAGTCGGGGCATTCGGCGCGGCACGAGACGTGGTCGCAGTAGTTCGATTGCTCCGGCGCGGCGCCGTTGCCGGCGACCACCTGGAACGCGCCGAATCCCATCGCGGCGCAGAACAGCAGCGCCGCGAGGGCGATCCGGGCACCACGCTTGCGTTGGTTCATTGCACTGCTCCTGTCGTAGGCGCCGCGTACCTCGCGGCGGCGGGCGATGCCCGACGCCGCGGACGCCGTCGGGGCGGCGGGCTCGTCCGCGTCGCCGCGGCCGCGCCCTGTGCATGGACGCCGCGGCAGCGTCGCCGCGCCGTGGCGCGCGCCGCATCCGCGTCGGCGGTTTCGCGGCTAGCGCGAGGCCAGTGCCGTCGAAGTCGAGCCCGTCGGGTTCGAGCCCGTTGGGTTTGAATCCGTTGGACTTGGATCGGTTGGACTTGGAGCGGTCGGACTTGAATCCGGCCGCGCCGACGGTTCCGCCGCCGTCGCCGCGCGCAACAATTCGCGCAACGGGGCCTTGCCGTCGAGTTCGCCGACGCGCTGGTAGCGCACCCGGCCGTCGCCGTCGATCACCAACAGCGACGGCAGCCGGCGCGCGCGGAACAGCGCCAGGGTGCGGCGGTCGTCGTCGACAGCGGCGAGCGGAAATTCCAGCGCGTGTTCGCGCGCATAGGCGGCGGCCTGTTGCGGGCGGGCGAACGCCACCCCGATCAGTTCGACATCGTCACGACGGCGCAGCTCGCGCGCGGCCAGCTTGAGCTGCGGCAGCGAGGCGCGGCAATGCGGACAGGTGGTGTTGAAGAAGAACAGCACTTGGCGCCGCCCCTGCGGCTGCCCCAGCGACAACGCGCGGCCGTCGAGCGCGGTGGCCGCGACTTTCGGCACGAACATGCCGACATAGGGACGATCGACCCGCTCGACCAGCCAGCGCTGGCCTTCGCGCAAGCGCATCGCCTGCCAGCCCAGCGCGACCACCAGCGCGCTGGCCAAGGCCAGCGCCGCCCACAACAGATAGGGCGGACGCGGATTGGGTTCGGCAGCGCTGTCGGGTGGCGACGACATGGCTGCGACCCTAGCAGCGCGCGCAGACGGCGAACTTGACGCGGCTCACAGGGCGAACGCGGCGGCGCGGGGCGGTTGCCGGCGGTGCGCGCAGCGGATGGCGGGCGGCGTGTTGGCGACGCTGCAGGCGGGCGAGTTGCGATGTAGTTGCGGTATCGCGGTCGCGGCTTGCGCCGCTCCTACAGGTAGCTTCGGATGGTTCGTTCGCGACTGTAGGAGCTGCGCAAGCTGCGACCGCGACAGTCGGCCTGCGACGCAAGCCCGGTGTCGCGGCCGCGGCTTGCACCACTCCTAAAGAAGCTTCGGTTCACCGCGCCGCGACGCTCACCCCGCGCACTCGCTCACCTGCAACACCGGCGCCGGCTTCTGCTTCAACGCCTGCGCCACGGCCACGCCGAGCAAGGTCAGGCCGCCGCCGATCCAGTGGTACAGCTGCAGCGGTTCGCCCAGCAACAGCACCGCCAGCAGCGCGGTGAACACCGGGGTGAGGTTCATCAGCACCGCGGTCTTGTCGGTGCCCAGCTTCAACAGCCCGTGCATCCAGAACCACGGCGCCAGGGTCGAGGCGAGGATGCCGGCGTACAGCACCAGCGGCAGGTTGTGCGCGGTCAGCGCCACCGACGGCGCCAGCGCGAAGCCCGGCAACAGCAGCACGGTGCCGCACAGGATCTGCAGGTACAGCGATTCGCCGTTCGGGATCGGCAGCGCCCAGCGCTTCACCAGTACGCCGTACAGCGCGTAGGAGAACGCGGCCAGCAGCATCATCAGCTCGCCGCGGCCCAAGCCCTGCTGCAGCAGCCGCGCCGGATGGCCGCCGCTGAGCAGCCAGGTCAGGCCGATGAAGGACACCGCCGCGCCGATCAGTATGCCCGGCGAGGGCCGGGTCTTGAGCAGGGCCATGCCGATGACCATCGTCATCGGCGGAATCGCCGCGACCACCAGGCCCATGGTCATCGCGCTGACGCTGTGCGCGGCGAAATACGCCAGCGACTGATACAGGACCATGCCCAGCGCGGCCAGCACCACCAGCTTGCGCCAGTGCGGCCGCACCTGCGCGCGCAGCTTCCAGACCCGCGGCAGCAGGAACGGGGTCAGCGCCAGCAGCGCGACCAGCCAGCGGTAGAACGAGATCGCCGCCGGCTCGATCGCGCCGGCCGAGAGCTTGCTGACGATCGTGTTTCCGGCCCAGATCACGGTGGCCAGGATCGGCAGTAACAGGTGCATCGCGGACATCCTTCGTACAACGGGTACAACGTGGGGGCAGGCTATTTTAGAATGTCGGGTAGCCGGCAAATGCCGATAATCCGACACGCCGTAGCGAACCCCGGACAAATGCGCCGCAGCCGCCAGTTCCATTACCCCTACCGTTCATTGCCGGGCCCGCTGCTGCTGCGCTACGAAGCGCTGGCGGTGGACACCGAGAGCGCGCTGCACCGGCATCCCTGGGGCCAGCTGGCGTTCGTGGAGTCCGGCAGCATGTCGTTCGTGGTCGAGGGCCAGCCGTTGTTCGCGCCGCCGGGCTATGCGGCGTGGATCCCGGCCGGCATGGACCACACCTCGCACAACCGGCGCGAAGCGAAATGCCGTTTGATCAACATCGCCGAACGCTACACCCCGGCGCTGCCGGCCGCGCCCGGCATCGTGCGCCTGCATCCGCTGTTTCTGGCCGGGGTCGAGGATTTGTTCGACCGCGGCGTCGAGATTCCCGACACGCCCGCCGACCGGCGTCTGGCGCGGGTGCTGATCGACAAGCTGCTGGCCACGCCGATGCTGCTGAGCTTCGTCCCGCACAGCGACGATCGCCTGCTCGGGCCGATCCTGGACGCGCTGCAGCACGCGCCCGGCGACAACACCACCCTGGCGCAGTGGGCGCAGCGCGTGCACACCACCGAGCGCACCTTGAGCCGGCGCTGCCGCGACGAATTGGGGATGTCGTTCGCGCAATGGCGGCAGCGCCTGCGTTTCCAGCAATCGGTGCCATTGCTGGAGCAGGGGCGCAGCGTGCAGCAGGTGGCCGCGCAGATGGGCTACGCCAGCGCGTCGGCGTTCATCGCGATGTTCCAGCAGTTCAGCGGGACGACGCCGCAGAGGTTCCGTGGGGCGAAGGCGGGGTAGGCGGTGCGATCAGGGTCGCGCCGTAGTCGAAGTGTCGCGGTCGCAGCTCGCGCAGCTCCTACAGGGTGCTCTTGTAGGAGCTGCGCGAGCTGCGACCGCGACAATGCAACCACGGCGAAACCCCCACCGTTTCCGTCCCGCAATAGCGCGCGCCTCAGCGCTCGGCGGGCCCAGCAGCCTTTGCAGCCTCATCCGCCGCCCGCTGCGCCGCCACTTCTTCGCGCACCTGCGCCAGCATCGCATCCAGCGCCGCGCGGTCGTGGACCTTGCCGCGCAGCACGAAAGTATCGATCTTGCGCGTCGCGCCGATATCGCGCAGCGGGTCGGCGTCGAGCAGCACGATGTCGGCCGCCTTGCCCGCCGCCAGCGACCCGTGTTCCTTGTCCTGGCCGAGGAAGCGCGCGCCGTTGATGGTCGCCGCGCGCAGCGTCTGCAACGGGGTCAGGCCGCTTTCGACGAAGCGCTGCATCTCGTCGTGCAACCCGACGCCCGGGTAGTTGAACGAATTGAGGAAGCCCGCGTCGGTGCCGGCGAGGATGTTCACGCCGGCTTGCTGCAGCAGCGGCAGGATCGAAGCGTTGCGCTGGTAGCGCTCGTGCCGGCGCACGATCGCGGCCGCGTCGTCCTTGGCCGCGCGCTCGACCCGCCACGCGTACGTCGCCTGCAGGCCCGGGCCGATGTATTGCAGGTACGGATCGCGCTTGTGGTCGTCGCGATCCAGATAGGTAGTGACGAAGCTGCCGTTGAGCGTCGGCGTCACCGCGGTCCCGCGCTGGGCGAGGCGGCGGTAGACGGCGAGCGCGGTCTTGCGGTCGAAGCTGGCCTGGATGCGGTTCCAGCCCTCGCGGCTGTCGATCTCGCCGCGGCGGACCATCGCGCTGATCTCGGCCTCCTGCGACGAGCCGGCCTTGTACGCATACTCGATATGCTCGATCGAACTCAGCCCGGCCTGGCTGACCTCGTCGACCGGCAGCACGAACGGCAGGTGCGCCGAGACCCGCAGGCCGCGCGCGCGCGCCTGCTGCAGCGCGTCCATGAACAGTTCCGGCGACAAGGTGTTGTCGGTGATCTTGACGAAGTCGACCTTCCAGCCCTGCAACTGGTCCAGCGCCTTGGCTATTTCTTCGTGGCTGCCGACTTCGATGTCGCCGGGCCAGATCGACTTGTAGCCTTCCAGTTTCGGCCCGGAGGTGAAGATGGTCGGGCCGTCGAGGCGGCCGGCGGCGACCGCGTCGCGCCATTCGAACACGCTCGGGCTGAGGTCGCCGGCGGCGTCGCGCACCGCGGCGATGCCGTGGGCGACGTACAGCGGCAGCAGGTTCTTGTTCTCTTCGATCAGTTTGTCGCCGCCGCCGAAGTGCACGTGCATGTCCCACAGGCCGGGGATCGCGTACTTGCCGCCGGCGTCGATGCTGCGCTGCGCGGCGAAGCGCGCCGCCTTCGCGTCCGCCTCGACCGCGACGATGCGGTCGCCGCGCACGGCGATCAGGCGGTCGCTGCGCAGCTTGCCGGCGATCACATCGACAACATTGGCGTGGCGGATCAGCAGGTCGACCGGCTCGGCGGCGGGTTCGCCGGCGTGCGCGCCGGCGGCGGCGAAGGCCGCGGCGAACAGGGCGAGGACGGTGCGGCGCGGGGCGATGCGGTGGGAAGCGGTCATGCGGGGCGGGCTCGTCGGCAGCGGCGGGAGGCCGCCGGTCAGGCCCGGATCATCGGCCGCCGCCGCGCCGCGCGCCAGTACCGGGTCGGGCGGAGGTGATGGATCGGGTGAGCTGTTTCGGCGGGTCGCAAGCGGGGTTGGGGGAGCAGGAGTGGGGTTGGGGAACTGAAGTTCTGTCGCGGCCGGTGCGATGCTGCGCGGCCGCGGATTCGCGAACTTGCGTCGGCGGGGACGGCATCGCGCAAAAAAAACGGGCCGGCATGCGCCGGCCCGTGGTATCGACTGAAAACCGCCGCTCAGCCCTTGGCGGCCTTGGCCGGCGCCTCGTTCTTCGCCGCAGGCTTGGCCGCCGGCGGCACCGGCGCCGCAGCGCCCGCCGCCGAGGCCTGCCAGCCGCAGCTCTTGCCTTCGTTCTGCTGCTTGAGCCAGGTCTGCAGCGGCGCGAAGTATTCCAGCACCGCCGAGGCGTCCATCTTCTCGCCGCCGGTGAGCTCCTTCATGGTCTGCTGCCACGGCTGGCTCGCGCCCTTGCTCAGCATCGCCTCGAACTTGGCGCCGGCGGCCTTGTTGCCGTAGAAGCTGCACTCGTACAGCGGGCCCTTGTAGCCGGCCGCGTCGCACAGCGCCTTGTAGAACTGGAACTGCAGCACGTGCGAGAGGAAGTAGCGCGTGTACGGGGTGTTGCCCGGCACGTGGTACTTGGCGCCGGCGTCGAAGAACTCTTCGCCGCGCGCTTCCACCGGCGCCACGCCCTGGTACTTGGCCTTCAGCTCCCACCACGCCTTGTTGTACTGGTCGGGCTTGATCGAGCCGTCGAACACGCCCCAGCGCCAGCGGTCGATCATCAGGCCGAACGGCAGGAACGACACCTTCGCCAGCGCCATGCGCATCTGCGCGTTGATCAGCGCTTCCTGGCTCTGCTGCGGGTTGGCGACCATGCCGATCGAGGACAGGTACTTGGGCGTCATCGCCAGCACGATGGTGTCGCCGATGGCTTCGTGGAAGCCGTCGTGCGCGCCGGTCTGGAACAGCGGCGGCTGCTTGTTGTAGGCCAGGTAGTAATAGACGTGGCCGAGCTCGTGGTAGATCGTGGTGAAGTCTTCTTCGTTCGGCTTGATGCACATCTTGGTGCGCACGTCGCCGCTCATGTTCATGTCCCAGGCGCTGGCGTGGCAGACCACGTCGCGGTCGCGCGGCTTGACGAACTGGGTCTTGGCCCAATAGCTGTCGGGCAGCTTGGGCATGCCCAGCGACACGTAGAAGTCCTGCGCGCGCTCGGTCATGCGCTTGGCGTTGGCCAGCGAGGCATCGACTTCGGCCTGCGCCTGCTGCGCGGCGCTGGCGCCTTCGCCGCCGCCCTTGGCCTGCTGCGCGTCGAGCGCCTGCTGGTACTGGCGCGCGAGCGCGGCGTTGATGTCGAGGCTGCCGGCCTGCTGCTCGCTGTACGGCGCCAGCACGTCCCACAGGTTGCCCCAGTCCTGCTGCCACATATTGCCGAGCAGATGCGCCGGCAGCAGGCCGCCGCCGACCTGGCCCTTGTCGCTGCCGTACTTGGTTTCCAGGCGCGAGCGGGTGTAGCAGTGCAACTGTTCGTACAGCGGCTTGACCTGGCCCCACAGGCGGTCGGTCTCGGCCGACAGCTCCGCCGGGCTCATGTCGTAGCCAGAACGCCACAGCTCGCCGGTGTCGGCGTAGCCGAGATTGCGCGAGCCTTCGTTGACCAGTTCGACGAAGCGCGTGTAGTCCTTGCGCATCGGCTTGGAGATGGTGTGCCAGCCCTTCCAGGCGTCGAGCTGGGCGTTGTAGTCGCGGCTGTTGCGCAGCACGTCCTCGAGTTCGCCGAGCTGGCGGCAATCGGTGTCGCCGGGGCCGCTGCAGTAGCTGCCCGAGCCGTACATGCCTTCCATGCGGGTGGCGATCTGGGTCAGCTCGGCGAGCTTGGCCGGATCCTTCGGCGCCGGCATCGCGGTGCCGATCTTCAGCAACTGGATCGCGCGCGCGGTGGCCGGCGACATCGGCTGGCCTTCGAACTTCCTGGACTGCTCGATCCAGCTGTTGAGCTGGCCGAGGTAGCGCTCGTTGGCCTTGGCCGAGAGCAGCTGGCTGTCGTCGTTGATGTAGGTCGACGACAGCCACTGCGCCGCGGTCATCTCCGGATACATCTTCTTGTATTCGTCGTTGACCCGGGCGATGAACTGGTCCGCGGTCTCGCCGGCCGGCGCGGCGGCCGGGGCGTTGGCGCTCGGGGCGGGGGCGGGTTCCTTCTTGCAGCCGGCCAGGCCGAACACGGCCGCAGCGACGCCGAGCGCCAATACGGCGCGGACAGGTTTCATGTGTGCTCTCTCCAGTAAAAAGTGTCGCGCTGGGCGCGCGAACCGGAAGGCTAGAGGGCGGGTGGGGATGGCGCAAGCCGCACTGCGACGCGAGGCGCAGGCGGCGTGCCGCGCAACGCCTGCTGAGATGGGTTTGCGCAAATCCGGCACAGTCGCGGCATTGAAATCGTTTACATCAGACGCGCCGAACCGATCTATTTGGCCGATTCGGGCGCTTTGTCCATGACAAACTGCTGACAGGTTCGCGAAAATTAGTTAAGAAATTGTTTTGTGTAATCGGTTAGATTGTTAAATATTCGATATTCACATCGCATCGACGCAACGCTCGCAGCTTCGGCCGCAATTTCGTTCAGTCAGGGGAACAACGCGTGAACGCTCGGAGCGGGCGCTTGTCACGAAAACGGATTTGATTTGTGACGAGAAAACGGAAAAAGTGACGTCCAAGGGCAGCCGCTGGTCGGCTGGCCGCGCCGGGGTGGGGACTTCGGCACCGCGTATTGGCTGCAACGGATAAGGCATGAAACCGACCTTGGGCTCCGCCAACGGCAAGTTGCACACGGCCACGCTGACGGCACTGCCGCCGCGCGGACGCGAGGGCGGCGCCCGCTTGTTCAGCGCCGACCTGAGCTGGACCCAGGAGCCCGAAGCGCCGGTGCGCAGCCGTCGCCCGTTCGCCCGCCGCGCCGTGCGCATCGCGCTGTTCGCGCTGCTGGCAATGGCCGCGGTGGGCGTGGTGGTCATCAACGGCCCGGCCGACGCCGGCCCCAACCGCAGCGCCGCGCGCGCCTTGCCCGATCCGGTCAGCGAAGCGGAGGTCGAAGTCGACCGCGCCGTGGCGCTGCCGGAACTGGCCGCGCCGACGGCGTCGCAACGGCGCGACCGCCTCGCCGCGCACTGAGCGCGGCGGCGAAGAACTCGGGGAGAGTGGCGCCTGGACGGCGCTTCAGGGGAAGGGCAGCACGCAACACGCAACGCGCAGCATGCAATGCAGGCAGTACCCGCCGGAGCCGGTTATGGGGATAGCCGCTCCGCACCGTTTGAATGGCGTCGGCGCCAGGGAGGGCGTCGGTGGCCGCTCGCGGCGATGCGCCGCGCATTGCCGGCTTGAATGCGGCTCGCCTGCTGAGGTTTCAGCGGCCGCGCTCTGGAGTTCCCGATGTTCCCACTCTCGCTCTCATGACAGTCCAGCTGTTGCAGCCGCGCTTGTGTGATGAGTTCTTGTGCGAGGCGCTCTTGTGGGAGGGGCTTCAGCCCCGACGCTCTTGTGCCCGATGGCCGCGTTGTCGCGATCCGAGCGGAAAGCATCGGGGCTGAAGCCCCTCCCACAAGGGCGCTTCGCACAAAAGCGGGGATTCCAGAACGGGAACTGCTGCGAGAGCAAGCACTGCAAACGCGCACGCTGCGAACGCAGCTGCGCGAATTGCGCCGTTACGCCGCCAGCGTACGTTCCGGCAACGCGACCAGGCCGCGCTCGGCCAGCCAGCGCCACGACGTGTCCGCGTCCTGCTCGACATAGGCCTTCGCCGAGCCCAGCCGGAAGCTGTAGCCCCATGCGTCCATGTCGGCGTACATGCGCTCGCGCCCGACCCCGGGCAGGGCGTCGGCCAGCACCGTCTGCAGCACCAGCACCGCGTCCTCTTCCTCGATCGAGTCGGTGGCGTCGGTGTGCACCGCCGCGCGCCGCTGCGGCGGCAGCACGATCAGGTGGCAGGCCTCGTGCAGCATCGAATGCACCGGCGTGTCGTCGCGCACGTAGACGGCGCTGGCGATGATGCCGGCCTCGCTGTCGCCCCAGTAGCTGCCGGGAATCGCCTCGCCCGCGGGCACGCGCTGCAGCGTCAGCCCGTAGCGGGCGAGCAGGGCGGCGGCGGCGTCGAAGGCGATGTCGGCGAGCAGGAGCATGGCGCAGAGGCACGGCGGTGAGAGGCGCGGTCGCGGCCTCGTGTTTGCGGCGCGATCGGTGGTTTCGCGGTCGCGGCTTGCGCCGCTCCTACAGGGGGATTGCGTGGGTGGCTGCGAAACGCGGCGGCCGGGAGGTCGGCCGCCTATGCGTCAGGCCTGCGCCGGCGTCGAGCCGGGCGCGTCGGGCAGGGCCACCGAGATGTCGAGCACGTCGTGCTGGCCTTCCTTGACCACATCGACCTTGACCGCTTCGACGTCGACGTTGACGTACTTGCGGATCACTTCCAACAGTTCGCGCTGCAGCATCGGCAGGTAATCCGGGCCGCCGCGGCCGGCGCGCTCGTGCGCGACGATGATCCGCAGGCGGTCCTTGGCGACCGCGGCGGTTTGCTTCTTGGCCAGCAGGAAGTCGAACAGACCCATGAGCTCAGCCTCCGAAGATCTTGCTGAAGAAGCCCTTCTTTTCCACTTGGGTGAAGCGCATCGGACGGGTGTCGCCGAGCAGGCGGGCGACGGCGTCGTCGTAGGCCTGGGCAGCGTCGGATTCGGTTTCCAGGATCACCGGCTCGCCCTTGTTGGAGGCGTTGAGCACGTCGCCGGATTCCGGGATCACGCCGACGGTCTTGAGGCCGAGGATTTCCTCGACGTCGCCGATGCTGAGCATCTCGCCGGTCTCCACCCGCTTGGGGCTGTAGCGGGTCAGCAGCAGGTGCTCCTTGACGCGCTCGCCGTTCTCGGCGCGGCGGGTCTTGGACGAGAGCAGGCCGAGGATGCGGTCGGAGTCGCGCACCGAGGACACTTCCGGGTTCACCACCACCACCGCCTGGTCGGCGAAGTACATGGCCAGGAACGCGCCCTTCTCGATGCCGGCCGGCGAATCGCAGACGATGTAGTCGAAGCCTTCGGCGGTGAGGTCTTCGAGCACCTTCTGCACGCCTTCCTTGGTCAGCGCGTCCTTGTCGCGGGTCTGCGAGGCGGCCAGGATGAACAGCGTGTCGAAACGCTTGTCCTTGATCAGCGCCTGCTTGAGCGTGGCTTCGCCGTTGACGACGTTGACGAAGTCGTACACCACGCGACGCTCGCAGCCCATGATCAGGTCGAGGTTGCGCAGGCCGACGTCGAAGTCGATGACCGCGACTTTGTGGCCGCGTCGGGCCAGACCGCAGGACAGGCTGGCGCTGGTCGTGGTCTTGCCGACGCCGCCCTTGCCCGAAGTGACAACAATAATCTCGGTCAAAATTCGTTCCTCCGTTCGTGCGGCGTCAGTCCAGCGCCGCAATCTTGATTTGTTCGTCTTCCAGCCAGACCTGCACCGGCTTGCCGCGCAGGTCCTTGGGGATGTCTTCGAGCACTTTGTAATGGCCCGCGATCGCCACCAGTTCGGCATGGAACTCGCGGCAGAAGATCCGCGCGCGGGCGTTGCCCTGCGCGCCGGCGAGGGCGCGGCCGCGCAGCGGGCCGTAGATGTGCACCGAACCGTCGGCGATGACTTCCGCGCCGGCGCCGACCGTGGTCAGCACGGTCAGGTCGCGGTTGTCGGCGTAGATCTGCTGGCCCGAGCGCACCGGAGCGGATTGGATCATTCCTACCGATGAAGCCTGCGCGACGGCCGCCGCGCCGGCCGGAGGCCGCGGCGCCGCCTTGGCCGGCTCGGCCGCCGGC
>NZ_LXSD01000139.1:0-786 GCF_017168095.1 Lysobacter enzymogenes | reverse complement strand
GGCGCCGCGGCGCAGGCGGCTGCGGCGATGCGCGAAATGGGCGCGTCGGCTGCGGCGGCTGCATCGGCATCGGCGCCGACTCCGCCAGCGACGCCCGAAGCGCGCGCGCCGCTGGCGGTGCGCGAGACGCCGGCGGTGTATCGCACCGACGCGCGCGTTCAAGACGCCTCGATTCAAGACCGCGACGACACCCCGCCGTGGGCGCCCGCGCCGGCCGCGCCGCAACCACCCGCGCCGGTGCGCGAAGCGGCGGCGAAGCCCGCGGCGGCGCTCGTCAATCCATTCGCAGACGACCCGCGCGATGCGCCGACGAACGCAGCGGCGAAGCCTGCGGCGGCGGTTCGCGCCAATCCGTTCGAAGACGATCCGCGCGACGCCGCGACGAACTCGGCATCGAAGCCTGCAGCGGCGGTTCGCGCCAATCCGTTCGAAGACGCTCCGCGCGATGCGGTGGCGAATGCGGTATCGAAGCCTGCGGCGGCGGTGCGCGCCAATCCATTTGAAGACGCTCCGCGCGATGCCGCGACGAACGGCGCATCGAAGCCCGCAGCGCCTGCCCGTGCGAATCCGTTCGAAGACGCTCCGCGCGACGCCGCGACGAGCGTGGCATCGAAGCCCGCAACACCGGCCCGAGCCAATCCGTTCGAAGACGCCGCGCCGAAGCCCGCAGCCCCGGCCCGCGCCAACCCGTTCGAGGACGATCCGCGCGACGCCGACAGCGTCGCCGCGCCCGCGTCCGCGCGCGGTCCGCTGTTCGAAGACGACCCGCGCGACGCGCCGGCGCCG
>NZ_LXSD01000138.1:0-6560 GCF_017168095.1 Lysobacter enzymogenes | reverse complement strand
CGCGGCGGCGGTAGCGCGGCGCGCAGGTGCGGGCCGGGGCCGTCGCCGGTCTGGGCGAACTGCGCCAGCGGGCGCGCGTCGCCGAGCGCCGACAACACCAGCCAGTCCAGGCCGTGGGCGATTTGCGCAGGTCCATGCAGCGTGTCGAAGCGCAGCCGCGCCAGGCCGCTGGGATACAGCTCGTCGAGCCGGCCGAGCAGGCGCGTGCCGTCCACCTCAAGTTCGAACGGCAGCGTCTGCGCCGCGCCGCCGCGCCAGCGCGCGAACGCATCGGCGTAAGGCCGCACCTGGCTCAGCAAGGCATCGAGCTGGCGCCGGCCCAGCGGCCCCGACGGCAGCAGCGCGCGCGCGCGCAGCGAGGCCTGCAGGCGTTCGCGATCGACCGCGCCGTCGGCGGCGAGCAGGTCGTCGAACACGGCGCGCTGCAATTGCTGTCGGAACAAGCCGCGGCCCGGCAGCACCAGCGGCTCGACGTCTTCGGCGCTGTCGATTTCCTCGGGCAGGCGCAGGCCCAGGCGCTGGCGCAGGAACGCGGTCGGCGGATCGCGCAGGAAGCTACGCAGGTCCTGGTAGTTCAGGCTGCGCTCGCCGGCGTCGGATTGCAGCGGCGGCAACGGTTCGTCGAGCCACGGGCCCAGCTCGCCGCGGCGGCCGGCGCCGGCGTCCGCCGCTGGCCGCCATTCGCTGCGGTAGCTGAAGCGACGCGGCTCCGCGGCGTCGGCGCCGTCGCCGCCGAACGCGGCCGGCGCGAACGGCTGCAAGGGCTGGCGCACCACGAACTGCTTGCGCACCTGGGCCGGGTCGGCGTGGTAGCGCGCGATCGCATCGAGTAGCTCTGACACCAGCGGCGAAGGTTCGCGCGAGCTGCCGTCGCGCGGATCGGCGCCGAGGTAACTCAGATAGAACGCGTCGGACGCGGCGCCGAACAATTGCAGGAACAAGAAGCGGTCGTCGTCGCGCAGCGAACGGTCGCCGTGGCGGCGCGCGCCGGTCCCGAGTTCGGCGGCGAGGCGGTTGAGGCCGCCGGACGGGTCGCGCCGCGGGTAGTCGCCATCGTTCATGCCGAGCAGGCAGATCACCCGGAACGGAATCAGCCGCATCGGCACCATGCGGCCGAAGCTGACCCCGCCGGTCAGCAGCGGCGCGCGCGTGTCGGCCTCGGCCAGCGCGGCGCGGAAATGCGAACGCACCACCTCCGGCGCGACCGCACCGTCGAAACCGGCCGCGGCGGCGTCGCCGGCGAAACTCTCGACCAGGCTGCGCAGGCGTTCGAGCGTGCGCTGGTCGCCGCTGTCGCGCGGGCGCTCGGGCAGCAGCGCGCGCAACAGCCCGAGCAGGCGCTCGGACCACTGCGCGGGCGTCAGCTCGGCGGCGAGGCCGCGTTCGAACCGCGCCAGCACGCGCAGCAGGCGGATCAGCGCATCGAGCGCGTCGAGCGCGGCGCCTTCGAGTTCGGCGTACGGCGCGATGCCGGCGACCATGTGGCCGCCCTCGTCGTCGCTGTCGCCGGCGGCGTGGCCGATCAGCAGGCGGTCGAGCGCGAACGCCCAGGTGTAGGCGTCGTCGCCGGGCGCGTCGTGGCGGCCGCGATGGGCCGCGTCGATGCCCCAGCGCGCGCCGGCTTCGCCCAGCCACACGCGCAGGCGCTCCAGGCCGTCGCCGTCGAGGCCGGCCTGTTCGGCGATCGCCGGCGTCGCCAGCAGGTCGAGGATTTCGCTGAGGCCGAAGCGCGACACCGGCAACGCCAGCAAGCGCAGGAACACTTCGGCCAGCGGCTCGGCGGCGAGCGGGCTGACGTCGGCCAGCGCATACGGAATGAAGCCCGGCCGCCCGGCGAGGCCGCCGAATACCGCGGCGATGTGCGGCGCGTAGGGATCGATGTCGGGCGCGAGCACGGCGATGTCGCGCGGCTGCAGCGGCGGGTCGAAGCGGCGGCCTTGCTCTGATTGCGGATCGAGCAGGCCCTGCAGTTGATCGTGCAGCACCTGCACTTCGCGCAGGCGGGTGTGGCAGGCGTGGACCTGCACGCTGGCGTCGAGGCGGTCGAGCTCGCCGCGCCACGGCTGCGCCGGCAGCGCGCGCCGGTGCAGCAGGTCGCGTTGCAGGCGCTGCAGCAGGCTGTCGCGCGCGGGGTCGTCGAAGCGGCTTTCTTCCGGGTCGGCGTAGGCGGCGATCTCGCCGGAGGGATGCACCACTTCGTAGCCGCCCAGCACCGCCATGAAATCGCGGCCGGCCGCGCCCCAGGCCTGCAGCAGCGGGTTGTCGTCTTCGCCGAACGCGGCCGTCTCGCCCTGGCGCAGACGCTCGGCCAGGGTGCCCAGGTCGCCCCAGTACTTGCGCGTCGGCGTGGGCAGGTAGAAATGCAGGGTGCCGGCGCGGGCCTGGGTGGCGATCACCCGCAGCACATCGGGCGAGATGTTGAGGGTGGCGAAGGCGAACAGCCGCGGCGGCAGGCCGCGCGGCGCGTCGTCGCGTTCGCCGTCGCCGCCGAAGCGCTGCAGGTAGTCGTCGATGCGGCGCGCGCGGTAGCGGCGGCCGCCGGCGACCTTGCGCCACAGCGCGGCCTGCGGGTCGTGGCGTTCGTGGCCGGCGTCCCAGGCCAGCAGCCAGTCGCGGCGCCAGGCCTGGTATTTCTCGAACAGGCCGGCCAGTTCGCCGGCCAGCGACCAGGCTTTGATCGGGTCGTCGCCGCCGAGGTAGGCGCGCAGCGGCGCCAGCGCCGGCTCGCGCAGTTGCGCCGGCTGCGCCAGTTGCGCGTACAGCCGCCAGCGCAGCGCGGCGGCGTCGAGGTCGTCCTCGCCGCCGGCCACATTGGCCGCGAGCGCGCGCTGGACGAATTCGCCCGGGGTCAGGAACTCCAGATTGGCGGCGATGCCGTGCGCCTGCGCCAGGGTCGCCTGCAGCCAGCGGCGCATCGCCACCTGCGGGATCAGGATGGTGTCCGGCGCCAGCAACGGCTGCCCGGGCGCCGGCGTGCGCAGTTCCTGCGCGAGCAGTCCGGCCAGCACGTCCAGCGCATTGGAATGGTAGAGACGGAAATCGGGACGCGCGGGCATAGGGCGCCATCTTGCCGCACGCCGGCGCTGCGCGCGCGCAGCGCAGCGGGCGTTTGCGCGCGGCGCGGGTTACGCGCTGTTACCCAGTGCGCATCGGCGAGGGCTTAGGCTGCGCTGCGGCCGTGCGCGACGATGCGTTGCTCCGGTGGTTGCGGCGCCGGCGCTCAAAACCGTTTTAATCGGGCTTTAATCGGCGAAGGCTCCAATGCGGCTGGATCGCGCCGCGCGGCCGGCTCAGGATCCGGTCGAACAAGCCGCACGCCGGCAGCGGCGCCCGCGGCCGGCTAAGCTGCGACAATGTCCCACGCTCCATCCCCGTTCAGGCTGGCTGGGCCAAGCTGCGCCGTTTTGCAGCCCCCCGCCTGCCTGCTTGCTGGCCAGCTCGCTCTCACCGGATAGCCGCCCCCGCATGACGACGACTTCGACGCCCATCGTCCGCCTGACCGACCTGCGCCTGGATCGCGGCGGCCGCAGCGTGCTGCGCGGGATCAATCTGAGCGTGCCGCGCGGCAGCATCGTCGCCGTGCTCGGCCCGTCCGGCAGCGGCAAGTCGACCCTGCTGTCGGCGCTGACCGGCGAACTGGCGCCGGCCTCGGGCACGGTCGAAGTGTTCGGCCAGCCGGTGCCGCAGAACCCGCGCGAGCTGCTGGAGCTGCGCAAGGGCATCGGCGTGCTGCTGCAAGGCAACGGCCTGCTGACCGACCTTACCGCGGCCGAGAACGTGGCCCTGCCGCTGCGCGCCCACACCAAGCTGCCGAACCCGCTGATCCGCCGCCTGGTGCTGATGAAGCTGCACGCCGTGGGCCTGAGCGCGGCCGCCGACGCCTACCCGCGCGAGCTCTCCGGCGGCATGGCCCGGCGCGTGGCGCTGGCGCGCGCGCTGGCGCTGGACCCGCCGCTGATGATCTACGACGAGCCGCTGACCGGCCTGGACCCGATCGCCTCGGGCGTGGTCATGAGCCTGGTCCGCCGGCTCAACGACACCCTCGGCCTGACCAGCATCGTGGTCACCCACCACGTCCACGAAACCCTGCCGGTGGCCGACCACGCCATCGTCATCGCCAACGGCGGCATCGTCTTCTCCGGCACCCCGGCCGAGCTGGAGCGCAGCGACGACCCCTTGGTGCGCCAGTTCCTGCGCGGCGAGCCCGACGGCCCGATCGGCTTCGACGCCGCCCCGCGCACTTCGGAGGCCGCGTAATGGCGTTGTTCGATGTCGTCCGCTCGCTGGGCCGCGCCGGCCTGTTCTCGCTGTCGGTGTTCCGGGCGTCCAGACCCACGGCCGACTTTTTCCGCGAGCTGATCCGCGAGATCTACAAGATCGGCGCGCGTTCGCTGCCGATCATCGCCGTTGGCGGCGCGTTCGTGGGCTTGTCGGTGACCTTGCTGGGCTACCGCGCGCTCGACACCTACGGCGCGGCCAACCAGGTCAGCGCCATGCTCGGCCTGGGCCTGTACCGCGAGCTCGGCCCGGTGCTGACCGCGCTGCTGTTCATCGGCCGCGCCGGCAGCTCGATCGCCGCCGAACTGGGGCTGATGCGCGCGACCGACCAGATCACCGCGCTGGGCCTGATGGCGATCGACCCGGTCGGCAAGGCGGTGGCGCCGCGGTTCTGGGCGGCGGTGCTGTGCGTGCCGCTGCTGACCGGTTTTTTCTGCAGCCTGGCGATCAGCGCGAGCTACTTCGAGTCGGTGCACGTGATCGGCCTGGAGCCCGGGATCTTCTGGCAGGTGCTCAAGGACAGCGTGGATTTCTTCGACGACTTCCTCATGGCGTTCGTGAAGTCGGCCGTGTTCGGCGGCACCGCGGCGCTGGTGGCGGCCTACGTGGGCTACCACGCCGAGCCGACCATCGAGGGCACCTCGGTGGCGACCACGCAGGCGGTGGTCAACGCGTCGCTGCTGGTGCTGATGTTCAATTTCGTGATGTCGGCGTTCTTGTTCAAGTAATCGCTGTTCCTTCTCCCGCTGGCGGGAGAAGGTGCCCGAAGGGCGGATGAGGGCAAGCAAGGTGATCGCAGCCGCGTAGCGCGCGCCCCTCACCCCAACCCCTCTCCCGCTCGCGGGAGAGGGGCTTTTCGCAGTTCGCTGTCGCGACAACAGACAAACCTTCCGTACACAGACTGTTTCCCCAGCCGCGTTGAACCGCGCGGGCTTTATCCCCAAGGTGGTGCCCATGTCCGTCCGCAGTCCCCGCATCGAATTCGCCGTCGGCGCGTTCCTGCTGCTCGCCCTGGCCTCGCTGCTGGTGTTGGCGATCGCCTCCACCAACGGCAAGTTCGGCTTCGGCCGCGACAGCTACGAGGTCACCGCCAAGTTCACCAGCATCGGCGCGCTGCGCCCGAACGCGCCGGTGAAGATCGGCGGCGTCAACGTCGGCCAGGTCGCCGACATCTCGCTGGACCCGAAGAGCTACGCCTCGGTGGTCACCCTGGCCATCGACAAGCGCTACAACAAGCTCTCCGCCGACACCTCGGCCGGCATCTTCACCAGCGGGTTGCTCGGCGAAAGCTATATCGGCCTGACCCCGGGCGGCGACCCGGACGACCTCAAGCCGGGCGACGAGATCTACCTGACCCAGCCGGCCATCGACCTGATCCAGCTGGTCGGCAAGTACATGTTCAGCGGCGGTGGCGCACAAGGCGGTGGCAACGCCGGCGGCGATGCCGCCAAGCCGGCCGCCAACGACGTTCCCGATTACCTCAAGGGCGAGCAAACCGCCCCCTCCAGCGAGAGCAAGCCATGAAGCGCATCCTGACCGCCTCCCTCCTCGCCTGCGCCCTGCTCGCCGGCGCGCCGTCCCTGGCCCTGGCCCAGGCCACCGCCGCTCCCGGCACGGCGCCGGCCGCCGGCACGCCCAGCGCGATGGTGCTGAGCAACACCACCCGCATCCTGTCGACCCTGGAATCGCGCCGCGCCGAGTTCAGCAAGAACCGCGCCGCGCTGAGCCAGTTCGTCACCACCGAGTTCAACCAGCTGTTCGACCGCGACTACGCCGCGCGCCTGGTCCTGGGCACCCACGGCCGCGGCGCGGCCGACGCCGACGTGGCCAACTTCGCCGACGCGCTGACCAGCAGCCTGATGCAGCGCTACGGTTCGGCCCTGCTCGACTTCAACACCCGCCTGCAGGTGCGGATCAAGTCGGAAACCCCGCTGCGCGGCGGCGCCATCGTCAAGGTGTCGAGCGAGTTCCTGCGCCAGGGCGGCGAGCCGGTGCCGGTGGACTACCTGCTGCGCAAGAGCGGCAACCAGTGGAAGGTGTTCGACGTGATGGTGGAAGGCGTCAGCTTCGTGCAGACCTTCCGCAACCAGTTCGACGCGCCGCTGAGCCAGAAGTCGATCGCCCAGGTCGCCGCCGACATCAAGGCCGGCAGGCTGCAGGCGCAGGCGAGCGGCAACAAGTGAGCGCAGCGCGCCCGGTCGGCGCGGCGGCCAGCGTGCGCCGCGACGGCGAGACGCTGGCGTTCGCCGGCACGCTCGACCGCGCGGCCGCGGCCGCGCTGT
>NZ_LXSD01000137.1:0-7709 GCF_017168095.1 Lysobacter enzymogenes | reverse complement strand
GCCGCACCGCGCGCGCCCCGCGGCGGCGCCTCGGAACCGGCGCCGGCGCCGCCGGCGAATCTCGCCGCTGCAACGGCAGGGCAGCACGACGCGCAGTTCGACGCCCGGCGCTTCCTCGACGAGCTCTACCGCCGCGCCGAAACCCATACCCTCATCGACCTCGAACGCTGGCTCGCCGAACACCCGGCGCTGTACCAGTTCGAACGCAAGCAGGCGCTGGCGCCGAGCCTGGTCGCGTACCTGGCCGCGCGCGAACCGCTGTACCTGTCGCTGCTGGACGCGCTGCTGCGCTTCTTCGGCCTGGACAGCGTGCACGCGCATTCGGCCGGACTGCAGGCGCGCATCGTCGAACTGCGCGCGCGCGCCCGCCGCAGCGGCGCGGACCTGAGCGACGTCCGATTCGGCTCCGGACGCGGACGCCGCGACTCCGGCCTGTTCCCCGAAGGCGGGCTGAGCCTGCGGGCCGTCGTCTTCCTGATGCTGTCGCTGGCCGTGATCGGAGCGATGGCGCAGTTCTTGATGGGGCCGGCCAAGCCGTGACGCCGTTCCAGCGTTTGGGCCTGAAGCCGGGCAGCGACGAGCGCGAGATCAAGCGCGCCTATGCGCGCGAGCTCAAGCGGTGCCGGCCGGACGACGATCCGCAAGGGTTCCAGGAGCTCAACGAGGCGTATCAGCACTGCCTCGCCGTGGCCGCGCGGCGCGCCGCCGCAGCCGAATCCGAATTGGACGGCGACGACGATGATGGATCGCCCTTCGCTGGCGACGAAGCGACCACCGCCCAGCGCCCCGACAGCGGTCCGGCCGCCGACGCGCGACCCGACGACGACGATGCTCCCGAACCCGCCCCGCGTCCGCGATCGGCGATGCACCGCCGACCGGCCGACCCGGCGCCGCAGCGCATCTCGTTCGACCTCGATACCTTTCTCGAACAGTTGCTCGACATCGCCACGCGCCGCATGCCGCACGACCTGCAGCGCTGGCTCGGCGAATGCAAACCGCTGTACTCGCTGGAACTCAAACACTCCCTGCGTGCGCCGGTCGCGCATGCGCTCGCGGTGTGCGAACCGCCGCCGTCGTGCGAGACGATCCACGTGGTCGCCGAATGCTTCGACCTGGGCACCGTCGATGCGCAGGACGCACGCACGCGCCAGTGGATCGCCATCGCCTACGACCGCGGCGAGCGCAGCGAAGCGTTCGAGCGCCTGCTCGGCGAGTACCGCCATGCGCACGCGCAGTTGGTCGACCGCCAATTGCTGGCCGAACTGCGCGAGCCGCGCTCGTGGCCGCGACGCGCCTGGATCGCGTTGACGCCGTCGCTGCCCGGCCGCCTGCGCGAGTTGCTGCTGAAGCTGCAGCAGGTCGGCCCAGAGTGGCTGCAGACGCGCCTGAATTCCGAAAGCGTCGGATTCTGGCTGCGCGCCACCGATCGCAGTCGCCTCGACCCACGTCGTCTGGCCGTCGGCCTGGCTCGGGTGCCGCTGTACTACCTCGCACTGGCGGGAGCGTTCTCGCTGCTGTTGGGGATGGACCCGCAACCGTTCGAAGGCGCCGGACGCAACATCGCGGTTCTGGCTGCAGCGTGGGTCGGCCTGGCCTCGGCCGGTATCGGCGTGCTGCATGTGCATCGGCGCTTGTCGCAGCGCGGCATCGACACGCCTGGCATGTTCGCGTGGTTCGCGTTGCTGGCCTGCCTGCCGGGGGCGGTCGTGCTGCCCTACCCGACCGCGTGGCTGGCGGTGGCCGTCGGCGGCGTGCTGATCGCGGCGCGCGGCCGCGACCATGCGGCGCCGGCGCTGGCGTGTTACCTCGCCGCGATCCTCGCGGCCATCGCGGTGCTGCCCGCCGCGGTGCGCGCACACGATTCGGGGCCGGCCCTGATCGCCACCGCCGCCGCGGCGATATTGCTGGCGCACGACATCGCCTTGTCGAAGTGGTACCACGTGTCGATAGCGCAGGTGCGGGCCGGCGCCGGCAAGCTGTGGCGCATGACCGCCACTCTGCTGTTCGTCGCCTTCCTCTGCATGCTGATGCCTTGAGCGCGGAACCGGTCGAGGAAACCCCGGGCACGACGCCTGCGGCTCGCCGGCATCCGCCTGGCCGACCGCATTCATCGATCTGAAATATTTCTTAATCACTGTCGTTCGTGCGCGCGTTCTCGCGCGCGCCGCGAACGTGCGCACGCATGCGCCGCAAGGGCTGGCGCGAAGGCTCGAAACTGAATTCGCGCGCGCCGTCGCAGGCGCGCCGATTCGGTGATATTCATCACAGTGGGCGCTTCGTATCAGCGTGTTAGGCTCCAAAGTTCACGCGTGTCATCACCTGATCCCCCGACCTGAGGAACACCGCGTCATGGCCATTTTCAACCAGCCCGCCCCACCCAAGCGCGACACGCCGCTGCCGCCGCTGCAACCGGAAACGGCGCTGAAGCGAGAGCCCGACACCGCCAACGAATTCAGCTTCGGCCAGCCGGCCGCGAGTCAGCCGGCCACCGCGCCGATCAGCGCGCCGGCGCCGCAGCCCGCGCCGCAGCGCCAGGCCGAGCCGGCGCGCGAGCAGGTCAAGGAATCGCTGATCGCCTCCGACCTGACCATCGAAGGCAAGATCCACGGCGCCGGCCACATCCGCATCGCCGGCCGCTTCAAGGGCGACGTGCAGGTCGACGGCGACCTCACCGTCGAGCTCGGCGCCAAGGTCAACGGCGGCGTGCGCGCGCGCAAGGTCGTGATCGCCGGCGAGCTGGAAGGCAACATCGATTCGGCCCAGCGCGTGGAGCTGCTGGAGACCGGCGTGGTGGTCGGCGACGTCAAGGCCGGCACCGTCACCGTCGCCGCCGGCGCGCGCGTGCGCGGCCAGGTCGAGTTCGGCTGGGAAGACAGCGGCAAGTCGGTCGCGCGCAACGACAAGGGCGAGAGCAAGTCCAACAAGAACGACCAGGGCGACAAGAACGGCAAGGCGGAGACCGGCGCCGACTCATGAGCGCGCAACGCCAGGGCATGCCCGGGGCGACGCGCGTTTGTCCGCACTGCAAGGCGACGATCCTGGAATCGGCCAGCGTGTGCCCGGCCTGCCGGCACCACCTGCGCTTCGATTCCGACGCCAACGCGCTGGCGGCGAAACGGTTTTCGCCGCTGCGCGTGGAAGGCACCATCCGCCATCCGCCCAGCGACGGCGCCTGGGAATATTCGATGGTGTTGTCGATCAAGAACGACCGCGGCGAAGAGATCACCCGCCAGGTCGTCGGCGTGGGCGCGCTGTTTTCGGGGGAAGAGCGCACCTTCACGCTGTCGGTCGAAGCGTTCAAAGCGGTCGGCTACAAGGCCGCCGGCAAGGGCCGGCTGCGCCGATGAGCGGCGGCGCGCCGGTGTCACAGGAAAGGATCCCGCCGATGTCGGAACCCGCATCGCTGTACGCCCGTTTCACCCTCAGCCACGAGCAATACGAAGCCTTCATGAGTTCCGTGCCGGCGCGCCCTTCGGGGTTCGCCGACTGGCAATCCTGGTTCGACCGCCGCCGCATGAGCGGCGGCAGCCACGTCCCGCCGGAAATCCTGTCCGACCTGGAAGCGGCCAGCGTGGCCGAGGTCATCAAGGCCTGGCGCGAGGACGCCTGGACCGGCACGCCGCCGGTGGAATACGACGAACTGCGCCGCACCTTGCGCATCGCCATGCTGCAGGCCTCGGAGAACTACCACGAGATGCTGCGCCTGCTGACGCCGCTGCGCGGCGCGGCGCGCTTCAACGACCCCGGCGCGGACGACTTCGTGGTGATCCTGGATTTCCTGTGGGAGGAAGAGCAGGAGATCGAGGCGTATCTGCGCTTCGGCGACGGCGCCAGCCGGTTCGAAGAGGACTGCGCGCCGGAGCATCTGCAAGAAGCGCGCGGTTATCTGGGCGAGGCGTTGAGCTATCTGCAAAGCCGCGCGGGGTGAGTACGGCGGGCGGCTTGCGGATCTGCGCGACGTGAGCACGGCCGGCGGACTGCGGCGCGGTGCGTGATGAGCGCGGCCAAGTGCGGGCGCGGGGTTTTGGCGCTGCGGTGATCGATCCGTGGGTTTCGATGTAGTCGCGGTCGCGGCTTGCGCCGCTCCTACAGGGGCTCCGGCGGGTTTCGATGGCGAGTGTAGGAGCGGCGCGAGCCGCGACCGCGACACTGCGCCGACCGCGAACCCTGCCTATCCCCAACGCCCCACCCTGTCGCCGACGAAGCGCCTCAGTCCGACGGCCCGCAGCTATCGCACCCCGCGCAATTCGGCCCGGCCGCGCGCGCCGGCGGCGCGATGCGCTTGCCCAGCGCGCGCATCCAGGCCGGCCGCCCGTCGCGCACCAGCGGCAGCGCGCAGGCGATGCGCAGGCGGCGCACGCCGCCGGGGAACTGCTTGCGCGCGACCACGGCCGCGCTGACCAGCACCGCGATCGCGATCACCACGTACTGCGCGAACAATCCGGCGTCCATCGCGTCTGCCTCAGCCCGCGCCCAGCGCCACGGCGATCTGGTAGGTCGCGAACGACGCCAGATACGCCAGCGCGAACAGGTAGCCGGCGCTGATCGCCACCTGCTTCCACGAACCGGTCTCGCGCCGGATCGTGGCCAGGGTGGAGATGCACTGCGGCGCATAGATGAACCACACCAGCAGCGACAGCGCGGTCGCCAGCGACCAGGTGTCGGTGATGATCGGGGTCAGCGCCTGCGCCGCCGCGTCGTCGTCGGCCGCCGACAGCGCGTACACCGTCGCCAGCGACGACACCGCCACTTCGCGCGCGGCCAGGCCCGGGATCAGCGCGATGCAGATCTGCCAGTTGAAGCCGATCGGCGCGAACACCGCCGACAGCGCGTGGCCGATGCGGCCGGCGAAGCTGTAGTCGATCGCCGG
This sequence comes from Lysobacter enzymogenes, assembly GCF_017168095.1. Lineage (GTDB taxonomy): Bacteria > Pseudomonadota > Gammaproteobacteria > Xanthomonadales > Xanthomonadaceae > Lysobacter > Lysobacter enzymogenes_D. Next base: position 2,839 of record NZ_LXSD01000137.1, on the reverse strand, counting down.
CTGGGTCGCGCCTTCCGGCGCGCCGGGGAACGACAGCAGGAACCACAGCAGGATGGTCAGCGCCAGGATGATGCCGCCGACCCGGCGCAGGAAGATCCAGGCGCGTTCCCACAGGCCGATGGCCAGATCGCGCAGGTGCGGGATGCGGTAGGACGGCAGCTCCAGCAGCAGCGGGTGCTCGCTCTTGTCGCGGCGCCACTTCTTCATCACCCACGACACCATCAGCGCGCTGAGGATGCCGGCCATGTACAGGCCGAACAGCACCAAGCCCTGCAGGTTGAACGCGCCCCACACCTTCTGTTGCGGGATGAACGCGCCGATCAGCAGCGCATACACCGGCAAGCGCGCCGAACAGGTCATCAGCGGTGCGACGATGATCGTGGCGAGGCGGTCGCGCGGATCCTGGATCGAGCGCGTGGCCATGATCCCGGGGATCGCACAGGCGAAGCTCGACAGCAGCGGAATGAACGAGCGCCCCGACAGGCCGGCGCCGGCCATCATCTTGTCGAGCAGGAACGCCGCGCGCGGCAGGTAGCCCGATTCCTCCAGCGCCAGGATGAAGGCGAACAGGATCAGGATCTGCGGCAGGAACACGACCACCCCGCCGAGGCCGGCGATGACGCCGTCGACCAGCAGGCTGCGCAGCGGCCCGTCGGGCAGCAGCGCGCCGGCGCGCTCGCCGATCCAGGCAGTGCCGGCCTCGATCCCGTCCATCAGCGGCGTGGCCCAGGCGTACACCGCCTGGAAGATCAGGAACATCACCACCGCCAGCGACAGCAGGCCCAGCACCGGATGAAGCAGCCAGCGGTCGAGCGCGTCGTCGATCTTGGCGGTGCGGGTGGGCATGGTCACCGTCAGATCGAGCAGGCGGCGGGTTTCGGCATGCAGATCGGCGCCTTCGGCCAGGCGCGCGCGCGGCGCATGCGGCGCGGCGGCGACCTGGTCGAGCGTGGCCACCAGCTCGCGCGCGCCGCCGCGCTTGACCGCGACGGTCGCCACCACCGGCACGCCGAGTTCGCTTTCCAGCGCCGCCAGGTCGATGCCGATGCCGCGGCGCCTGGCCGCGTCCATCATGTTGACCGCGACGATCATCGGCCGGCCGAGCTCGCGCAGTTCCAGCGCGAAGCGCAGGTGCAGGCGCAGATTGGTCGCATCGACCACGCACAGCAGCACGTCCGGCGCCGGTTCGCCCGGATAGAAGCCGCGCAGCACGTCGCGGGTGACCGCTTCGTCCAGGCTGGCGGCGCTGAGGCTGTAGGCGCCGGGCAGGTCGAGCACCGCGTAGTGGCGGCCCGAGGGCGCGTGCAGGCGGCCTTCCTTGCGCTCGACGGTGACGCCGGCGTAATTGGCGACCTTCTGCCGGCTGCCGGTGAGCTGGTTGAACAGCGCGGTCTTGCCGCAGTTCGGATTGCCGACCAGGGCCACGCGCAGATGCTGGTCGGCGGCCTCGCGCGGCGCGCTCATCGCGGGGGCGGCGGCGCTCATGCCCCGGTCTCCAGCGGCGTCACCCGCACCCGCGCCGCCTCGCTGCGGCGCAGGGCGAAGCGGGTGTAGCCGATCTGCACCAGCAGCGGCTCGGCGGCGACCGGGCCGACGGCCATCACTTCCACCCGTTCGCCGGCGACGAAACCGAGTTCGCGCAGGCGTCGGGCGATGGTGTCGTTCGGCGCCTGGTCGTCGACGTTCTCGACCGTGGCCGCGGTGCGGTGCGGCAATTCGGACAGCTTCAAAGGGGCGGCTTCCACGGAAAAGGTGGCGTCCCAAATGGGAATTGTTCTCATTCTAGCACCGACCGCCGTACAGGGGCGGAGGGAACAAGCTGAACGGTATCATTCGGCCAACTCTCACAAACTCCCCCGACCCGATGAACCATCCGCTGCTGAGCCTGCGCGACGGGCCCGTCGCCCGTTTGCGCCTGAACCGCCCCGACCTGCACAACGCCTTCGACGCGGTGCTGATCGCCGCCCTGACCGGCGCCCTGGAAGCCGTCGGCGCCGACGACGGCGTGCGGGTGGTGGTGATCGAGGGCGAAGGCGCCTCGTTCTCGGCCGGCGCCGACCTGAACTGGATGCGCGGCATGGCCGCCGCCAGCGAAGCGGACAACCGCGAAGACTCGCTGGCGCTGGCGCGGCTGATGCGCACCCTCAACGAACTGCCCAAGCCGACCATCGCCCGCGTCCACGGCGCGGCGTTCGGCGGCGGCGTCGGCCTGGTCGCCTGCTGCGACATCGCCATCGGCGTGCCGGAGGCCAAGTTCGGCCTGACCGAGAGCAAGCTCGGGCTGTTGCCGGCGGTGATTTCGCCGTACGTGATCGAAGCCATCGGCGCGCGCCAGGCGCGGCGCTGGTTCGCCAGCGCGGAGATCTTCGACGCGGCGGTGGCGCAGAGCATCGGGCTGCTGCACCAGGTGGTGGCTGCCGATGCGCTGGACGCTGCGGTCGCGCGCCAGGCCTCGCTGCTGCTCAAGGCCGGGCCGCATGCGGCGGCGACGGCGAAGGCGCTGGTGCGGCGGGTCGCGGGCGAGCGCGATGGGGGCAAGCTGGATGCCGACAACGCGGCATTGATCGCGGCGTTGCGGGTGTCGGCGGAGGGGCAGGAAGGATTGGCGGCGTTTTTGGACAAGCGGTCGCCGGGGTGGGTGGGCTGAGTTCTCGCGGCCTGGGGGATGGCTGGTGCGTGGCCGTGGATTTCGGTGGCTGTGGGGGTTCGTCGTGGGTGCGTTGTCGCGGTCGCGGCTTGCGCCGCTCCTACAGTCGGATGCGAAACCGGCCGGAGACCCTGTAGGAGCGACGCGAGTCGCGACCAACCGAAGCAACGCAGCCCCGCCGCCCCACCCCCG
>NZ_LXSD01000136.1:0-437 GCF_017168095.1 Lysobacter enzymogenes | reverse complement strand
GTGCCGCCAGCGCGGCGGCGAGCCACAGCGCGGCCATGGCGAGACGTCGCCGCCGGCCCGCATCGGCGATCGCGGCCGCGCCCTCCGGCTGCGACGGTGCCGCCTGCGTCCTTTGCGCTCGTCCGCGCGCCGGCCACGGCAACCGCGGCTGCAGGCGCGGCCGCAACCGCAACCGCAAATGCATCCATGTCGTCGTATCCATGCTCACTCCACTGTCAACGCGGCCGGCACGTCGCCGCCCGCCGCTTGCGCGCCGCCGGCTTCGCGCACGTGCACGAAATAGCCGCCGGCGCGGTCCATGCGTCCGCGGATGAAATATTCGCCGGCGCGCGCGCCGGCCAGCAGCGGCCAGCGCTCGGCGCGGCCGCCGGCGCCGGACACGATCCAGGCCACCAATGCCTCGGCCGGCGGCGGCGTGCGCCCCGGCGCGGCCTGCA
>NZ_LXSD01000135.1:0-7015 GCF_017168095.1 Lysobacter enzymogenes | reverse complement strand
CGCGGCGCAGCGCCTCAGCCCAGCGCATCGAGCCGCTCGGCGTAGCGTTGCGCCATGCCGGTCCAGGCGCAGTGCGCGGCGGCGTAGGCGTGTGCGGCGCGGCCGCGCTCGCGCAGCGCGGCGCGGTCGCGCAGTTCGGCGCCGATCGCCTCGCTCCAGGCGCGCGCGTCGGCTTCGGGCAGCAACCGGCCCAGGGCCGGATCGGCGAGCGCATCGCGCAGGCCTTCCAGGTCGGCGGCCAGGACGTAGCGCCCGCTCATCGCCGCCTCCAGCGCGACCAGGCCGAAGCCTTCGGGATCGCCGTCGACGCGCCGGTTGGGCATCAGCGCCAGATCGCAGGCGGCGAGCCGGCGCGCCTTTTCGGCGTCGTCGACATCGCCCCACAGCCGCACCCGCGTTTGCAGGCCGGCGCCGGCGATCGCGCGTTCGAGCGCGCCGCGCTCGGGGCCGTCGCCAACGATGTCGAGCGTCACCGCGTCGGGCAGCATCGGCATCACCGCTTCGACGAACCACAGCGCGCCCTTGCGCCGCACCAGCCGGCCCAGGATCAGCAGCCGCGGCGGGTCCGCCAGCGGCGGCTCGGACCACGCCGCCGCGTCCACGCCGGGATGCGCCAGCACGCAGCGCGCCGGGTCGATGCCGCGGCGCACGAGCTCGTCGCGGACGAAGCGGCTGATGCAGAAGTACGCGTCGAAACGGCCTAGAAAGAACGCGCGCAGATAGGCTTGATAGCCGAAGCGGCGATAGGTGAGGTCGAGCCCGTGCGCGACCACCGCCACCGGCACGCCGGCCCAGCGCGCCGGCAGCGCCAGCAGCGACAGCACCGGATCGCCGAGCAGCAGCACGCGCACGCGGCCGCGCAGCAGGCCCAGGCACAGGCGCAGCAGCGCCCACCCCAGGAACAGCGGCAGGCCCCATTGGCCGCGGCGCCAGCGCACCAGGGTCAGCGGCCGCAGCGCGCCGAGCGCGCCGGCGATGCGCGCGCTGAGTCGCTGCATGCCGCCGCGCGAGGGCGGGAACTTGCGGGTGATGTACCAGATCGACTTCAAGAGCGTGGGCTTCGCACGGCGCGGGTTCGGGCGGTGTCGGCTGACGGGGGCCGGTTTCGGCGTAGCGGCTTCGAAGACGGCGGCATCGAAGCGGCCAGCTTCGAAAGCGCGGCCTTCGAACGTGCCAGCGCCGACGGTACGGCGTCAGACCGGCGGACGCCACTCCGCGCGGCGCCGGCTCTGCTGCTGCTCTTCCAGCAGGCGCCGGTTGACCACCAACTGGTTGGCCAGCAGACCCACCGCCGCGCCGACCGTGCCGACCACGATCAGCAGCGCCGACAGGATCAGCGACTGCACGTGGCCGTCGCCGGCGCCGTGGGCGAAGTGGTAGACAAACCGCGCGCCGATCAGCGCGCCGGCCGCCATGCACAGCGACGACGGCACCAGGAAAAATTCCAGCGGCCGGTAGGTCAGGAAGGAACGCACGATGGTCAGCACCGAGCGGGTCACGTACTGCGGCACGCTGCGGATCAGGCGCGAGGGCCGGGTCGGCGGATTGACCTCCACCGGCAAGGCCTCCACGCGCAGGCCCGACTGGCCGGCCTGGATCAGCGTTTCCAGGGTGTAGGTGTAGTTCGAATACACGTTCAGGCGCATCGCCGCGTCGCGGCTGTAGGCGCGGAAACCGCTGGTCGCGTCGTCCACGCGGACGTGCGCGGCCGCGCGCACGACCGCGCTGCCGAGCCGCTGCAGGCGTTTTTTCCACCACGGAAAATGGGCGATGCGCTCGATCGGCCGGCAGCCGACCACGATGTCGGCGCGGCCGGCGAGCACGCGCGCGACCAGTTCGGGAATGGCGCTGGCGTCGTACTGGTTGTCGCCGTCGACGTTGACGATGACGTCGGCGCCGCGGCGGCAGGCCGCCTCCAGCCCGGCGCAGAACGCGCGCGCCAGGCCGCGGTTGTGCGGCAGGCGCAGCACCGCGTGGGCGCCGTGGGCGAGGGCGACGCGCGCGGTGTCGTCGCTGGAGCCGTCGTCGACCACCAGCCATTCCACCTCGTCCACGCCGGGCAGGCGCCGCGGCAGCGCGGCCAGGGTCGCCGGCAGCTGTTCGGCTTCGTCGCGGCACGGCAACTGGATCACCACCTTGACCGGCTTGCGCGCGTAGTGGGCCTCCTGCGCGGCGGCGCCGGCGCGCGGCGGCCCGGCGAGGAACAAGGGGCCTTCGGCGCGGAGCGACCTGCGAGCGTTCATCGGGCGATCTCCTGTCGGTCGCGGCGGGGCAGCGTCGCGGGCTGTCGATCGTTCGTTGCGGTGCGGACGGCGTGGAGGACGGCGGTCATCGAGGTGTTGCGGCGGATCAGCGCGCGAGCCGGACTACCCGCCACTCGCCGGCGTCTTCATAAGTGCCGTGAGCGAGCGGCTGGTAGGCGGTGACGCGGCGCAGTCGGTGCAGCGGGAAATGCGTTTCCAGCGCAGCGCCGGGAATCGGGTCGCCCTTGGGCAGCACGATCCAGCAATCGCCGCGCGCCGGGCAGAAGCGGCCGGCGTCGACCCAGTCCGGCGGCGGCGGCTGCACCGCCGGCACGCCAAAGCCGGCGAGCAGGGCCGAGGTCAGCGGCCCCGAGCCGACCACATAGACGGGGCGATCGCGCGGCAGCTGCGCGGCCATCGCGCCGACCTGGGCGACGAGGCCCGCGTCTTCGCGCAGCCGCAGCGTGTCGCGCTGCTGCCACAGCAGGTTCGCGCCCAGCGCCAGCGCCACCACCGCGGCTTGCGCCGGCAGGTTGTCGCGCGACAGGCCGCGGCCCAGGCGCGCGGCGGCGTAGGCCGCCAGCGCGATGCCGGCCGGGAACGCCACCGGCAGCCAGCGCCGCGAGGCCCAGATGTGATCGGGCGAGACCATCGGCCGCCACAGGTAGACCACGGTCGGGATCAGCAGGAACACCCAGATCCACGCCCGCGACGGCGACAGATGCCGCGCGAACAAGGCCTGCGCGGCGAGCGCGGCGCCCACGCCCGCGGCCAGCACGATCGGCCACGACAGATACGCGGCGACGCTGAGCAGGCTGGTTTCGCGGTAATCGCGCTGGCCGTTCAACTGCGGCACCAGCTTGGATTCGATCAGCGCATACGGCTGCACCTGCGGGCGGATCCACAGCGCATAGACGAACAGCGCCGCCACCGCCACCGCCGCCGGCCACGCCAGCCGATTCGCCATCGCCGCGCGCAGCCGCAGCGACGGCGCGGTCGCGGCCGCGTGGGCGAGGAACGCGCAGGCCGCGGTCGCCACCGCCGCGGCCACCACGACATCGGTCAGGCCGAGCAGATAAGGCTGCACGCAGGCCAGGTAATAGCCCATCGCCAGCGCGGACACCGCAAAGCAGCCGATCGCGGTTTCGCCGAGCACCGCGGTGGCGCGCGCGTTGCGGCCGAGCGCGGCGGCCGCGAGCGCGGCGCCGGCCGCGGCCAGGGCGAACACGATGGCGTCGATGCGCACGAAGCAGCCCACGCCGATCAGGCCGCCGGCGATCAGGCCCAGCCGGCGCGAACGCCGGCCGACCGCGACGCTGGCGGCGAACAGGCCGACCGCGAGGAACCACGCGCACAAGGGCTCGCTGAGGGTGTTGCGCGATACCCACACCTGCGCCGGCTGCAGCGCGAACACCGCCAGCGCCGGCACCGCCCAGGGCCGCCCGCGCGCCGGCAACAGCCGCCGCAGCAGGGCATAGAAGGCGATGCAGTTGAGCGCGCCGAGCAGGGCGTTGAAGCGGAAGATGCCTTGCGGGCCGAGCGGCGCGGCGAGCATCGCCATCCACGCCGGCGTGGCGGCGGAGAACTGGAAGGTCCAGCGCTCGCCGGTGGGATAGATGCCGGGCAGTTCCGGCGCCTTGCCCGCGGCGATCGCGCGCAACGACGGCTCCTCGGCGATGCCCAGCGCGCGCAGGCCGATGCGCGAGTCGCCGCCGCGCAGCAGATGCAGCGCGTGCTGCGCATAGGTGCCTTCGTCGCGTTCGCCGAGCAGGCTTTCCTTGGGATACATCGCGTAGAAGAACCCGGCCACCGCGATGATCGCCGCCGCCGCGAACGCGGCGAAACCCTGCCGGCGCAGCAATGCGCGCAGCGCGGCGACCGCATCGCGCCGCCGCGTCCACACCCGTTCGCGCCAGCACCACAGCGCCAGCAACAGCCACGCGGCCGCGCCGATCCACACCGGCCGCAACGCGCCGACCCACGCCAGCGCCATCAGCAGCAAGGTCGCGACGGCGCTGCCGGCGCCGAGCGCGAGCAGCGGATGCAAGCGAAGGCGATGCGCGGGTTCGCCGCCGCAAGCCAGCACGAAGGCGCCCAGGGGGTAGATCGCAGGCCAGATGCCGAGCGCCGCCAGCGCCTTCAGATAATCCATCGACTACCCCTTCGTTAGGGTCTCGAGTCTACTTAGCGCACTTTTTGTGTACTGCGCATTGGGTCAGTTTTACACCCGTTTTGTGCGCAACTGGCGCGTGATTTTCCGTGATTGTCGAATGCGGAAAAATTTGTTCCGCGTATTCGGACGCGCGCCGCGCAACGCGAACGCACGCGCGCAACGGCCACGATCCGGCGCGCGGGCGTTCGATCTTGCGACGCAGTTCGCGTCTTGAGCCGCGTCAGTCGCGCGCGAGCGGCAATTCGACCGACGCCAGCAGGCCGCTGGCGTGGGCCGAGGATTCCAGGGTCAGCGCGCCGCCGTGCAGCGCCGCGATCTCGCGCGCGATCGCCAGCCCCAGGCCGCTGCCTTCGGAGTCGGCCTTGCTGCCGCGGCGGAAGCGCTCGACCACGCGTTCGCGCTCGGCCTCGGGGATGCCGGGGCCGTCGTCGCCGACCGCCAGCCGCAGCGCGTCGCCGCGGCGTAGCGCTTCGACCTCGATGCGGCCGCCGGGCGGGGTGTAGCGGATCGCGTTGTCGATCAGGTTGGCGAGCAGTTCGTGCAGCAGTTGGCGGTCGGCGTGCAGGCGCGGCAGATCGGCGGCGATGGCCACGCGCAGCTCGATGCGCTTGGCCAGCGCCGCCGGCACCAGCGCGGCGACGCAGTCCTCGACCAGTTCGGCCACGTCCAGGTCGGCCAGGCTCAGCGCCTCGGCGCGGCCGAGTTCGGCCCGGCTCAGGCTCAGCAACTGGGTGGCCAGGCGCGACAGGCGCAGGGTCGCCGCGTCCATCTGCGCCAGCAGCGCGCGCAGCGCTTCGCCGTCGTGGGCGCGCAGGGCCAGCTCGGCCTGGGTGCGCAGCACCGCGATCGGCGTGCGCAGTTGATGGGTGGCGTCGGCGACGAAGTTGCGCTGCATCGACAAGGTGTGGGCCAGCCGCGCCATCAGCTCGTTGATGACGTGCACCTGCTGCTGCACTTCCGACGGCAGGCCGCGCTCGTCGAGCGGGCTGAGATCCTCGTGGGTGCGGCGGGCGATGGCGTCGCGGACGCGGTTGAGCGGGGCGATGCCGCGGCCGACGCCGTACCAGACCAGGAACACGATGCCGGCCAGGAACAGCAGCTGCGAGCCGAGCATGTACACCATCATCTGCCGCGCCAGGTTCTTGCGCTTGTGCAGGGTCTCGGCGACGCGCACGTAGATCGCCACGCTGCCGTCGCCGCGCATGCGGTACTGGACCAGGCGCAACGGCGTGCCGTCGACGCTGTCGAGATAGAAGCGCACCCGCGGCCCGTCGTCGCCGCGCCCGGGCGGCGCGGGCAGCGACTGCTTGCCGGCGAGCTGGCGGCCGTGCGGATCGGTGACGCTGAAATAGATCTGGTCGAACTCGTCGAATTCGAGCATGCGCATCGCCGGCGCCGGCAGGTTGACCGTGGCGGTGCCGCGTTCGACCCGCACCTGCCCGGCCAGGGTGCGCGCGGTGTCTTCCAGCGCCCAGTCGTAGACCCGGCCGACGAAATGCTGGGCGACGGCGTAGGTGCCGACGATCCAGGCCAGGGTCAGCGCCGCGGTCGAGGGCAGCAGCCACAGCAGCAGGCGCTGGCGCAGCGACAGGCGTTCAAGCATCGGCGTCGGGCTCGCCGCCGGCGGCGTCGGCCGGTTCGAGCAGATAGCCCAGGCCGTGGATGGTGCGGATGTGCACGCCGTGCGGCTGCAGCTTCTTGCGCAGGCGGTGCACGTAGACTTCGATCGCGTTGGGACTGACCTCCTCGTCCCAGTCGCTGATGCGCTGGGCCAGGCGGTTCTTGATCGCGACCTGGCCGGCGCGCTGCATCAGCGCCTCCAGCAGGGCCAGCTCGCGCACCGACAGGTTCAGGCGCTGGCCGTGGGCGCGCGCGCTGCGGCCGCCCGGGTCCAGGGTCAGCGGGCCGACGCTGAGCTCGGTCAGGCCGCCGGCGGCGCGGCGCATCATCGCCGCGACGCGCGCCTCCAGTTCGCGCAGCGCGAAGGGTTTGACCAGATAGTCGTCGGCGCCGGCGGTGAGCCCGACCACGCGCTCGTCGATGCTGTCGCGCGCGGTCAGCACCAGCACCGGCGTGCGGTCCTGGCGCTGGCGCGCGCGGCGCAGCACATCCAGCCCGTCGAGTTCGGGCAGGCCCAGGTCGAGCACGACCAGTTCGTAGTCGCCGGCGGCGAGCGCGGCGTCGGCGGCGGCGCCGTCGGCGACCGCGTCGACGCCGTAGCCGGCCTGGCGCAGCGCTTCCAGCACGGTCGCGCGCAGCGCGTCGTCGTCTTCGACGAGCAGGATCCTCATCGGCGTATCCGTCAGTGGCGCGGTGGCCCGCAGTGTACTGCGCCCGGTTGCGGAAACCGTTGCGAAGTGCGGCCGCAAACACAAAACCGCGCTGTCGGCGGTGTAAGGACTTCGTAAGCCGCCCGTTCCTACCCTGCGCACCGCGAACTGCCTGCGTGGGCGTTGGAGTGTCGATGCGTTTGCTGAAGAAACCGGTGCCGCGCGCGAGCGCGCGATGGAGCCTGGCCGCCGCCTGCGCGGCGCTGGCGATGGGCGCGGCCTTGTCCGGCTGCGGCGGCGGCCAGGCGCATGCGGACGGCCGCGACAGC
>NZ_LXSD01000134.1:0-28259 GCF_017168095.1 Lysobacter enzymogenes | reverse complement strand
TCGATGCGGCGTCGGCCGGCGGGCGCGAACAAGCCGCGAGCGCCGCGCTGGCCAGCGCGGCGGCGATGAGCACGGAAAGCGAATGGCGGGTCATGGAGAGTCCAATGGGGGAGCCGGAAGCGGCGCAGGCGCGAGCGGCCGCCTGCGGGTCTGGCGAGCTTATGCCTGCGCGTGGGCACCAACAAGCCGGCCTGCGCCGCGCTTCAGCGTTCCATCGGCGCGGCCGATTCGCTGCCGTCGGCCGCGCAGCCCCGCGCCGGATCGGCGGCCATCGCCAGCGCCGCCGCGCGCGCCGAGGCGCGCAGCATCGGGCCGTGGCCGAGTTCGGCGAACTCGCGATAGCAGGCCGTCACTCCTGGCTTGGCCTGCAGCCGCGAAGCCAGTTGCCGGGCGGCGTCGGCCGGCACCGCGGCGATGCGCGCGCGATGCGCGGCGGCGCGCGCCGCGTCGGCCGATTCGACCGGTGCACGCGCCTCGCGCTCGCGTCCGCCCTGCAGGATCGTCACCTGCGCGCGCCGCCGCAACGGTTCGCGCAGGAAGCGCCGCTCGGGTTCGCCCAGTTCGCGCCCACGGTCCCACCACAGCGACGGGCTGGCGGAAAACCACTGCGCGAACGCGTCGCCGCGGGTATAGAGCAGGTCCAGCACGAACAATCCGCCGAGCGAATGGCCCCACAGCGCCTCGTGCGAACGGTCGATGCGCGCGCGCCGCCGCACCTGCGGCTGGATGCGTTCGACCAGGGCCCGGGCAAAGGCCTCGGCGCCGCCGCCGCGCGGGCCTGCCCCATCCGTATCGGCGACTGCGCTCGGCGTGTAGTCGCGGGTGCGCGCGGCGCTGTCGATGCGCAGGTCGTTGTCGTAGCCGACGAAAACCAGCACCGGCGCGCGGCCGCGCGCCAGTCGTGCGAGCAGTTCGGCGTCGAACTCCATCAGCGCGGCGTTGCCGTCGAGCAGGTACAGCGCGGCGAAGCCTTGCGCGGGCGCGCGCTGGCGCGGGACGGCGAGGCGGATCCGCCAGCGCTGCCCGCCACCGTCGACCGAGTTCACCACGAAGCTGTCGAACCGGTAGTGCGTGGATGGCGCATCGGCCACGGTCGTGCCGGTGCGTTGATTCGGATCGGGTTGCGCGAACGCGGGCGCGGCGAACACGCACAGCGCGAACGCGGCCGCGAAAGCCAGCTTGCGCAAGCGCGTAATCCTGGGTTGGTTCGGCATCCGATCAGGCCTGTACAGGCGGCACCTCTTCCGAGCGCACCGGTGCGGTCCCCGCGCCGCTTTCGCCGCGAACGCAGACCCCGCGGTCGCGGCTTGCGCCGCTCCTACAGGTAGCCATCGTCGCCGCGTTCGCGCCCTGTAGGAGCGGCGCGAGCCGCGACGCGGTAGACGCAAACGCCGAGGAAATGCACGCAGGCGATTGCCGCATCCGCCACGCGCCGCCGCTTTCGCCGCGAACCGAGACCCCGCGGTCGCGGCTTGCGCCGCTCCTACAGGTAGCCATCGTCGCTGCGTTCGCGCCCTGTAGGAGCGGCGCGAGCCGCGACGCGGCAAGCGCAGACGCCGAGGAAATACACGCAGGCGATTGCCGTATCCGCCGCACACCGACGCTTACGCCGCGAACGGACGCCATGCGGTCGCGGCTTGCGCCGCTCCTGCCGGTAGGCGGCGAGGCGTTCGCGGCAAGGCGCATCACCAGCTCAGGCGCACGCTGGCGACGACGGTGCGGCCGCTGCCGTAGTAGCACGAGGCCACGCTGCCGCAGGTGGAGATGTAGGTCTTGTCGCCGAGGTTGCCGATGTTCAGCGCGAACTGGGTCGCCGGGCTGTTGCCGCCGTCGATGCGGTAGCGGATCGCCGCGTCGAATACGGTGTAGGACGGGATGCGGTAGAGGTTGGCGCTGTCGCCGTAGCTCTCGCCGCTGTAGCGCACGCCGGCGGCCAGGCCCAGGCCTTCGAGTGCGCCGGCATGAAAGGTGTAGTCCAGCCACGCGGTCGCGGTCCACTCCGGCACCTGCGCCAACTGCTTGCCGCGCAGTTCGGGCGCGCCGCGGGTGAGTTCCGAATCCATGCGCGAGGCCGCGCCGATAAGGCTGAAGCCTTCCAGCGGCGTCACCCGCGCTTCCAGCTCGACGCCGCGCACGCGGCCCTCGCCGCTCTGGACCTGGCAGCGCAGCGCGCCGCTGGCGCCGCAGTTGACGTGGGTCGGATCGGGATCGTCGACCAGGATGTTCTGCTGGCGCAGGTCGTAGGCCGACAGCGTGATCAGCCCGTCGAAGCTCGACGGCTGGAACTTCACCCCGCCCTCCCACTGCTTGCCGGTGATCGGGTCGAACGGCGTGCGGGTAAAGCTCTGGTTGATGTCGGTAGTCGCCGGCTGGAACGATTCGGCGTAGCTCAGGTACGGCGACCAGCCGTTCGGCGCGGCGTACAGCACGCCGGCGCGGCCGGTGAAGGCGTCGTTCTTCAGGCGCGTGCGCACCCACGGCGTCACCGCGCCGGTGGCGACAGTGCGGGTCGCGGTGGCGGTGTCGTCGTCGGTGCGGTCGTAACGGCCGCCGAGCAGCACGCGCCAGTTGCCGAACGCCATCTGGTCCTGCAGGTAGGCGCCGGTCTGCTCGTTGCTGCCGCGCGACAGGCCGACCGAACGCACCACCGGGGTGTAGCCGGTATAGACCGGATGGAAGATGTCGATCGGCGCCGGATTGTTCATCGCCCCGCGTCCGCCGACCCAATCGGCCTTCTGCCAGTCCACGCCGAACAGCAGCGTGTGCGCGATCGCGCCGGTGACGAACTTGCCCTGGAGGCGGGTGTCGACGGTGTCGCCATCGGAATCGCCGTCGCCGTAGGTGGCGCGGCGGTTCTGGGTGCGGCCGTCGGCGTTCAGCGCGCCCAGGGTGATGACGCCGCGATACAGCGAATCGACATGGGTGCGGCGCGCGCTCTGGCTCAGCGTCCAGTTCTCGTTGAAGCCGTGCTCGAACAGCCAGCCCGCGGTCCAAATCGTGCGGTCGTAGGTGTTCCAGCTCGGCTCGCCGATGAAGGTGGTGTTCTTCATGCGGCCGTAGCGGGTCGGCCGCAGCGTGCCGTCCATCGGCAGGAACTGATAGGTCGAGCCGCCGTCGTCCTTCTGGTACAGGCCCAGCAAGGTCAGGCGGGTGCGTTCGGCGATCTGCCAGGCGTAGCTGGGCGCGAGGAACCAGTGCTTCTGCTCGGTGTGCGCGATCTGGGTGTCGCCGTCGCGATACAGCCCGACCAGCCGCACCAGGTGCGCGTCGTCGCCGCTGCCGGTGCCGACATCGAAGGCCGCGCTGTACTGGCCATGGCCGTCCAGGCCCAGTTGCAGCACCTGCTGCTGTCCGGGCGCGGGCGTCTTGCTGACCTGGTTGACCATGCCGCCGGGCGCGACCTGGCCGTACATCACCGCCGACGGCCCCTTGAGCACCTCGACCCGCTCCAGGTTCCAGGTGTCGAACATGGTCCGGTTCCACTGCCCGCCCTGCGGCGCGCGCAGGCCGTCGAGGGTGACGTTGTTGCTCCAGCTGCCGGCGTCGTAGCCGCGGATGCGGAAATCGTCGACGCGGTTGTCGATGCCGCTGCTTTCCAGCGATACGCCGGCGACGTAACGCATGGCGTCGTTGAGGTTCTGCACCCCGCGCGCGTCGAGCTCTTCGCGCGCGATCACCGCGATCGACTGCGGCGTCTGCGCGATCGGCGCGTCGGTCTTGGTCGCGCCCTGGGAATGGGTGGTGGTGCGGTAGGCGTTGACCCGGACGGTGTCGAGGGTCTGCGCGTCGGCGGCCTCTGCGGGCGCGGCCTCGGCCGCCTCGGCCGCCTCGGCCGCGAACGGCAGCGCCAGCGCCACAAGCAGGGAAAGGGAAAGCGGAGCGCGCGCGAAAGCGCGCAGAGAGGCTTCTGCGTACACGAGAGTCGGCCCGTTGGAAACGATTGGCTGACTGCGTGCGCAGCGGCTGACGCGGCGCATCATAGCAAATGAGAACGGATCGCAATAGCGGGCTCGCGCGAGTCCGCAATCGCGCCTGAACGCGAGGCTCGTCGCCGCGCCACGGCGGATCTCCTTGCTGCCGCGTTGACGCGGCGCCTCGTATCACTGGCGCATGACCACACCGCCTTCCAACGATCGCAACGCCCGCCGCAGCGCCCGCGGCGCCGGACTGCGCTACGTCGCCGACGGCGAGCCCGGCTTCAGCCGCCGCCGCGCCGGCCGCGGCTTCGCTTACCGCGATGCCCGCGGCCGGCCGTTGCGTTCGCCGCGCCAGCTCGAGCGCATCCGCAAACTGGCGATCCCGCCGGCCTACACCGACGTGTGGATCTGCGCCGATCCGCGCGGCCACCTGCAGGCGACGGGACGCGATGCGCGCGGGCGCAAACAATACCGCTACCACCCGCGCTGGCGCGAACAGCGCGACCTGGGCAAGTTCGAGCGCATGCTCGCCTTCGCCGCCGCCCTGCCCGCGCTGCGCCGGCGCGTGCGCGCCGACCTGGCGCGGCCGGGGCTGCCGCGCGAACGGGTGCTGGCGATCGTGGTCGCGGTGATGGCGCACACCCTGATCCGGGTCGGCAACGACGAATACCAGCGCAGCAACGGCTCGTTCGGCCTGACCACGCTGCGCAACCGCCACATCCGCTTCCTGCGCGGCGGCCGCGCCCACCTGAGCTTTCGCGGCAAGGGCGGGCAGCGCCAGCAGATCGAGCTCGACGACGCGAATCTGGTGCGGCTGGTGCGGCGCTGCCAGCAACTGCCCGGGCAGGCGCTGTTCCAGTACCTCGACGACGACGGCCGGCGCCAGGCGGTGGATTCGGGCGATGTCAACGATTACCTGCGCGAGATCATGGGCGCGGAATTCACCGCCAAGGATTTCCGCACCTGGGGCGCAACCGCCAGCGCGTTCCGCCGGCTCGCGCTGACCGAGTTGCCGCCGCCGCGCCGCGACGGCAGCCCCAACGCGCGTGCGATCGCGCGGATCGAGAATCAGGCGGTGGCCGAGGTCGCGCAGATGCTGCGCAATACGCCGACGGTCTGTCGCGCGTCGTATCTGCATCCGGCGGTGCTGCAAGCCTGGCGCGAAGGCCGCCTGCGCTTGCCGGCGCGCCCGCCGTCGAGCGACCGCCAATGGGAGCGCGCGACGCTGGCGTTCCTGCGTCGGCGCCGGCCTTGAGCGTCAGCGAGGTTCGTCGTCGGACGCCGGCGCGGGCGCGCTCGCGGACTTGCCCGCGAACCCGAACCGCCGCTCGGCGGCCTTGAGCGCGGTCAGCACCAGCAAGGTCAGCGCGGCGGCGGCCAGCGCCAGCACGTGATAGCGCAAGCCGGTGCAGGCGCCGATCACCGCCGCCATCAGCAACGACGCCGCGGTGGTGATGCCGGCGATGTCGCGCCCGCCGCGCTAGGCGAAGATGGTGCCGGCGCCGATGAAGGACACGCCCGCCACCACCGCCTCGACCAGGCGCATCGGGTCCATGTTGATCAGGAACGGCGCGCGAAAACGCGGATCGCCGATCGCCAGCAAGCCCATGCCGATCAACAGCGAGGACGCGCCGGCCACCAGCATGTGGGTGCGGAAGCCCGCCGGCCGGTTCTTGAGTTCGCGTTCGAAGCCGATGGCGCCGCCGAGCAACATCGCATAGGCGGCGCCGCCGACCACCCACAACTGGTCCATCCAGTGCATGCGCGCAACTCCTTTCGGGTTCGCGTCCTGTGTAGCCGCCGCGACGTAAGCGGCCGGTGACGCGGCCGTGCACAGCGTGCAGGTGCGGTAAACCCGTTGTTAGCGCGCGATGAGCAAGGCGCGATGCGCTCGCGCGCGCCCTCACTCGCAGGTCACGGCTGTTTAATGTTCCGGCTTGGATAGTGAGCTCAACCGATGCATATCGCGTCGGCCCTTTCCCAGCCTCAACAGGAGACGGCGATGACCGACAAGAAGACCGAGCACAGCCTCAACGATTTGATCCAGATCGCCCGCGACGGCGAGCATTTCTATGCCGAGGCGGCGAAGAAGGTCGGCGACACCGAGCTGGCCGGCACGTTCCTGCGCATGTCCACCGCCAAGGGCGCGATCGTCCAGCAACTCAGCGCCGAAGTCGCCGCGGCCGGCGGCGAGCCCGCCAGCAGCGGCACCTTCGTCGGCTCGATGCAGGAAGTCTACGGCCGCGTGCGCGCCGCGCTGGGCGATACCCGCTACGGCTACGTGGCCGAGCTGGAAGAGTCCGAGGATCGCCTGCTCAAGGCCTTCAACGAGGTCCACGGCGACCCCAACGTCGCGCCGTCGGCGCGCGCCGCGGTCGAACGCCTGCTGCCGCAGGTGCGCGAGAGCCATCGGGAGATGAGCCAGCGCAAGCACGCGATGAAGCACTGATCTTCAACGCGGCCATCGCGAAGTGGAAACGCCGGCGCGAAGCCGGCGTTTCCGTATCCGGCCCGGTACCGGATCGCGCTTTAGCGCTCAGGCCGCCTCGCCCGCGCGCGAGGCGGCGCGAACCCGCGCTGCGGCGTCAGCCCGCCGCGGGATGCGCAGCGTAAAGATTGGCCACCTCGACGCGTCCGTCGGCGAAGCGCACCGGCACCAGCATGCGCAGGTACTGCTCGCCCTCGAACTCGTCCAGCCGCTGCCAATGCGTGGGCAATTCCTTCGAAACGAACAGTTGCACCGCCACTTCGGCGCCGGACGGCGACCAGCGCAGCGCCGGAAAGCCCATATCCGCGCCCCAGCCCAGCGCTTCCAGCGTTCCGGTCACCGCGCCGCCGCCGATCCACTCGCCGGCCAGGTCGCTGAGGTGATGGTGATTGGGCTGGCCCGGCGCCAGCGTGCCGTACACCGCGAGCCGATGGCCGGCGGCGTAGGCGCGAGCGAACTGCGCTTCGAGTTCGTCGACCTCCGCGCCCGCCGCGGCTGCGGCGCGCAAGTCGTTGAGGCGCGCCAACGCGGCCAGTTCGTTCGCAGACAGTGCGCTCATCGCATGGGTCCTTCGGGAAAGTCGGTCGGTCGCAAGCGTTTCACCACGCCAGCCAGCGGCGCAACAGTTCGGTGGCGAGCTGCGGCGTTTCCAGGGTCGGCAAATGCCCGCAATCGGGGATGCGTTCGAGCACCGAGCCGGCGATGCCGCGATGGATCTCCTCGGCCGCGGCCGGCGGCGTCAGTTGATCGTCTTCGCCGACCGCGATCAAGGTCGGCACGTCGATGGCGGCCAGCAGCGGCCGCGAGTCCGGCCGTTGCAGGATCGCGGTCTGCTGGCGCCGATAGGCCTGCGCGCCGACGCGCTGGGCCATCGCCCGCACCCGCGCGCCGACCGGACCGTCGACATGCCGCGCATGCACCAGGGTCGGCAGCAATTGCTGGGTCACGCCGGCGAAACGGCCGCGCTCGAGCTGGCGCAGGCCGGCGCGGCGCTGCATCGCGCGCAGCGGCGAATCCGGCGCGGCGCTGGTGTCGAACAAGGCCAGCCTGCTCACGCGTCCGGGCTGCTGGCGCAGGATTTCGAACGCGACGTAGCCGCCCATCGACAGCCCCGCCAAGGCGAAACGCGGCGGCGCCGCAGCCAGCACCCGCGTAGCCATGCCGGCGACGCTGTCGTCCTGGGTCAGGTCGGCCACGCCGATGTCGGCCACGCCGGCCAGATCGCGCGCCTGCTCGCGCCACAGTTCCTCGTCGCACAGCAATCCCGGCAGCAACAACAGCGTCGGCCGGCCGGACGATTCATGCTCCACGCGCTCGCCCTCTGCCTTCGACCTGGATCGCCAACACGATACCCGCCACGGCCAGCGTCGCGGTCAAGGCGACCTCGCCGCCCCAGCCGCCGTGCTGCCAGGCCCAGCCGCCGAGCGGGCCGGTGATGCTGGAGCCGAAGTAATAGAACAGCAGGTACAGCGAGGATGCGTGGCCCTTGTCGGCGCCGGCCAGGCGCCCGACCCAGGCGCTGGCGACGCTGTGGCCGACGAAGAAACCGAACGTGACCAGGCTGATGCCGGCGACGATCGCCAGCAGCGACGAGCCCAGCGTGACCAGCGCGCCGAGCGCCATCAACGCCATGCCCGCCGCCAGCGGCCAGCGCCCGCCATAGCGGTCGGCCAGGCGCCCGGCCAGCGGCGAGGAGAACATGCCGAACACATAGGCCAGGAAGATCAGGCTGATCCGGCCCGGGCCCAGGTGGTAAGGCGCGCCGGCCAGACGGAAGCCGACGTAGTTGAACAGCGCCACGAACACGCTGGTCAGCACGAAGCCGACCGCGAACAGCCGCAGCAGCCCCGGGTCGCGCAGTTGCGCGCCCCAGGCGCGCAGGTGCCGCTGCAGCACGAAGCCGCGCTGCGGCACGAACCGGCGCGACGGCGGCAGCAGCGCGGCGAAACCGAAGGCCGCGACCAAGCCGACCGCGCCGATCGCCGCCATCGCCGTGCGCCAGTCGGCGGACTCGACCAACAGGCCCATGCCGACCCGCCC
This sequence comes from Lysobacter enzymogenes, assembly GCF_017168095.1. Classification (GTDB taxonomy): domain Bacteria; phylum Pseudomonadota; class Gammaproteobacteria; order Xanthomonadales; family Xanthomonadaceae; genus Lysobacter; species Lysobacter enzymogenes_D. Next base: position 19,814 of record NZ_LXSD01000134.1, on the reverse strand, counting down.
CATCATCCCGCCGAACGCGGTGCCGGCCACGTACAGGCCCATCGCGCCGCTGAGATGGCGCGCGTCCATTTCCTCGGCCAGATAGGCCATCGCCACCGCCGGCACGCCGCCGAGCAACGCACCTTCGGCCAATCGCGCCAACAGCAGCAGCGGCCAGTTCGGCGCGGCTGCGGCGAGCAGGTTGCAGACCGCCGCCAACACCATCGAGGCGAACATCAGCCGGCGCCGCGCGACCTGCTGCGACAGCGCGCCGACGGCGAAGATCGCCACCGCCAGCGCCGCGGTGCTCAGCGACAGCGCCAGCGAGCTGCTGGCCGGGCTCAGGCCGAAATCGCGGGCGAATTCCGGCAGCAGCGGCTGCACGCAATACAGCAGCGAGAAGGTCGAGCAACCGGCCAGGAACAGGGCGAGGTTGGCGCGGCGGTAGGCCGCGCTGCCGCGTTCGATGCCGGGGTGCGGCGGCGCCGCGGAACCGGCTGACGCGGCGCATGGGGCCATGACGGGAGTCGTGTTCATGGGCGTCAGGATGGCGCGGCGCACTTCATTCGTCCAATATATGAAATGACTGCATCTGATACTTTTTACAGATACACGGGCATTTGCTACCGCCGACGAGGCCCCGATGGAGCTGCGCCACATCCGCTACTTCCTCGCCGTCGCCGAGGAAGGCAATTTCACCCGCGCCGCCGAGCGCCTGGGCATCGCCCAGCCGCCGCTGAGCCAGCAGATCCGCGATCTGGAAAACGAGATCGGCGCGCGCCTGTTCCACCGCGTCCCCCACGGCGCCGAACTGACCGAAGCCGGCCGCGCCTTCCTCGAACGCGCGCGCAGCCTGCCCGAGCAGGCCGCCGCCGCGGTGCGCCAGGCCCGGCGCGCCGCGCGCGGCGAAACCGGCGCGCTGCGCCTGGGCTTCACCTCCTCGGCGATCCTCACTCCGCTCACCACCCAGGCCATCCGCGAGTTCCGCCGCCGTTACGGCGAAGTCGAACTGACGCTGGAAGAAGACAACAGCGCGCACCTGTCGGCCAAGCTGCGCGACGGCAGCCTGGACCTGGCCTTCCTGCGCCACGACGGCAGCGAGAACGAAGGCGTGATGCTGCACGCGCTGCTGGACGAACCGATGATCGCCGCGCTGCCGCTGAGCCACGCCGCGCTGCGCGACGGCCGGCGCAAGTCGATCCGGCTGACCGAACTGCGCGAGGACGCGTTGATCCTGACCCCGCGCAACGTCGGCCCGACCCTGCACGAGGCCATCCTCGGCGCCTGCCGCCGCGCCGGCTTCGAGCCGCGGATCGGCCAGCACGCGCCGCAGCTGGCCTCGTCGCTGGCGCTGGTGGCGGCCGAACTGGGCGTGGCGATCGTGCCCGAGGCGATGCGCCGCTTCGCCCTGCCGGGCATCGTCTACCGCGACATCGCTGGCTTGCAGCCGATCGCGCGGCTGGCGCTGGCGCAGTTGCCGGAGCTGGATTCGGCGCCGGCGCGCAACTTCGTCGAGCTGGTCAAGCAACTGCCGCGTTGAGGCGGCGGGCGCCGCGTCCAGGCCATAGCCGGCGCCTTGGCGGTTCGAACCGCTCAGACCAATCGTTCGGAGCCGACCGCATGCACGCCCGGCTGCGCGCGCAGCGCCGCATCGAGCAAGGCCTGGGCGATGTGCGGCGCCGGGTTGATTCGCCAGCGCCGCGGCAGCAGCGGCCCGAGCGTGCGCAGCACCGCGCTCGCGGCCGCCTCGCCGGGGCGCGATTGCGCGCGTTCGCCGCCGATCAGGCCCGGCCGCACATAGGTCAGCGAGTCGAAACCGACCCCGGCCAGCGCCTGCTCCAGTTCGCCCTTGACCCGGTTGTAGAACACCCGCGAGCCGGCATCGGCGCCGAGCGCGGAGTTGAGCGCGTAGCTGCGGGCGCCGGCGCGGTGCGCGGCCTGCGCGAGCGCCAGCGGGTAGTCGAAGTCGACCTTGCGGAACGCCTCGCGCGAACCGGCCGCGCGCATCGTGGTGCCGAGCGCGCAGACCACCGCATCGACCCGCCACCACGTCGCATCGGGCGGCAACACATCCCAGTCGATCCGCGGCGCCTCCAGCTTCGGGTGCGGCGGCAGCGCGCGGCGGGTCGGCGCGATCACCCGTTCGATCGCGGGGTCGGCCAGGGCCAGCCGCAGCGCGTGGCTTCCGACCAGGCCGGTCGCGCCGGCCAGCAGCAGTTTCATGGGCGTGTCCTCGATCCGGCGCGGTCAGGCCGCGATGATGGCAGATCGGCGCCGGCCGCGGCCGCGCGCCGGGCCTGCATCCGTCTGGAGCGGACGCAAACCGCGATCGGATCGGCGAGAAACGCGCGCGTATCACCTCGCGCACACGCCGCCGCGGTTTAGCTGGCCTTCCCTCCCCGTCCGGCGACCTCATGGATCTTAAAAGCGGCTATCCGTTCTGGGCGATCCGCAACGGCCTCATGCACGCCTTCCCGCGCCTGCAGCAGGACCTGGACTGCGAGGTCGCGGTGATCGGCGGCGGCATCAGCGGCGCGCTGATCGCCGACGAACTGGCCGCGCACGGCCATGAGGTGGCGGTGCTGGAACAGCGCGACATCGCCTGGGGCAGCACCGCGGCGAGCACGGCGCTGCTGCAGTACGAGATCGACACCCATCTGATCGAACTGAGCCAGCGCTATGGCGAGCGCAACGCGGCCCTGGCCTATCGCGCCTGCGCCGCGGCCGTGGAGCGCCTGGGCGAGGTCGCCGCGGAACTGCGCGATGTCGATTTCCGCCGCCAGCGCAGCCTGTATTACGCCAGCCGCAGCGGCCACCTGCCGCTGCTGCGCGAGGAGGCCGCGCTGCGCGCGCGCCACGGCCTGGCGCTGCGCTGGCTGGACGCCGACGAGCTCGCCGCCGACTACGGCCTGCGCGCGTCCGGCGCGATGCTCAGCGAATGCGCGGCGGCGGTGGACCCCTACCGCATGACCTCGCGCCTGCTCGCGCGCCTGCGCCGGCGCGGCGGCCAGGTTTACGACCGCACCCGCATCGAGCGGCTGCAGGCGAAGCCGCGCGGCGTCGAACTGCGCACCGCCGAGGGCCTGCGCCTGCGCGCCGGCCATGTCGTCGTCGCCGCCGGTTACGCCGGCCAGCGCTGGATCGAGCAGACGCTGGCGCGCAACCGCAGCAGCTACGCGTTCGTCACCGATCCCTTGAACGAGGACGAATTGCAGGCGCTGCGCACGACCATGGTGTGGGAATCGGCGCGCCCGTATCTGTACCTGCGCAGCACCGGCGACGGCCGCCTGGTCGTCGGCGGCTGCGACGACGCGATCGATCTGCCGGCGCGCCGCGACCGCCGCGTGCAATCGCGCGCGAACCGCCTGGTCCGCCAGGTGCAGCAACGTTTCGAACGCCTGCGCCTGCAGCCGGCCTTCGCCTGGGCCGGCACCTTCGCCGAAACCGCCGACGGCCTGCCCTGGTTCGGCGCGCATGCGCAATACGGCCCGCGCGTGCTGTTCGCCATGGCCTACGGCGGCAACGGCATCACTTACAGCATGATCGGCGCCGGGCTGCTGCGGGCGCGGATCGAACGGCGCGCGCATCCGCTGGCGCGGCTGTTTTCGTTCCAGCGCAAGCCCGGTTGAGCGCGGCGCCGCCGCGCCCCCGCGCGGCGGCACCACGCCGTCTCCACCGTCCAGGCCCTATCCTGCCCGTCCCTTTGGCCCGATGCCCGGGGCGCCCAGGACGGCGCCGCACGCGCGGATCCGCACCGACGGATCCGCCGGCCGCCGCGCATCGCCTCACCGCGATCGGTCCCCCGCCATGAAAAAATTCCGCAAAGTCCTGTTGCTGCTGATCGCCGTCGCGGCCGTCGGCGGCGTGCTGTTCCTGTACTGGCCGCTGTACCAGCGCTCGGTGCCCGCGGCGCAAAACGACCAGCCGGTCGATGTGGTGCTGGTCGGCGCCGGCATCATGAGCGTCACCCTGGCCACCTACCTGCAGGAGCTGCAGCCGGACTGGAAACTGCAGATCTACGAGCGCCGCGACGGCGTCGCCGAGGAAAGCTCGGACGGCTGGAACAACGCCGGCACCGGCCACTCGGGCTTCGCCGAACTCAACTACACCCCGCAACTGGCCGACGGCAGCGTCGAGACCAAGCGCGCGGTGGAGATCGCCGAGCAATTCGAGATCTCGCGCCAGTTCTGGTCGCACCAGGTGCGCGAAGGCCGCCTGGGCGCGCCGAGCGACTTCATCAACCCGACCCCGCACATGAGCTTCGTCTGGGGCGAGGACAACATCGACTACCTGCGCAAGCGCCGCGACGCGCTGGTCAAGAACCCGCTGTTCTACGGCATGCAGTTCTCCGACGATGCGGCCCAGATCAGGCAATGGGCGCCGCTGCTGATGGAGGGACGCGATCCCAGGCAGCACGTCGCGGCCACCTACATGCCGCTGGGCACCGACGTCAATTTCGGCGTCATCACCCGCCAGCTGACCCAGGGCCTGCAGCGCAGCCCGAACTTCGCCTTGAACCTCGGGCATGAAGTCACCGCGCTGCGCCGCAACGCCGACAGGACCTGGAACGTCACCGTCAAGGACCTCAAGTCCGGCCAGGAGAGCACGGTCAAGAGCCGCTTCGTGTTCATCGGCGCCGGCGGCGCGGCGCTCAAGCTGCTGCAGCTGTCGGGCATTCCCGAGGCCGACGACTACGCCGGTTTCCCGGTCGGCGGCCAGTTCCTCGCCTTCACCGCGCCGGCCATCGCCGATCGCCACCACGTCAAGGCCTACGGCATGGCCGAAACCGGCTCGCCGCCGATGTCGGTGCCGCATCTGGATGCGCGCAAGCTCGACGGCAAGCCGGTGATCCTGTTCGGCCCGTTCGCGCTGTACAGCACCAAGTTCCTCAAGCACGGCTCGTGGTTCGACCTGTATTCCTCGGTCAATCACGACAACGTCGGCGAGATGCTCAGCGTCGGCGCCGAGAACCTGGACCTGGTCAAGTACCTGATGAGCCAGGCGCAGCTCGACGACAACGATCGCCACGCCGAGCTGTTGAAGTATTTCCCCACCGCCAAACGCAGCGACTGGACCCTGGTCACCGCCGGCCAGCGCGTGCAGGTGATCAAGCGCGATCCGGTCAAGGGCCCGGTGCTGCAGTTCGGCACCGAGATCGTCATCGACAAGGACCGCAGCATCGCCGCGCTGCTGGGCGCCTCGCCGGGCGCCTCGACGTCGCCGCCGATCATGCTCGACCTGATGGCCAAGGCCTTCCCGCAGCAGGTCGCGGCCGGCTGGGGCGAGAAGCTGCGCCAGATCGTTCCGTCCTACGGCCGCAAGCTCAACGACAGCCCGGCGCTGACCAACGAGATCCGGCGCATGACCAGCCAGACGCTGCAGCTGCCGTACCTGGAAGTGCCGGTGGACGGCGCGCAGCCGGCGCAGACGCCGGCGCCGACGCCCGCGGCGCCGACGAAGGACGCGCGCAACCAGAATCCGGAATTGCAGGCGATGTGAACGCCGCGCCCGTCCCGCCGCCACGCGGCGGGACGGTGTCTCGCCCACCCCGCAGCAACGCCGCGCCGCGCCTTAGCTTCGCAGCGCCAGCGCACCGGCGCAAAGAATGCAGTGCGCACACTGCCGAACGACCCACCGCGCGCAAGCTCAGCGATCCTCGTCACACATCCGCGCGTCGCCGAATCTCCCGCAAATCGCGGCGATTTTCGCCGGCCGCGCCGCACGCCGGCCTATTTGTGACGCAACGCGCGCAAGGATGCGAAACGCATCGCTACTTCGACGGGCGAGACGGAACTCGCGTTGACCGTGCCGACAACACGACGTAACACTGCCGGGTCAGTTTTCTTCTTGCCGGGTCAGCGCGGACGCCGAAGCCGACCACGGCCGGCCGCGCGCAAACCACGGCCGCCGGCGCGCGTCGCCTGCGCCGATCGCGTATACGCGGGCCGTCGCGTCGGCATCGCCCCTGAACCGTTTTGCGAGACACCCCGGAGCCGGCCGAGTGAACAGGCGCAACGCAATCCGTACCGCAGCCTTCGGTGCCGCATGAGCCGCCCCCATCCTTCCGCCGAACCTGCGGACAAATCCGCCTCGTCCTCGCGCGACCTGTGGCGGCTGATCCGCACCGGCCGGCCCTCGCCGGTCGCCTTGTCGGTCGCCGCGCTGGCGGCGATCGCTTCGGTCGCCGGCACCTTGTGGTTTCCGGTCCAGACCAAGCAGATGATCGACGGCTTCGGCCACGGCCAGATCGATGTCTGGGCGATGGCCGGGCTGGTCGCGATCCTGGCCGCCGCGGCGCTGCTCAACGCGGCCTCCGCCTACCTGCTGGCACGGGTCGGCTACCAACTGGTCGCGCGCCTGCGCCAGAGCCTGATCGACAAGCTGCTGCGCCTGCCGGTGGCCTCGTTCGACCGCGAAAGCAGCGGCGAACGGGTCAGCCGGGTGGTGCGCGACTGCGAGTCGATCTCCGAACTGATCGCGCGCCAGACCGTCAACCTGCTCACCGGCGTGCTGCTGCTGGCCGGCTCGATCGTGGTGCTGTTGCTGCTGGACGTGCGCCTGACCTTGGCCCTGATCGGCTCGATCGGCGCCGCCTTCGCGATCATGATCCCGATCGCGTTCCTGCTCGACGGCCTGTCGCGCCGCATCCAGGACCGCACCGCGCGCTTCAGCGGCATCCTCACCCACATCTTCCAGGAAATCCGCCTGGTCAAGGCGTTCACCGCCGAGCCGCGCGAGCGCGAGCGCAGCCGCGGCGAGATCGACGGCCTGATGCGGCTGGGCCTGCGCGTGGCGCGGGTCAATGTGTTGCTGGAACCGCTGATGAGCCTGGCGATGACCCTGGCGATCATCGTCATCCTGGTCTACGGCGCCGCGCGCGTGGCCGCCGGCGAAATCACCGTCGGCACCCTGACCGCGTTCATCCTCTACATCTTCAACGTCGCCACGCCGTTGATGCAGCTCACCCACTTCACCGCCGAGCTGCAGAAGGCCAAGGGCGCTTCGGCGCGGATCGCGGCGATCCTGCTCGAAGACGAGGAACAGACCCGCCCGGGCACCGCCGAGCGCCTGCCCGGACAGGTGCTGGAGTTCCACGACGTGTCCTTCGCCTACGACGGCCGCGACGCCGCCGTGCTGCGCGGCATCGACCTGCGTTTCGAACCCGGCCGTACCGTGGCCCTGGTCGGCACCAGCGGCAGCGGCAAGACCACCTTGCTGTCGCTGATCGAGCGCTTCTACCAGCCCAGCGGCGGCCGCATCCTCTACGGCGGCCGACCGATCGGCGAGTTCGACCTGCGCCAGTGGCGCGGCAGCATCGGCTATGTCGCGCAGAGCGCGCCGGTGATGCCCGGCACGGTCCGCGACAACATCGCCTACGGCCTGGACGGGGAGTTCGACGACGAACAGCTGCGCTCGGCCGCGCGCCGCGCCGGCGCGCTGGAGTTCATCGAGGCGATGCCGCAGGGCTTCGATACCCAGCTGATCGAACAGGGCAACAATCTGTCTGGCGGCCAGCGCCAGCGCATCGCCATCGCGCGCATGTTCCTGCGCGACCCGGACATCCTGATCCTCGACGAAGCCACTTCCGCGCTCGACAGCGAGACCGAGCACCAGGTCAAGCTGGCGCTGGACGAGCTGATGCGCGGGCGCACCAACATCATCGTCGCCCACCGCCTGTCGACGGTCATGCACGCCGACCGGATCTGCTTCCTCGACGCCGGGCGCATCTCCGGCATGGGCAGCCATGTCGAACTGCTCGCCACCCATCCGCATTACGCGCGCTTGGTGGAGCGCCAGTTCCGGCATCCGGCCGAAGCCGAGTCCGCATCCGAGCCGGCGCTCGCAACGTGAACGGCGCGCGCCGATTGGATGCGGCCGCGCAACGCAGTCGTGCGCCGCGGCGGCTGTTTCCGCCGCCGCATCCGGCCTAGCCTGAGCTGTCTCTCGCGTCAGGAAACCCGCCCATGTCCGCCTTTCCCGCTCCGCGCCTGTCGCTCGCCTTCGGCCTCGTCTGCGCGTTCGCTGCGTTCGCCGCGCAATCGGCTCCGGCCGCGGCCGCCGCGCCGCTGCGCATCGAGGTCTACAACCCCGGCGAAAACGGCGTGTTCCCGGTGTCGTCCGAACTCGTCGTCGGCGAACGCGAGGTGCTGCTGATCGACGCCCAGTTCCAGCGCGCCGACGCGCAGGCGCTGGTCGATAAGATCCGCGCCACCGGCAAGCCGCTGGCCACCGTATACATCAGCCAGAGCGATCCGGATTACTACTTCGGCCTGGACACGATCCGCGCGGCGTTCCCCGATGCGCGCATCCTCGCCACGCCGCAGACGGTGGCGGCGATCCGCAAGACGATGCAGGGCAAGCTCGCCTACTGGGGGCCGATCCTTAAGGACAACGCGCCGCGGCAACTGATCGTGCCCGATGCGCTGCAGGGCGACACGCTGAGCTTCGAAGGCCGCACGCTGAAGATCCAGGGCCTGCGCGGCCCCGACCCGGCGCGCACCTATCTGTGGATTCCTTCGCTCAAGACCGTGGCCGGCGGCGTGGTGGTGTCCAGCGGCGGCCACGTATTCATGGCCGATACGCAGACGCCGGCCTCGCGCCAGGGCTGGCTGAAGACGCTGCGCGGCATCCAGGCGCTCAAGCCGGCGCGGGTGATTCCCGGCCACTATCTCGGCGCGGAGCCCAAGGGCCTGGACGCGGTCAAGTTCACCGCCGCCTATATCGAGCGCTTCGAACGCGAAGCCGCGCGCGCCGCCGCTTCGGCCCAGCTCATCGCCGCGATGCAGGCCGCGTATCCCAAGCTCGGCGAGGCGTCTTCGCTGGAACTCAGCGCGAAAGTGATCAAGGGCGAAATGCCCTGGCCGGCGCCGGAGCCGGACGCGGCCAAGCCCTGACCGCGTGCGGGCCGCCACTGGCCCATCGCCCCACCGCCGTGCTCAGAACCGATACGTCACCGACGCGCGCACGCTGCGCGGCTCGCCCCAGGTGTAGGTGCTGTAGACGTCGAAGATCGTGTAGTAGCGCTTGTCCAGCAGGTTGTCGAGGTTGAGCGCGGCCGAGACGTGCTCGTCGAAGCGATAGCCGAGCATCGCATCGAGCAGCCAGTACGGCCGGGTGCGATGCTCGACCGTGCCGCCGCCGGGCGCGCCGACCGGGCCGAAGCTGCTGCTCTGCCAGCGCGCGCCGCCGCCGACGGTCAGGCCGTCGAGGGCGCCGCCGAAACGATAGCTGGTGTGCGCGCTGAATTGATCTTCGGGCTCCAGCGTCGACACCTTGGCGCCGCGCTGGCACGCGACCTTGTGCGCATAGCCGGCCTGGATCTGCCAGCCCGGGCGCAACTGGCCGGACAGTTCCAGCTCGTAACCTTCGGTGCGCACGCCTTGCAGCGCCCGATACGCATCGCCGCCGGTGGGCGTCTTGCCGCCGCTGGGCACCGGGTAATTGTCCTGGTCCAGACGGAACGCCGCGGCGCTCGCGTTCAGGCGGCCGTCGAAGAATTCGCCTTTCAGGCCCAGTTCGTAGTTCTCGCCTTCGCGCGGATCGAGCGCGCGCCCGCGCTCGTCCTGCTCGGCCTGCGGCTTGAAGATCGTGCTGTAGCTGGCGTAGGCCGACAGAAACGTATTGAGGTCGTACACCGCGCCTGCGTAAGGCACCACCACGCCGCTCTCGTCGATGCCGTCGGTCTTGTAGTTGGCGACGCGGCTGCCGAGGATCAGCTTGAACGTATCGGCCAGATCGAAGCGGCCGACCAGATACGCGCCGCTCTCGCGGGTGGTCTGATCGTTGTCGAAGCCGCGCTGCCAGGCCGGTTCGGGGATGGCGCCGTTCCATTGCCGATAGTCGGGCACCTGCGTCGGGTAATCCGGCGGCGCGAAATAGCCGATGTTGGTCCAGCGCTTGCGCGAGGCGCTGGCGCCGAACACCAGCTCGTGCTCGCGTCCGAACCACTGGAAATGGCCACTGACGTAAGCGTCGGCGGCGTTGGCCACGGTCTTGCCGACGTACTGGCCTAGCCACAGGCCGACGCCGCTGCCGTCGCGCGGATCGGGATGGCCCGACGCCGCCGCGCCGAGCGCGGCATCGTAGCCGTTGACCTGGTGATTGAGCTGCAGCTTGGCGACCCAGCCGTCGCCGAAGCGATGCTCCAGCGTGGCGAAACCGGTGCGGGTGTACTGGCGCCAGCGGCTCCAGTCGGCGCCGTTGTTGAACGAGCGCGGCACGCGATAGAACTTGCCGTCGGCATCGAGCAAGGGAATGCCGCCCCAGCTGGAGCCGCGCGGATCGCTGTCCTGGTAGTCGGCGCCGACGGTCAGCAGGGTGTCGGGCGTCAGATCGGCTTCGACGATGCCGTAGAACACCTCGGTGCTGCGCTGATAGCGCTGGCTGTAGCCGTGCTTGTCCTGGCGCACCGCGACCGCGCGGCCGCGCACGCGGCCATCGCCGCTCAGCGGGCCGGACACGTCGACTTCGCCGCGGTACTCGTCCCACGAGCCCGCGCCTAGCGTCGCCTGACCCTTGAACTCGCGCGTGGGCTTCTTGCGGATCAGGTTGATCGTCGCGCCCGGATCGCCGATGCCGGTCAGCAGGCCGGTGGCGCCCTTGAGCACTTCGATGCGGTCGTAGATCGCGGTGTCGCTGAGGGTGTTGCCGGCCGAGAACGCCGAATCGCGCTGCATCGGGATGCCGTCGTACTGGAAGTTCTGGATCGCGAAGCCGCGCGCGTAATACTCGGTGCGCTCGCTGTCGTAGGTGACGATGCTGATGCCGGGCGTGACGCGCATGACATCGTCGATGCCGGTCAGGCCGAAATCGTCCATTTCCTGGCGCCCGATCACGCTGATCGACTGCGGCGTCTGCCGCGGGGTCAGCACCAGCCGGGTCGCGGTGGCGATGCTGCCCGGCGTGTACGAACCGCTGCCTTCGGTGACGGTGCCGAGCTGGTTGGCGACGACTTCGACCCGGTCGAGTTCGGTCGGATCGGCGGCGGCGGCCGCGCCGTCGCGCGCGGGCGCGACGGTCTGGGCGACGGCGAGGAACGGCGCGGACCACGCCAGCGCGCCGGCCAGGGCAAGCGCCAACGGCGCGCGGCGCAGGCCGCGCGGACGCAATACGGGGAGATGAGCAACGCAGGGATCGAAAGGCACGGCGAACGCTTCCGGCAGAAGGAGGATGACTCCTCTGGCGGCGGCTCGAGGTGCGAAGGCGCACGGCGAAGATGTGCGCGGGCGCTCAGTATAGGCCGATTCGGCGGCGCGCCGGGGCTTGGGAAGGGACGTCCCGCGATACGGCGGGACGAACTCGGCGAGCGAGCCCGCGCAACCGATGCCCGCCTGATCGCTCAACCTCCATGCGCGCACAGCCCGCCACGCGACCGCAAAGACCTGCGGCAAAAACGCAAAGGGAGAGAGCCGCGCCCCCTCCCTTTCTCTAATGTCGCCGCGGCGCCCGCGCCTTAACCTTGCGCGGCCAGCAACTCGAACTGCACCGCCTCGCCGGCCGTGGCCGACGGCGCCAGCCACAGGTCGAACAGCCCCGGCTCGGCGATGGCGCGGTTGTCGATGCCGCGGAATTCCAGGTCGGCGCGGCTCAGCGCGAACTCGACCTCGCGGCTCTCGCCCGGCGCCAGCGCGATCTTGGCGAAACGCTTGAGCTCGCGCACCGGGCGCACCCGGCTGGCGACGCGGTCGCGCACGTACAGTTGCACCACTTCTTCGGCCGCGCGCTCGCCGACGTTGGTGACGCGCACGCGCGCGCGCAGCTCGCCGTCCCAGGCCAGCGCCGGCGCGTCCAGCGTCGCCGCGCCGTATTCGATGCGGCCATAGCTCAGGCCGTGGCCGAACGGATACAGCGCGGTGTGGTCGGTTTCGCGCCAACGCGTGCGGAACGACTCCAGCCCGCCGGCAACGTACGGCCGGCCGGTGGCGGGATGGTTGTAGTAGTACGGCTGCTGGCCCGAATCGTGCGGAAAGCTGACCGGCAGGCGGCCGCCGGGGCTGTGCTCGCCGAACACCAGATCGGCCACGGCGTGGCCGGTCTGGCTGCCGAGGAACCAGGTCACCAGCAGCGCCTGCGCGCGCTGCAGCGGGCCCAGCGCGAGCGCGCGGCCGCAACGCAGCAGCACGATCACCGGCGTGCCGGCGGCGAGCACCGCTTCGGCCAGCGCGAGTTGCGCGGCCGGCAGCACGATCTGGGTGCGCGATTGCGCTTCGCCGGAGAAATCGCTGGGCTCGCCGAGCGCGAGCAGCACCGCGTCGGCGCCGCGCGCGGCGGCCACCGCGGCGTCGATGCCGCCGTCGATGGCTTCGACGAAGCCGCTGCCGTCCACCACGTCGAGCGCGGAAGGATCTGCGAGCGCGGCGCGCAGGCCGGTTTCCAGGTCGACCTCGCGCGAGGGGTCGCCGAAGATGTTCCAGCAGCCGGCGAGATTGGCGCGGTCGCGCGCGAACGGGCCGATCAGGGCGATGCGCTGGCCGGACTTGCGCAGCGGCAACACGTCGCCGTCGTTCTTCAGCATCACCACGCTGCGCCGCGCGGCTTCGCGCGCGAGTTCGTCGTGCGCGGCGAGGTACGGCGCGGGGCCGGGCGGCGCTTCGTTCAATGAGCGATAGGGATTGTCGAACAAGCCCATCCGCGCCTTGACGGTGAGGATGCGGCGCACCGCCGTGTCGATCGCCGCGACCGACACCTTGCCCTCGCCCACCAGCGCGGCCAGATGATCCATGAACACGCCGCTCTGCATGCTCATGTCCAGGCCGGCGCCGATGCTCAGCTCGGCGGCGTGCTTCTCGTCGGCGGCGTAGCCGTGCGCGATCAGTTCGAAATCGGAGGTGTAGTCGGAAACGACGAAGCCTTCGAAGCCCCACTGCTCGCGCAGCACGCCGGTCAGCAGCTCGCGGTTGGCGGTGGCGGGCACGCCGTTGATGTCGTTGAACGAACTCATCACCGTCAGCGCGCCGGCGTCGATGGCGGCCTTGAACGGCGGCAGGTGCACGTCGAACAGGGTCTGCGGCGACAGGTCGACGGTGTTGTAGTCCAGGCCCGCGCTGACCGCGCCATAGGCGGCGAAATGCTTGGGCGTGGCCAGCAGCGAATCGTCGGCGGTCAGGTCCGGGCCCTGGAAGCCGCGCACGCGCGCGCGGGCGAAGGCGCAGGCCAGCACGGTGTCTTCGCCGGTGGTTTCGGCGACCCGGCCCCAGCGCTGGTCGCGGGCGATGTCGACCACCGGCGCGAAGGTCCAGTGCAGGCCCTCACGGGTGGCTTCCACCGCGGCCGCGCGCGCGGTGCGCTCGGCCAGTTCGGGCTCGAAGCTGGCCGCTTCGCCGAGCGGGATCGGGAACACGGTGCGCATGCCGTGGATGACGTCGGCGCCGAGCAGGATCGGAATGCCGAGCCGGCTTTGCTCGACCGCGATGCGCTGCAGTTCGCGCCCTTCCCTGGCGCCGACGCCGTTGAACAGCGCGCCGACCTGGCCGGCCCGGATCATCTCGCGGGTGCGATCCGGTCCCCACTGGAACGAGTCCGGATTGACGTCGAAAGCGAAGGGGCGGATGGAATCGGCCAGGATCGACAGCTGACCGATCTTCTCCTCCAGCGTCATCCGATCGATCAGTGCCTCGATATCAACGCGGCCGGTCATTTAGTAACGCTGCCCTGCATGGAAATATGGTCTATTCATCATATGTAACCGATTACATGAGTGTCAACGCGCAGACCGCCGGCCCATCCCGGACCGGCCCGATGGCCGCGCGAAAGCATCGCCGCCCGGCGCGCCTGGGGCAGCGCCGGGGAGCGGAGAGTAGACGATTCGCCGGGGCGGCGCTGCACGGCGCGGCCCCAGGGGCTGGGCGCGGCTGGACCAGCGCTCTTCGCCCTGCCCGACGCAGACCTTGGGCCCGGCCGCTGAACGGGCTTGCGTCGTAATCCGACGGTCGCGGTCGCAGCTTGCGCAGCTCCTACAGTCGGCCTTGCCGCAACGCAGCCCCTGTAGGAGCGACGCGAGTCGCGACCGCGAAACCGCGCTTGCGTCGAAACCCGGCTATCGCGGTCGCAGCTTGCGCAGCTCCTACAGTCGGCATTGCCGCAACGCAGCCCCTGCAGGAGCGACGCGAGTCGCGACCGCGAACCCTCCCTTGCCACGCGACCCGGCTAGCGCGGCCGCCACCGACACAGCGCCCGCGTCATTTACCCGCCGGCTTGATCGCCTTGCGGATCTCGCCGGACACACGGGTCGCGATGCGCTGCGGCTCGGTCAGGTTCGGGCCGGAGTAGTCGAAGGCCTGCACCACCCAGGCCGTGTGGGTGCCGGCGGCGATGCAGTAGGCGATCAGCGCGCGGCCGTCCTGCGGCGGTCCGGACACGTGGGTGATCAGCGTCTTCTGGTCGCGGTTCACCCGCATCGCATAGCCCAGCGCGGCCGCGCCGCGCGCAATCGCCGCGTTGCAGGCCGGCAGGCTCAACTGCGCGGTCGGCACGCGGTCGACGTCCAGGCCCAGGCTGAAGTCGTTGGCCAGGCCGCTCATCGGCAACGCCAGGCCCAGGCCCAGGATCGTCGCGCTCGCGATTCTCATCATCGTCTGTCCTCGCTCGGTGGTCGGGGGAACACGGCAGCGCGCGATCAGGTGCGCAGGAAGATTTCGACCCGGCGGTTGAGCTGGCGCCCGCCCGGATTGTCCTGGCCGCCGATCTCGTTGGGCGCCACCGGCTGCGCTTCGCCGTAGCCGCGCGCCTGCGCCTGCTGCGCGGCGCCGCGTTCGCGCAGCGCCGCGGCCACCGCCAGCGCGCGCCGCTGCGACAGCGCCAGGTTGTAGTCGTCGCTGCCCTTGGCGTCGGTATGGCCGCCGATTTCCATGGCCGAGGCGCGCACGTCCTTGAGCGCGGCGGCCAGCGTGTCGAGCACCTTGGCCGCGTCGGCGCGGATATCGGATTTGTCGAAGTCGAACAGCACCCGATCGTTGAGGGTGATGAGGTAGCCGCAGGGCGCGCCCGGCGGCGCGAATTTCTTCAGCGGCGGGAAGCGCCCGGCCGGCGGCACCTTCGGCAACGCCGGCAAGCGCACCGCGCGCGCCGGCGTGTCGACCAGGCCGGTGCCGTCGCCGTTGACCACGACCAGGCCGAGCGGACCGTTCCAGCGGCCGGAGCCGTCGTTGTTGATCGTCACCAGGCCGAGCGGCCCGTTCCAGCTGCCGCTGCCGTCGCCGTTGTTGCGGACCAGGCCGCTGTCGCCGTTCCAGGTGCCGCCGCCCTTGCCGTCCAGGGCGATCACCCCGGCCGGGCCGTTGTACGAGCCCGAGCCGTCGGCCTCGACCCGCACCAGCGCGCCCTTGCCGTCCTCGTCGTCCTCGCCGCCGGCATCGCCGTCGATGCTGCCGCTGCCGTCGGCGTTGACCGTGATCAGGCCGCCCTCGTAATTGGCGGTGCCGCTGCCGTCGGCGCCGATCTTGAAGATGCCCTCGTCGCCGATGCGGCTGAGCTGGCCTTGCGCGTCGACGCTGGTCAAACCGGCGTCGCGCAGCAGCGCGCCGCCACCGTCGCAACGCGCGGGCGAGACGCTGACCCCGGCGATGGGATCCAGCGCCGGCGCCATCGCCGACTCCAGCGCACGCTGCGCGGGCGTGACGCCGACGATCTCGGGCACGACGATCGATGGAATCGCCGGGAACTGCGCGGCGACGGCGTCGGCGAGCCTTTGCGCGTCGGGATCGGCGTCGGGCTCGGCCTCGGCGACAGTCGTAGCGGCCGTGCGCGCCGCAGCGGCGGGCGCGGGCGGCGCGTCCTGGCGCGCACAGGCGGCGAGCGCGGCGGCGGACAGCAACAACCAGGCGAACAGGGGGGGGCGCATGCGGAACTCCCTCTCCGAAGACGGACATCCATAAGAACGATGGCGCGGCGCTGCGACCCGAGGATCGCGGCGCCCCCCTGCGCGCCCGCTTTGGTGTCTTTTACCCGATGCAGGCGACGAGGAAAAGACCGAGGCCGCCGGCATCGCCCGATGTCGCATCCGCGCACGCTGCGTTCATGCGCGCTTCGGCGCAGCGAACGCCCGCGTGCTACGCAGCCGGTTGCGCATCGCTCGGGCCGAAAAATTCATAGTGCACGCGCTCGATCGCGCAGATCGCCGAGGCCTGCGGCATTTCCCGCGGCCACCCGACCAAGGTGGTGCAGGAGCTGGGCGCGGCCGGCGACATCGAGACCGGGCGCGGCCGCAACCACGGTCGCGGATCTGCTGGGCGAGCAGCGGGCGTTGCAGCGGTGTTCGCGGTCGGCGGGTAGCGTTGTTTTTTAAGCGGGAGCGGTGCGAGTCGCGGATATAGCCTCGTGCTTGCGGCGCGGGCCGATTTTCGCGGTCGCGACTCGCGTCGCTCCTACAGTCGGGGGTGTCGCAACGCAGCCCTTGCAGGAGCGACGCGAGTCGCGACCGCGACGCCTCGCTTACGGCGCAAGCCCCCTACTCGCGCCCAGCCGACAAGCGCTTGCGGATCGGCTCGAACACCGGCGTGGCCTTGCGCGGCACCGGGTCGGGCTTGCCCTGCTCCATCGCTTCCCAGTAACGCCAGTCGACCTTGCCCTTGCCCAGTTCGTAGTCCATCGCGTCCCAGGCGTCCTCGCGGAAGGCGTAGAAGGCCCAGTGCGCGCCGGCGCGGTCGAGCGCGGCGAGCACGTCGTCGAGGTAGCGCGCGCAGTCGTTCAATTGGCGCACGCAGCCGAATTCGCCGGCGACCAATCGCGTGGCCGGCACCTCGTGGGTCTTGGCCCAGTCGAAGGCCTGGGCCAGGTGCGCGGCGACGCGTTCGCGGTTCCAGGTCGGCTCGCCATCGCCGTACGGGGCCGGGCCGGGATAGAGATAAGGTTTCGCGCGCTTGAGGTTGGGCGCGCTGGTGACTTGATAAGGCTCGTACATGTGCACGCTGTAGAGCGTCCTGGCGTCGGCCAGCGGCGCCGGCCAGTAGTCGAAGCCGCCGGCCGAGGCGTACCAGCCGGCGTCGAGCATGATCGGGGTGTCGCGGTCGACTTCGCGGATCGCCTGCACGATGCGTCGATAGAACGCCGGCAGATCGCGCGCGCCGCCGCGCTGCTTGGCGTACCAGTCGCGGCGCTGTTGCGCGTTCGCGTATTCGCTGAGCCCGGCCTGCCTTTCCGGCGCCGGCTCGTTGATCAGGTTGTAGGCGGCGATGCCGGGCTGGTCCTTGAGTTCGCGCGCCAGATCGCGCCAGAAGCGCGCCGCCGCCTCCCAATGCTTGCGGTCCTGCCACAGCCGGTCGTCGAAGCGGCCGCCGTTGTTCTGCGCCCAGCGCGAGTACGGCAGCGACAGCGGCGCGACCACGGTCTTCAGGCCGGCCGCGTCGGCGCGCGCCAGCGCCGCCTTCAGCGTCTTCAGGTCGGCCGGCGCCAGGCGCCGGTAGTCGTCGGCGTCGCCGATCAGGAAATCGCGGCCTGCGGGCGTCCATTTGTCGTAGGACAGCCGCACCCAGGTCGCGCCGTAGCCGCGCAACGCGGCGAAATAGGCCTCGTCCGGCGGCAGCCGGTTGAAGCTGTTGCCGCCGTGGCGCGGCGCGTCCCAGAAGCCGATCAGGTCGGCGGCCGCGGCCGGGCGCGGCGCGTTCAGGGCCAAGGCCAGGGCCAGCATGGGCAACGACAAACGGCGCATAGGCGATTTCGATCGATCCGGGAGAGGGGCTGCAGGCTAAGAAGGGGAGGATGAATATCGGATGAGACCTTTCGGTACGACATATCCGGCAAAAACGTGATCCAGGCAAAACCTGCACTACGTCGCGGAAGCCGCTAAAACCACATTACTTGTCACGAATCGGTTCGATACGCCTGCAATTTTGTGCGCACCCAGCACGCACCGGACCCGTTCCCGATGAAACTCGCCGCCTGCCTCGCCGCTGTGGGCCTCGCCCTGGCCGCGCCCGCCGCCTTCGCCGCCGCCTGCACCAGCGCCCACAACGAGCAATACCCCGGCGGCCGCAAGCCGGTGCTGAGCAATGCCGACCTCAACGAACAGACCCTGTCGATCTGCTACCAGGATTACAACCTGTACGCCTCCAAGGTCACCGGCACCAACCTGTGGTCGGCCCAGCACCTGACCCGGGCCAAGGTGATCGGCGCCGAATCGATCAACCGCATCGATTCCAATTTCTTCAGCGAGACCGGCTTCCCGACCAGGCACGCCAGCTACACCAACAGCGGCTACGACCGCGGCCACATGATGCCGGCCGGCGACGCCTCGACCACGCCGGCGCAGAAGGAGACCTTTTCGGTTGCCAACATCGTGCCGCAGGCGCCCAAGCTCAACCGCGGCACCTGGGCCAGGATCGAGAGCCTGGTGCGCACCGTGGCCAAGGAATGGGACGAGGCCTACATCGTCACCGGCCCCGACTTCGACGACATGAACACCACCATCGCCAGCGGCGCGGTGGTGGTGCCGACCCAGACCTGGAAGGCGGTGTACGTGCCGTCGGCCGAGGTCGCCGGCGCCTATTGGTGCGCCAACACCGACGCGTCGAGCTGCTCGCTGATTTCGCTGAACGAGCTCGAGCGCCGCGCCTTCGTCGATCCGTTCCCGAGCCTGGGCGCGGCGCTGCGCGCGCAGACTTCCGCGGACTGGACCGACATTCTGGTCCTGCCTTGAGCGAGCGGCGGCTGCGCGCGCGGGCGCGCGGCCGCGTCGCCGCTGCAGCGTCGGATCGGCCCAGGACGGAGCCGCAACGCTTCGGCAACGCCGAACACCCCAGGCTGCGATCGCCGCGGCCTGCGGTGTCGGCGCCCGCCGCGGGCGGGTCGGATCCAGCGCCGCGCTCCCTCGCGCTAGCGCGGCGCCGCGTCGACGATGTCGAAGCTCAGGCTGGTGAAGGTGGTTTCGAAATCGACTTCCGCGCCGGCCGGCAGCGGCCGGGTCCAGATCGCGTTCAGCAGCCACGTCCCTGCGCCCGGCGCGGCGAAGTCGGCGCGGCCGGCGGCGTCGGTGCGGCGCGCGTCCAGCGGTTGCGCGTCGTCTTCCAGCCGGGTCAGCTTGACCAGCGCGCCGGGCAGCGGCCGGCCCTGCCACAGCACCCGCACCGGCAGCCGCGCCGCGCGCGCCTGCGGATCGGCGTCGAGCACGATCTCCAGCGGCAGGCCCAGCGGCTGCGCCAGCAAGGCCGCGACCCCGGCCGGCGCCGGGCCGACGCGCAGCAGCGCCTTGCTGCGGCGGCTGTAGCGCTCGGCGCCGTCGGCGTTCTCGCGGCCTTGCGCGCGGCGTTGTTCCAGCGCCGGGCTCAGGCCTTCGGCGCGCAGATAGTCGTTGAAGCGCGGCGCCGGCAGGCGGCTCTGCGCGCCGGCGTCGGTTTCCAGCACCAGCATCCAGGCGCCGACGGGCACGGCGATGCGCGCGTCGGCCGGCGCATGCGGGTCGGGATGCAGTTGCGCGCGCAGGTCGAGGCGGCGGCCGTCGCCGGCGACCGCTTCGAAGCGCTGGATCCGCCGCGCCGGAATCGCCGAGCGCTGGCGGTCGCGGCCGTGGCCCACCTGCAAGGTCAGCGCGGTCGCGGCCGCGGCGGCGTTGCGGTAAGGCTCGGGCTGGATCCAGAAATCGTGCGCGGCGGCCGGCGCGGCGCAAGCCGACATCAGCAACACGCTAATGAGTAAAGACCAAATACGCGGCATCGCAGTGCGTCCTATTCCAGATGATCGGGAAGATCGCCCGGCAAGGCCGGCGATCCGGTCGAAACCAGCATCAGCAGCGCCACCGCCAGCAGCCACGCGCCGCCGATGCGCACCGCGATGCCGCCGCCGCGCGCGGCCAGCCAACGCGCCGGCAACGCCAGCGCGAGGCAAACCGGCGACCACGCCGGCGG
>NZ_LXSD01000133.1:0-9690 GCF_017168095.1 Lysobacter enzymogenes | reverse complement strand
ACCGCGCCGGCGGCAGCGCCGGCCGGCGCCAGCGGCGGCGCGCCGGGGGCCAACCTGCCGTCGATGTTCCTGATGCAGGGCGGCTTCGTGCCGGACGTGCAGCGCCAGGATTGCGAGGGCGCGGGCGAATCCGGGACTTAGCCCGGCGCGCGGGCCCGGGCGCTGGCGCGCGGACCAGAGCCGGCGCGCAGATGAGGCCGGCCATGGCGGGCGGGCATCGCTCGGCGCGGGCCGGCGCATTGGCGATCGCTCGGGGGCTTGTCATCCAATTTATACCCGGGTAATAATTGACGCCTCGCCCAACCCCGCCCTGCCGATGAATCCCGCGCCCGCCCTCGCCTACACCGCTTTCGCCGGCCACCGCCTGCTCGCCCGCGGCCGTCTGGCCGAGGTCGCGGTGGCCGTGCACGCCGCCGCCGCGCGCGGCGGCGACGCCGAACTGCTGGTGTTCGACGACCGCACCGGCCAGCAGATCGACCTGCACCTGGGCGGCGACGCCGACGCGGTGGCCGAGCGTTATCGCGAGTCGGCGGCCCCATCCGCGCCGGATGCCGCGGACGATGCGCCGCGCGAAAACGAAGCCCCGCGCGGCCGCGGCCGGCCACGCCTGGGCGTGACCGCGCGCGAGGTCACCCTGCTGCCGCGGCAGTGGGACTGGCTCGCCGCCCAGCCCGGCGGCGCCTCGGTGACGTTGCGCAAGCTCATCGACCAGGCGCGCAAGCGCGGCGAAGCCGGCAACCGCCAGCGCCTGGCGCGCGAGGCCGCCTACCGCTGCCTCAACGCCCTGGCCGGCAACGCCGCCGGCGCCGAGGAGGCGACGCGCGCGCTCTTCGCCGGCGACCGCGACGGCTTCGCCCGGCGCATCCAGGCCTGGCCGGCGGATGTGCGCGATTACTTGTTCGCGCTAGCCGATGGCGCGTTCTCCGCGGCGGATGACGAATCCGAATCAGGGACGACGGCGGCGTAACGGTCGCGCGGGTCGTCGCTACCGCAAAAGGCTGTGCCTTGCTTTAGTGGAACCGGATCGTCGGCGCTTCATCCGAGCATGACGCTGCGGTCTTTCGGTCCGCGCTTGTGCGGGAACGTCGGCTTTGAGTTGCCGTAAGACCGATCTTCCGTCGCTTCTGCCGACGCGCGGCGCGCTGTATCCGAATGAAGCCGCGCACAGGAAATTTTCTGGCGCGACGCGCTGAAGTCTCTGGATTCTCGGCTTCGCCGAAACAAAAGCGCAGCCGCTTTCGCAGGAACGACGGCTGCGAGGAGGCGTCGCCAAATCGATCGGTCCGATCGGCGATCCCGACGACCAGCGACGTGCCGGAACACCGATCCAAGCAACGATCCGCCCGACCAGTACC
This sequence comes from Lysobacter enzymogenes, assembly GCF_017168095.1. GTDB lineage: Bacteria > Pseudomonadota > Gammaproteobacteria > Xanthomonadales > Xanthomonadaceae > Lysobacter > Lysobacter enzymogenes_D. The sequence goes on along the minus strand of NZ_LXSD01000133.1, from coordinate 8,335 downwards.
GCTCCCCCGCGCACCGCGATCCGCGCGGCGGCAGATGATTCCGCCATCCATTTCACCTCGCAGCGTCCGCCGCTGCGTTCTTTCCGAACCCAGCGTCCCCGCTCCCCGCGCCCAACTCCACAGGCCACCGCATGCGCGACCTCACCCAAGGCTCGATTCCCAAACACCTGATCTCGCTCGCCGTACCCATCGGCATCGGCATGCTGTTCCAGATGCTGTACGTGCTGATCGACCTCTACTTCGTCTCGCGCCTGGGCGACGCCGCCATCGCCGGCGTCGGCGCGGCCGGCAACCTGCAGTTCCTGATCATGGCGATGAGCCAGGTGCTCGCGGTCGGCGGCATGGCCCTGATCGCCCAGGCCTGCGGCCGCAAGGACGCCGTCGACGCCAACCGCGTGTTCAACCAGAGCCTGGTGCTGGCCGTACTGGCCGCGCTGGCCACGCTGGTCGCCGGCTATGCCTTCAGCGGCGCCTACATGCGCGCGATCGCCGCCGACGCGGCCAGCGCCGCGGCCGGCGTCGCCTATCTGCACGCGTTCCTGCCCGGGCTGGCGCTGCAGTTCGCCCTGGCCACGCTCGGCGCGGCGCTGCGCGGCACCGGCATCTCCAAGCCGACCATGCTGGTGCAGATCGTCACCGTCGTGCTCAACGCGATCCTGGCGCCGGTGCTGATCGCCGGCTGGCTCACCGGCCACGCGTTCGGCGTGGCCGGCGCCGGCTGGGCCAGTTCGATCTCGATCGCGGTCGGCGTGGCGCTGATGCTGCTGTACTTCGCGCGCCTGGAGCATTTCGTCGGCGTCGACGCGCGCGAACTGCGGCCGCAGCCGCCGGTATGGCGGCGCATCCTCGCCATCGGCCTGCCGCCGGGCGGCGAGTTCGCGCTGATGTTCGTGTTCATGGGCGTCACCTACTGGTGCCTGCGCGGGCTGGGCACCGACGCCCAGGCCGGCTACGGCATCGGCATGCGGGTGATGCAGGCGATCTTCCTGCCGGTGATGGCGATCGCCTTCGCGGTCGCGCCGGTGGCCGGGCAGAACGTCGGCGCCGGCCGCGGCGAGCGCGTGCTCGCCACCTTGCGCAGCGCGGCGCTGATCGGCAGCGCGGCGATGTTCGCGCTGACCCTGCTGTGCCAATGGCAGCCGCAGTGGTTCATGCGGCCGTTCGCCGACAACGCCCAGGCCGCCGAAGTCGCCACCGGTTTCCTGCGCATCGTGTCGTGGAACTTCGTCGCCTCGGGCCTGATCTTCACCTGCTCGGGCATGTTCCAGGCGCTGGGCAACACCCGGCCGGCGCTGTACGCCAGCGCGTCGCGGCTGCTGACCTTCGCCTTGCCGGCGATCTGGCTGTCGCAGCACCCGGGGTTCGAAGTGCGCCAGCTGTGGCTGCTGTCGGTCGCCACCACCGTGCTGCAGGCGCTGACGGTGCTGTGGCTGCTGCGGCGCGAGCTGCGCCGGCGCTTGCCGGCGATGGCGCAGGCCGCGGCGATGTAAGCGCGGCCCGCGCGCGGCGGCGCGGACGCGCCGTCGCGCGAACGGGCGGCGCCGCGGCGTCGGCGTCGCGCAAAGAAACCGGGCAAAGAAGCCGGGCAAAGAAAAAGCGGGCCGAAGCCCGCTTTTTCGTGATCCGCGATGGGATCGGCGATCAGTCGCGGCGATTACTCGGCCGCGACGCCCTCGCCTTCTTCCACGGCCTTCATCGACAGGCGGATGCGGCCCTGCTTGTCGACTTCCAGCACCTTGACCTTGACCACGTCGCCTTCCTTGAGCTTGTCGGAGACCTTCTCGACGCGCTCGTTGGAGATCTGCGAGACGTGCACCAGGCCGTCCTTGCCCGGCAGGATGGTGACGAACGCGCCGAAGTCCATGATCTTGGCGACCTTGCCTTCGTAGATGCGGCCCGGCTCGACGTCGGAGACGATCTGGTCGATGCGCGCCTTGGCGGCCTGCGCGGCGGCGGCATTGACCGAGGCGATGACGATGGTGCCGTCGTCCTGGATGTCGATCTGGGTGCCGGTTTCCTTGGTGATCGCCTGGATGGTCGAGCCGCCCTTGCCGATCACTTCGCGGATCTTGTCCGGGTGGATCTTCATCGTCAGCAGGCGCGGCGCGTACTCCGACAGCTCGGTGCGCGACTGGGTGATGGCGTGGGCCATCTCGCCGAGGATGTGCAGGCGGCCGGCCTTGGCCTGGGCCAGGGCGACCTTCATGATCTCTTCGGTGATGCCCTGGATCTTGATGTCCATCTGCAGCGCGGAAATGCCTTCCGAGGTGCCGGCGACCTTGAAGTCCATGTCGCCCAGGTGATCTTCATCGCCCAGGATGTCCGACAGGACGACGAAGTTGTCGCCTTCCTTGACCAGGCCCATGGCGATGCCGGCCACCGGCGCCTTGATCGGCACGCCGGCGTCCATCAGCGCCAGCGAGCTGCCGCAGACCGAAGCCATCGAGGACGAACCGTTCGACTCGGTGATTTCCGAGACCACGCGGATGGTGTACGGGAACTCTTCCATCGTCGGCATCACGGCGAGCACGCCGCGCTTGGCCAGACGGCCGTGGCCGATTTCGCGGCGCTTCGGGCCCATCATGCGGCCGGCTTCGCCGACCGAGAACGGCGGGAAGTTGTAGTGGAACAAGAAGTGTTCCTTGTACTCGCCCGAGACGGCGTCGATGATCTGGCCGTCGCGCGCGGTGCCCAGGGTGGCGACCACGATCGCCTGGGTCTCGCCGCGGGTGAACAGCGAGGAGCCGTGGGTGCGCGGCAGCACGCCGACCTTCGAGGCGATCGGGCGCACGGTGTCGAGCGCGCGGCCGTCGATGCGGACCTTGGTGTCGAGCACCGAGCTGCGCATGGTCTGGTATTCGAGCTCGCCGAATTCCTTCGACAGCTCGCCCGCGTGCCAGCCCTCGGCTTCGGCGCGGCCGGCCAGCGACTGCAGCACGTCCTTCTTGATCGCCGAGATGGCGTCGCGGCGCTGCAGCTTGTCGCGCACCTGGAAGGCCTGCGCCAGCTGGCCGCCGACGGCTTCCTTCAGCGCGCCGATCAGCGCTTCGTTCTTGGCCGGAGCTTCCCAGCTCGACGGCTTGGTGCCGGCTTCCACGACCAGTTCGTTGATCGCGTTGATGACCTTCTGCATTTCGCGATGGCCGAACATGACCGCGCCGAGCATGACGTCCTCGGACAGCATCTTGGCTTCGGATTCGACCATCAGCACCGCGTTGGAGGTGCCGGCGACGACCAGTTCCAGGTCGGAGTCGGCCAGCTCGGCGGCGGTCGGGTTCAGCAGGTACTGGCCGTTCTTGTAACCGACCTTGGCCGCGCCGATCGGGCCCTGGAACGGCGTGCCGGCCAGCGCCAGCGCGGCCGAGGCGCCGATCAGCGCCGGGATGTCGCCGTCGACTTCCGGATTGAGCGACATCACCGTGGCGATGATCTGCACTTCGTTACGGTAGTCTTCCGGGAACAGCGGCCGGATCGGACGGTCGATCAGGCGCGAGATCAGCGTCTCCTTCTCCGTCGCGCGGCCTTCGCGCTTGAAGAAGCCGCCCGGGATGCGGCCGCCGGCGTAGAACTTCTCCTGGTAATCGACGGTGAGCGGGAAGAAATCCTGCCCCTCGCGCGCGCTCTTGGCGGCGACGGCGGTCACCAGCAGCACGGTGTCGTCCATCTTGACGATGACGGCGCCGCTGGCCTGACGGGCGATTTCGCCGGTCTCCAGGGTCACCTGATGGTTGCCGTACTGGAAGGTCTTGGTAATTTTTGCCACGTTGGGTTCCTTCGGTATCTATGCGTTCCGGGCGGGGCCCTTGCCCCGCTCCGGTAGGCCGCCGGCGCGAGCGACCTGAGGATGGTTGTGTCGCGCGCGCGCTCCGCGCCGCGTTCCACGTGGCCCGAGGGCCGGTCCAGTTCGACGATCGCGCACGCGTTTCGTCGCTGGCGGCGCTGCGTCCTGCATCGCCCGGCGGAGTTTTCGTCTCCGCCAAAACAAACCGCGGCGCATCGCTGCGCCGCGGTTGGGTGTCCGATTAACGGCGCAGACCGAGCTTCTCGATCAGGGCCTTGTAGCGCTCGTTGTCTTTGCGCTTGAGGTAGTCCAGCAGGCTGCGACGGCGGTTGACCATCATCAGCAGGCCGCGGCGGCTGTGGTGATCCTGCTTGTGCTGCTTGAAGTGGCCGGTCAGCTGCTCGATGCGGGCGGTCAGCAGGGCGACCTGGACTTCCGGCGAACCGGTGTCGTTGGCGCCGCGCTTGTTGTCTTCAATGACTTTCTGGGTGTCGATCGACATGATGTTTTCTCTTTCAGATGCGCGGCCCGCAGAAGCGAATCGGCGCGGCCGTTGCCGCTCCGACGCACCGCCTGGCCCGCCGCTTGCTATGGTTGGGGATCGCGATCCAAGCGATTTCCGGTTGGAAGTGCTTGAAAAGCGGCGAGATTGTAACAGCCCGCTGCGACGATTGCGACCTTTGTCCGTGGCCGATCGCGACCGTTCGGGCGATTCGCGGGCGTCCCGGCGCTGTGCCCTGCCCGCCTGTTCAGCCAGTCGCCCGACGCCGGCGCGGTTCAACCGCCCTGCGCGGCCCAGCGGAACAGGCGCTGCGGCTGCAGGCGCCCGCCGCTCTGGCGCAGGCCCAGGCCGAGGCAGCGCCCGGTTTCGCCATAGATCGCGACCAGGCCCGGCTCGCCCTCGGCGCAGGCCACGGCCTGGCCGTGGCCCAGGCGCTGGGCGGCGACGGCGTCCAGGGCGACCTGCTCGAACCCGCTCAGGCCGGCCTCGATCGGCAGCAGCAAGGCGTCGAGGGCGCGCTCGTCGCCGCCTTCGGCCAGTTCGCGCAGTTGCTCCAGGGTCACCATCGCCGGCGCCAGGAACGGCTCGACCCACAACCGCCGCAAGGTCGCCACGTGGGCGCCGCAGCCCAACGCCTCGCCGAGGTCGCGGACCAAGCTGCGCACGTAAGTGCCCGAGCCGCATTCGATGTGCAGTTGCAGGCGCCGGCCGTCGCGGCCGGTCAGGCTCAGCGCGTGCACGCTGACTTCGCGTTCGGGCGCCTCGATGGCCTCGCCGCGGCGGGCCTTGGCGTACAGCGGTTCGCCGCCCTGCTTGAGCGCGGAATAGATCGGCGCGCGCTGCACGATGGTGCCGCGCAGCGGCGCCAGCGCCGCCTCGATCCGGGCGTCGTCGAAGTCGGGCACGGGGCGTTCGCGCAGCGGCGCGCCGTCGGCGTCGTCGCTGTCGGTGGTCAGGCCGAGCACGGCGGTAGTCACGTAGGCCTTGCGCGCGCCCAACAGCAGGCCGGCGATCTTGGTCGCTTCGCCGAAGCACAGCGGCAGCAGGCCGGTGGCGAGCGGGTCGAGGCTGCCGGTGTGGCCGCCCTTCTCGGCGCGGAACAGATGCCGCGCCTGTTGCAGGGCCTGGTTGGAGCTCAGCCCTTGCGGCTTGTCGAGCAGCAGCAGGCCGTCGACGTTGCGCCAGATGCGTTTACGCGGCGAAGTGAAGCGCGTGGTGTTCAAGCAGGACCTTCGCCCCAGGATGGCGGCCGGATGCCGGCGCGCGGGTCAACGTCTGGCGATGCTCGCACAACGCGCCGGAACGGGCGCGTGAAGCGCGCCGCCGCCGACGGGCGGAGCCGCCATGGGAGAGATTCGGGACTGGGTTCGGGAGCGGATACGGGCTTGGCGCAGCGCGCCGGCGCCTGCGCAGCGGCGACCGTCGCGCGGCCGTCGCGGGCGGCACGACTCAGGGCGAGCCCTTGTCCTGCCCGTCCTCGTCCGCGGCCGGCGCATCGTCGTCGCCCGACTCGGCCGGCGCCGCATCGCGCAGCAGGTGCTCGATGCGCTCGCCGCGGTCGACCGAATCGTCGTAATGGAAATGCAGTTCCGGCACGTGCCGCAGCTTCATCGCCCGGCCGAGCTGGAAGCGCAGCTCGCGCGAGAGCTCCTTCAGCGCCTTGACCGCTTCGGCCGAACGCTCGGCCTGCAGCGCGGTGACGAACACCTTGGCGTGGGCCAGGTCGCGGGTGACTTCGACGTCGGACACGCTGACCGACGGCAGGTTGTGCTCACGCACGGCTTCATGCACCAGCGTGCCCAACTCGCGGCGGAGCTGGGCGGAAACGCGGTCGGTGCGGTGGAACGATTTGCTGGGCATTCGGAGCGGAAATTAGCGGAGGGGAGCCAGGAGCTGGCGAAAGCGAAGCGGCGATAAGCGGAGAGGAGACGAGTCGGCTTCAGCCAACTCCCGACTCCTCTCCGCTATTTCCTGGCCTCACAGCGTGCGCTGGACCTCGATGCGCTCGAAGCACTCGATCTGGTCGCCCGGCTTGACGTCGTTGTACGCCTTCACGCCGATGCCGCATTCGGTGCCGTTGCGCACTTCGTCCACGTTTTCCTTGAAGCGGCGCAGCGATTCGAGTTCGCCTTCGAAGATCACCGCGTTGTCGCGCAGCACGCGGATCGGCTTGGAGCGCTTGACCACGCCCTCGACCACCATGCAGCCGGCGACCGCGCCGAACTTGGAGCTGCGGAACACGTCGCGGACCTGGGCGATGCCGATGATCTCTTCGCGGATTTCCACGCCGAGGATGCCCGAGGCGACCTGCTTCACCTGGTCGATCACGTCATAGATGATCGAGAAGTAGCGCAGGTCGACGCCGTTGGCCTCGATGATGCGGCGCGCGGAGGCGTCGGCGCGGACGTTGAAGCCGATCACCGTGGCCTTGGCGGTGGCCGCGGCGTTGGCGTCGGACTCGGTGATGCCGCCCACGCCGGAGCTGATCACGTTGATGCGGATCTGCTCGTTGGACAGCGCGACCAGGGCCTGGCGCAGCGCTTCCACCGAACCCTGCACGTCGGCCTTGACGACGAGGTTGAGGCTCAGCTGGCCCTCGCCCTTGCCCATCTGGGCCATGATGTCTTCCATGCGGTTGCCGGCGGCGGCGACCAGGCGCGACTCGCGGCGCTTGGCGTCGCGCTGCTGGGCCACGTCCTTGGCCAGGCGCTCGTCCTCGACCACGACGAAGTCGTCGCCGGCGTCGGGCACGCCCGACAGGCCGAGCACCTGCACCGGAATCGACGGGCCGGCCTGTTCGACCTGCTTGCCGGTTTCGTCGAACAGCGCGCGCACGCGGCCGTAATGCACGCCGCACACCAGGTAGTCGCCCTTCTTGAGCTGGCCCTGCTGGACCAGCACGGTCGCGACCGGGCCGCGGCCCTTGTCGAGCGCGGATTCGATCACCGTGCCGGTGGCGCGGCCGACCGGAGCGGCCTTGAGTTCGAGCACTTCGGCCTGCAGCGAGATCGCGTCGAGCAGATTGTCCACGCCCGCGCCGGTCTTGGCCGAGAGTTCGACCATCTGGGTGTCGCCGCCGAACTCTTCGGCGACCACGTCCTCGCTCAGCAGTTCGTTCTTGACCCGCAGCGGATCGGCGTCGGACTTGTCGATCTTGTTGATCGCCACGATCAGCGGGACGCCGGCGGCCTTGGCGTGCTGCACGGCTTCCTTGGTCTGCGGCATGACGCCGTCGTCGGCGGCGACGACCAGCACCACGATGTCGGTCAGCTTGGCGCCGCGCGCGCGCATCGAGGTGAAGGCGGCGTGGCCCGGGGTGTCGAGGAAGCTGATCACGCCCTTCGGCGTTTCCACGTGGTACGCGCCGATGTGCTGGGTGATGCCGCCGGCTTCGCCGGAGGCGACCTTGGTGCGGCGGATGTAGTCCAGCAGCGAGGTCTTGCCGTGGTCGACGTGGCCCATGATGGTGACCACCGGCGGACGCGGGGCCTTGTCGCCCTGCACTTCCTCGGCATGGGCCAGCAGCGCGTCTTCGGCGTCGTTGCCCAGCGCCTTGACCACGATGTGGCCGAGCTCTTCGGTCACCAGCGCGGCGGTGTCGTGGTCGATGCTCTGGTTGATGGTCGCCATGACGCCCATCTTGAACATCGCCTTGACCACGTCGCCGCCCTTGAGCGCGAGCTTCTGCGCCAGGTCGGCCACGGTGATGGTCTCGCCGATGGCGACTTCGCGCACGATCGGCGCGGTCGGACGCGAGAAGCCGTGCTGGCCGCCGCCGGAGCGCGACTGCTCGGACTGGCGGCGGTTCTGCTGCGGCCGGCCGCCCTTGCCGCGGGTGTTGCTGTTGCTGCGGCGGGCGCGGTCGGACGGCGACAGGTGCAGCTGGCCGGCGAAGCGGTTGGCCGCATCGTCGTCCTCGACGCCGGCGACCATCGCGTGCGAGCCGCGGGTCTTGTGGCGCGCGGCGGCGGCGTTGCGGTCGTCGGCGGGACGCGCGGGCTCGGCGCGGGCCGGCTTGGGATGGCCGTGGCCGTGGGCCGGAGCCGGCTTGC
>NZ_LXSD01000132.1:0-15798 GCF_017168095.1 Lysobacter enzymogenes | reverse complement strand
GTCTTCGAATCAAGAGCCACTATCGTTCGGAGCCTGCGCAGGGATGCGCCACACAGGCCATCCCTGGCCTGGGTGGCGCACGGCGCGCATCGTGCGCGCCGCCCTTCGGGTCTCTGATTGCCCGTGGCGAGTTCGGGGCGGCGGGGGGAGCAAAAAGCAGAAGCGGCGGCGCAGCGGCGAAAACTACTCGCGATGCGGTTCTTGGGCAACGCGTCAGCGTTTCGTCGATGCGGCCGCATCCAAAGCCAGATTGAGCTCGAGCACATTGACGCGCGGTTCGCCGAGCATGCCGAACTGCGGAGCTTCGGTGTGCTGCGCGATCAGCGCTTCGACCTGGGCCGCTTCGAGCCCGCGCGCCTTGGCCACGCGCGCGGCCTGCACCTGGGCCGAGCGCGGCGAGATGTGCGGGTCCAGGCCGCCGCCGGATTGGGTCGCCAGCTCGGCCGGCACCGCGCTTTCGGCGATGCCTTCGCGCTGGGCGATGGCCGCGGTTTCTTCGGCCAGGCGCTTGCGCAGGTCGGGATTGCTGCGCGCCTGGTTGCTGCCGGAGGCCGACATCGGGTCGTACTTGGCGGCGGACGGGCGCGGCTGGAAATAGCGCGCGTCGGCGAAGGGTTGCGCGACCAGCGCCGAGCCGACGGCGCGGCCGTCGTATTCGACGATCGAGCCGGCGGCTTGCGCGGGGAACGCGACCCGGCCGATCGCGGTGCCGGCCAGCGAATAGGCCAGGCCGAAGCCGATCAGCGAGACGACGGCGTAGAGCAGCGGCGCGCGCAGGGATTGGCGGTCGTCGATGCTGGTGGCGCAGGTGGGTTGGGTGGTCATGTCGGTGTTCCTTTGTTTGCGAGGGCTGGGCCCTCACCCCAATCCCTCTCCCGCAAGCGGGAGAGGGGCTTGGTCGAGTCAGACGATTGCGGACAAGGCCATGTCGATGAGCTTGATCGCGGCGAACGGCAGCACTACGCCGCCCAGGCCGTAGACCAGCATGTTCCGGCGCAGCAGCGCGACCGCGGTGGCCGGCTTGAAGCGCACGCCGGCCAGGGCCAGCGGGATCAGCGCGGGGATGATGATGGCGTTGAAGATCAGCGCGGCCAGCACCGCGTTGGTCGGGCTCGACAGGTGCATGATGTTGAGCGCGGCCATCTGCGGGATCGCCGCGGCGAACAGCGCCGGCAGGATCGCGAAATACTTCGACACGTCGTTGGCCAGCGAGAACGTGGTCAGCGCGCCGCGGGTGATCAGCTGCTGCTTGCCGACTTCGACCACCGCCAGCAGCTTGGCCGGATCCGAATCCAGATCGACCATGTTGCCGGCTTCCTTGGCCGCCTGGGTGCCGGAGTTCATCGCCAGGCCGACGTCGGCCTGGGCCAGCGCCGGGGCGTCGTTGGTGCCGTCGCCGACCATCGCCACCAGCCGGCCGCCGGCCTGCTCGGCGCGGATGCGGGCGAGCTTGTCCTCGGGTCGGGCTTCGGCGATGTAGTCGTCCACGCCGGCTTCGGCGGCGATCGCCGCGGCGGTCAGCGGGTTGTCGCCGGTGATCATCACCGTGCGCACGCCCATCGCCCGCAGCCGCGCGAAGCGTTCCTTGACCCCATGCTTGACCACGTCCGACAGCTCGACCACGCCGAGCACGTAGCGGCCTTCGGCCACCACCAGCGGGGTGGCGCCGCCGCGCGCGACCTGCTCAATGCGCGCGGCCAGCTCCGGCGCGACCTCGCCGCCGAGCGAGCGCACGTAGTTGCCGATGGAGTCGCCCGCGCCCTTGCGGATCGCGCGCGCGCCGCCCGGATACTCTTCGGGCAGATCGACGCCGGACATGCGCGTCTGCGCGGTGAACTGGATGTAGTCGGCGCGCTCGGGTTCCGGCACCGCGCTGTGCTGCTCGCGCGCCAGGCGCACGATCGACTTGCCTTCCGGGGTCGGATCGGCGAGCGAGGCGAGCAGGGCGGCGTCGCGCAACTGCGAGCGGTCGACGCCGGCGAGCGGATGGAACGCGGTGGCCTGGCGGTCGCCGAAGGTGATGGTGCCGGTCTTGTCGAGCAGCAGCACGTCGACGTCGCCGGCCACTTCCACCGCCTTGCCGGATTTCGCCAGCACGTTGGCCGACAGCGCGCGGTTCATGCCGGCGATGCCGATGGCCGGCAGCAGGCCGCCGATGGTGGTCGGGATCAGGCACACCAGCAGCGCGATCAGTAGCAGCGGGTCGAGCCTGGCGCCGACGAAGCCGGCGAAGAACGGCAAGGTGGCGACCACGATCAGGAAGGTCAGGGTCATCGCCGCCAGCAGCATGGTCAGGGCGATTTCGTTCGGGGTCTTCTGCCGGTTGGCGCCTTCCACCAGCGCGATCATGCGGTCGAGGAAGCTCTGGCCGGGCTCGGCGCTGACTTCGACCACGATTTCGTCCGACAGCACCTTGGTGCCGCCGATCACGCCGGAACGGTCGGTGCCGGACTCGCGCAGCACCGGCGCGGATTCGCCGGTGACTGCCGATTCATTGATCGTGGCCAGGCCCTTGACGATTTCGCCGTCGGCCGGGATCAGCTCGCCGGCCGAAACGATGACGCGGTCGCCGGGCTTGAGCGTGGACGCGGCGACGCGGGTTTCGTTGCGGCCGACGGTGTCGAGCTTGCGCGCCACCAGATCGCGGCGCGCGGCGCGCAGCGAGGCGGCCTGGCCGCGGCCGCGCGCTTCGGCCACGGCTTCGGCGAAGTTGGCGAACAGCACGGTCACGAACAAGATCGCCGTGACCGCGGCGCCGAACGCCGTGTTGCCGGGAACGAAGACCGTGATCAGCGCCGACAGCACGGTGCCGAGCAGGACCACGGCCATGATCGGGCTGCGCACGGCGTGGTGCGGGGCGAGCTTGACGAAGGATTCGCGGATCGCCGCGCGCAGGCCGGCGGCGTCCAGGCCGGCGACGGCGCCGCTGCGGCGCTGTACGCCCAGATGCGATTGGTTGTTGTTCATAAGGCTTTACCTCACAGAGCCTTGGTTGCGAGCGTGAGGTGGTCGGCGATCGGGCCGAGCACCAGCGCAGGCATGAATTGCAGGACGGTCAGGATCACGATCACCGCGATCAGGGTCAGCGCGAAGGTCGGCGTTTCCGCGTGCAGGGTGCCGCCGCTTTCCGGCGCCACGCGCTTGCGCGCGAGCAGGCCGGCCACCGCCAGCGGCACGATCAGCGCGGGGTAGCGGCCCAGCGCCAGCACCGCGGCGCAGCTCAGGTTCCACCAGTAGGTCGCGTCGCCGAGCCCTTCGAAACCCGAACCGTTGTTGGCGAACGCCGAGGTGTACTCGTAGAACACCTGGCCGATGCCGTGGAAGCCCGGATTGGAGTTGCCGGTGATCGAAGGGATCGCCAGCGCGATCGCGCTGAAGCCCAGCACCACCAGCGGCTGCAGCAGGATCAGCAGGGCCAGCAGGCGCACTTCGGGCGCTTCGATCTTGCGCCCGAACAGTTCCGGCGTGCGCCCGGTCATCAGGCCGGCCAGGAACACCGACAGCAGCAGATAGACCAGGAATTGCTGCAGGCCGCAGCCGATGCCGCCCCAGATCGCGTTGATCAGCATGTTGACCATCGCCACGCCGCCGGTCAGCGGCGCCAGCGAATCGTGCATGGCGTTGACCGAACCGTTGCTGCTCTGCGTGGTCAGCGCCGACCACAGCGCCGAATCGCCGGCGCCGAAGCGGGTTTCCTTGCCTTCCATCAGCGCGGCGTCGGCGCTGGTGGCCGAATGCGCTTCCGACCACACCGACAGGCCGGTGGAGACGGTCGACATCAGCAGCATGCTGCCGAACACCAGCGCGGTGAGCCTGCGCCGGCCGGTGAACGGGCCGATCATGAAGGTCACCGCGACCGGGATCAGGATCAGCGCGAGGGTTTCGATCAGGTTCGAAAACGGCGTCGGGTTTTCCAGCGCGACCGTGCTGTTGGGGCCGTACCAGCCGCCGCCGTTGGTGCCGAGCTGCTTGGCCGCGACCATGGCCGCGACAGGCCCGACCGGAATCTTCTGTTGTTTCAGCTCGACGCTCTGGTCCAGGGGCGAAATCGTCGCACCGCTCTGCAAGGTCGAGGGCACGCCCTGCCACGTCAGCAGCGCCGCCCACAGCAGGCACAGCGGAATCATGAAGCGCAGCGTGGCGCGGGTGACGTCGACCCAGTAATTGCCGAGGTCGCGGGTTTCGCCCTCGCGCGCCGCCGCGCCCGGCTCGGCCATCGCCTGGCGGCCGCCGAACAGGCCGCGCAAGGTCGCGACCACGATCGCCAGCCCCATCATCGGCGTCACCACCTGCAGGCCGACGATGCCGACCATCTGCGACAGATAGCTCAGCTGCGCCTGGCCGGAGTAGTGCTGCTGGTTGGTGTTGGTGAGGAAGGACACCATGGTGTGCAGCGCGGTGTCCCAGCGCATGTTCGGCACGGCGTCGGGATTGAACGGCAGCCAGGCCTGGGTCATGAACAAGGCCCAGACCGCGAGCGCGAGCACCGCGTTGCTGAGCAAGAACGCCAGCGCATAGCCGCGCCAGCTCATGCCGCGCGCCGGGTCGGTGCCCAGCGCGCGGTAGAGCGCGCGTTCGAGCGGCATGAACAGCGGGTCCAGGCGCGAGCGGTCGCCGCGCATGACCCGCGCCAGATACAGGCCCAGCGGCCAGCCCAGGCCGACGGCCAGGGCGAAGACCAGGAAGATTTCGATCATGACGAACACCGGAAGGTGGTGGGGCGCAGCCCGCGCATCCGGCGCGGATTGGGCCCGGCGCGCCTTCGCTGGAACGCGAAAGCGCGCGGGAAAGTGGAACCGCGACGCGCTCCGCGCGTCGCGGGCGCGCCGTCAGAAATCCTCGGGGCGCAGCACGACGTAGAGCAGGTACGCAGCGGCCACCAGGACCGAGATCGCGCACAGCATCGAAAGCCAGCCGGGCATGGTCGTGTCTCCTGTCAGAAGGACGCCTGGATCGCGGCTTCCACGCGCGAGCCGGCCAGGGAATCGCCGAAGATCCGCTCGGCGTTGCGGTCGGTGCCGTGCGCGGTCACGCGCAGTTCGAACGGGCTCTTGAACGCCCAGATCGCGCTGAGCTGGCCGTGGGTGTAGCTGCGGCCGTAGACGTCGTCGAGGAAGTAATGGCCGACTGCGGCTTCGAAACGCAGCGTGTCGTTGACCGGGAAGCGCGCGCCGAGCTGCGAATAGATGCCGCGGTCCTTGCTGCCGAGCGCTTCGTTGGAATACGCCAGCGACAGCCAGTAGTTGTCGCGCCAGGTCGCCGTGCCGTTGAGCTCGGTCCAGCTCAGATCGACCGCGGTGGACGGGTAGCGGTAGTGCAGGACGTTGAGGTCCAGGGCCCAGTCCGGGGCGATCTTGCCGGCCCAGCCGACGCTGAAATCGAGTTCGCTGCTGGCGTGGGTTTCCGGGGCGAATTCGACGCCGGAGCCCCAGACCGAGGCGTAGAAGCCGCTGCGATGCGCGGCCTTGAAGCCGACCTGCGCGGCCGGGTCGCCCTGGCTCTGCGAGCTGCCGCGCCAGACGTAGTCGCTGGTCAGCGCGGCCGAGCCGCTGAGGGTGAACGCGGGCTGCCCGGACGAGGGCGTTTGCTCGGCCCGCGCGTTCGCGCCGAGCGCGAGCAGGCCGACGCCGGCGCAAACGGCCAGCAGCAACGGTGCGGCGGCCTCGCGGCGACGGAACAGGTGGTGCGACGACGACATGGAAGTATCCGCAGAATGGGTGAACGAGGCCGGTTCGGCCACGTGTTCATTCTCGGAAGCTTGGGCGTAAAGCCGCTATTTCGTGATCGGCGTCGCCGCGTAAATTCGGCGTAAAAGATCGCGCCGGCGGCGTAAATGCCGGGCGCCCCCTGTAGGAGCGGCGCGAGCCGCGACCGCGGGATGGCAGCTTGCGTCGTTTGTGCGGTATCGCGGTCGCGGCTCGCGCCGCTCCTGCAGGGAGCTAGCGCAGCAGCGCGGCGACTACGGCCTCGGGCCGCTTCATCCAGGCGAAGTGATCGGCGCGAACGCCCAGTTCGCGCGCGTCCAGTTCCGTCGTTTCGACCTGCGCCAGCGGCAGCTTGCCGAGCAGGAAATCCTGCGACGCGCGCGGCACCAGCCAATCGTCGGTCATGCGCACCGCGCGCGCTTCGACGCGCACTTGCGTCATGCCGGCTTCCATATCCGCTTCGATTCCGCGCGCCGCGTATGCGCCGCTCAGCGCGGTGCGGCCCCAGTCGCGGATCAGGCTGCGCGCCTCGGTGCCGCCGAAGCCGATGCGGCGGCCGGGCAGGGTGCCGTTGACCTGGGCCAGCCACGGCAGGAAGCGGTAGATCAGCGGCATCGCCAGACGCCGCGGCATCGGCCAGGTCGGCCAATACGGTGCGCCGCTGGCGGCCAGCCACAGCGAGGTCGGAATGTTCGGATCGTCGTTCAACGCGGCCAGGCCCAGGCGCATGCAGGCCATCTGCCCGCCGAGGCTGTGGCCGCCGACGATGCGCGGCACGCCGGGCAACAGGGCGGCGACTTCGGCGTCGCTGACCGGAAGATCGTCGAGCAGCAACTCGCGATAGCCCCAATCCTTGTCGCGGCTCGCGCGCAGGCTGCTGCTGCCGTTGCCGCGCCACTCGTGTACGAACACGGCGACGCCGCGCGCGGCCAGCGCGTCGGCGAAGGCTTGGTAGTGGCGCGCGGCCACGCCCAGCGCCGGCAGCCACAGCAGGCTGGCTCGGGGTTCGGGCGGGAGCGTGCAGGCCAGCGACCAGCGGTGGCCGTCGCTGGCGGCGAGCGGGCGTGCTTCGATGCGCATCGGCTCAGCCATGCGGCGCGGCGCCGAAGTGATCGAGCACCAGCACCTCGCCGCGGCCCGGCCGGTAGCCCTGGCGCAAGGCGAGGTGGACGTAGTCGGCCGCCGCGACGCTGGCGTCTTCCAACGAGCGGCCCAGGCACAGATTCGCCGCGACCGCCGAAGCCAGCGTGCAGCCGGTGCCGTGCGCGTCCACGCGCAAACGCGGGTGCGCGATCTCGCGCGGCGCGGCGGCGGGCGCGGCGAACAGATCGACCACGTCGCCGTCGCCGGGCAGGTGGCCGCCCTTGAGCAGCACCGCGCGCGCGCCGAGCGCGAACAGGCCGTCGAGCGCGGCGCGCATGGCGTCGCGGTCGGCGATCGGCGCGCCGATCAGCAATTCGGCTTCGGGCAGGTTCGGGGTGACCACGCTCGCCAGCGGCAACAGCCGCGTGCGCAGTGCGTCCAGCGCCGAGGGTTCGAGCAGGCGCGCGCCGGAGGTGGCGACCATCACCGGGTCGAGCACCAGCCACTGCGGCCGGTAATGCTCCAGCGCGTCGGCGACGGCGTGGATGACCTCGGCGGTGGCGAGCATGCCGAGCTTGACCGCGCGCACGTCGAAGTCGTCGAAGCAGGCGTCGATCTGCGCGCGCAGGAAGCCGGTGTCGGGCACGTGCACCGCGCTGACGCCGCGGGTGTGCTGCGCGGTCAGCGCGGCCAGCGCGCTGAGGCCGTGCACGCGGTGCGCGGCGAAGGTCTTGAGATCGGCCTGGATGCCGGCGCCGCCGCCGGAATCGGAACCGGCGATGGTCAGGGCGGAAACGATGGAGGATGCGCTCATGGCGCAAGCGTAGCGAAAAGCGCCCGGCACGGCAGCGCCGATCCGGGCGTCATCGCGGCGCGGCGGCGCTGTTTCGAACCCGCGTCAGGCCGGCGCAGCGGCCGCGCGTCGGGCGACCCACCAGCTGCGGCCGGCGAACCACGCCAGCAGCAACGCCGCCAGCATCAGCAGCGGATCCAGGAACACGCACAGCAGGCGCCCGAACCAGGCCCACTCGGTCTGCCAGCTGCTGCTGGCCTTGGGCCGCAGGCCGACGTTGATCAGGGTCGTCACGCCGGCCAGTTCCGGCACCGGCTGGGTCGCCTGGACCCGCAGCCGATACCAGCCCGGCGGCGCGGCGAAGCTCGCCGCTTCGCGCCAGAACGTGTCGCCGCTCCAGGCGTCCAGGCCTTCGGTCCGCGGTTCGCCGTGGGCGACGACGCGGCCGCTGTCGGCCTCGCTGAGCGACCAGCGCAGCGGCACCACCACGCCCTCGGAGACTTGCTGACCGTCGCGCCGCACCGGTTCGGCGAGCAGGTTGCGCAGCCGCTCGCGGCCATCGGCCGGGATTACGAACAGCAACTGCAGGCGATAGGAATCGCGCGCGCGCAGGCGGATGCGCGCGTCCAGCGCGCCGCCGCCGGCGACGGCGATCGGCGCGTCCTCCAGCGGCTGGGCCTGCAGATCGTCGGCCCAGAACTCGAAACCGATCCGCGCCAGCAGCGCGATCGCGAAAGCCGCCAGCGCGAATCGCAGCCCGCGCGAGAACGTCCCTGTCGTCGCCCGCATCGGTTACAGCACTTCCGAGGCGTAATCGGCCAGGCGCGAGCGCTCGCCGCGGCGCAGGGTCACGTGCGCGCTGTGCGCCCAGCCCTTGAAGCGGTCGACCGCGTAGGTCAGGCCCGAGGTGGTTTCGGTCAGATAAGGCGTGTCGATCTGCTCGACATTGCCCAGGCAGACGATCTTGGTGCCCGGGCCGGCGCGGGTGATCAGGGTCTTCATCTGCTTCGGCGTCAGGTTCTGCGCCTCGTCCAGGATCAGCCAGCGGCTCAGGAAGGTGCGGCCGCGCATGAAGTTCATCGAACGGATCTTGATCCGCGAGGCGAGCAGGTCGTTGGTCGCCGCGCGGCCCCAGGCGCCGCCGTCCTGGTTGTGGGTCAGCACTTCCAGGTTGTCGGTCAGCGCGCCCATCCACGGGGTCATCTTTTCCTCTTCCGTGCCGGGCAGGAAGCCGATGTCCTCGCCGACGCTGACCGTGGCGCGGGTCATGATGATTTCGCGATAACGCTGCTGGTCCATCGTCTGCGCCAGGCCCGCGGCCAGCGCCAGCAGGGTCTTGCCGGTGCCGGCGGTGCCGAGCAGGGTGACGAAGTCGATTTCCGGATCCATCAGCGCGTTGAGCGCGAAGTTCTGTTCGCGGTTGCGCGCGGCGATACCCCACACCGAATGCTGGTGATGGCGGAAGTCGTCGACGATCTGCAAGGTCACGCGCTCTTCGCCGACCTTGGTGACCTTGAGCTCGGACTCGTCGTCGCCGGGCAGGTACAGGAACTGGTTGGGATACCAGTCGTCGTTCTCGGCGCGCGCGATCTCGTAGAAGGTGCGGCCCTTCTCGGTCCACGACTTCAAGTCCTTGCCGTGGCGCTGCCAGAAATCGTCCGGCAGCGCGGTGGCGCCGGTGTAGAGCAGGCTGAAATCGTCGAGGGCGCGGTCGTTCTCGTAGTCTTCCGACACGATCCCGGCGATCGAGGCCTTGATCCGCAGGTTGATGTCCTTGGACACCAGCACCACCGGCGCGCCCGGCTCGCTTTCCTTGAGCGCGAGCACCGCGCCGAGGATGTGGTTGTCCGGGATGACCGTGCCGAAGCGCTTGCCGGCGTCGAAGGAATCGGTCTGGAAGCGCAGCTTGCCGATGCTCTGCGCGCCGCGCAGCTGCAGCCCCTGCGGGCGCACCAGCGAGATGCCGCTGGAAATCTTGTCGGTGCCTTCGGCCTCGATCAGCTCGTTGAGGAAGCGGCTGACCTGGCGCGCGTTGCGGCTGGCTTCGGAGGTGCCTTTCTTGCCGTTGTCGAGCTCTTCGATGACCTGCATCGGCAGGTAGACGTCGTGCTCCTCGAATTTGAACAGCGCGGTGGGATCGTGCATCAGCACGTTGGTATCCAGCACGTAGATGCGCTTGCTTCGTGTCATCGACAACTCCGCGGGAGAGTGGCGTGGCGGCACGCCGGGGGAAAGGGAATCGGGTGGCTGCGCGCCGGCGCGCAGGCGCGCGCGCACGGCGGCGCCGCCGTGACCCGCGGGGCGGGACGGCGGCGCGTCGGGAAAAGGGGCGGCCTCACTGGGCGGCGTGGTCCTTGAGCGCGGCGAGTACGGCTTCGGCATGCCCGGCGACTTTCACCGGACGCCATGACTGCACGATGACGCCCTTCGGATCGATCAGGAACGTGCTGCGCTCCACGCCCATGTACTTGCGGCCGTACAGCGATTTTTCCTTGATCACGCCGAAGGCGTTGCACAAGGTTTCGTCCTTGTCGCTGACCAGGTCGAACTGGAAGCCCTGCTTGGCGCAGAAGTTCTGGTGCGACTTGACCGAATCGCGCGACACGCCCAGCACGGTGGCGCCGAGCTTCTTGAACTTGGCCAGATGGGCGTTGAAGTCGAGACCTTCGGTGGTGCAGCCGGGCGTGCTGTCCTTCGGATAGAAGTACAGCACCAGCCAGCCGCCGGCGTAGTCCTTGAGCTTGACCGTCTCGCCGCTGGACAGGGCCAGGTCGTAGTTGGGGGCTTTGCCGCCGTAAGCGCGATCGCCGGTGTCGAGCATGTCGGAAACTTACCAGTCAGAACTTCATCGGATCCATGATGGCGTCGAGGTTCAGGTGGTCGCAGAACTCGAGGAAATCGTCGCGCAGCGCGGCGATGTGCATGCTGGAGGGCACGCCGATCGTGATCTGGGCCGAGAACATGTCCGCCCCGGTCTGCATCGCGCGGTAGCGCGAGCAGTGCAGGCTTTCGATGGTGATGCCCTGGCGGTCGAAGAAGTCGGCCAGCTGGAACAGGATGCCGGGCTTGTCCGCGGCGACGACTTCGACGATGTAGGGCAGCAGGTTGGATTGCACCTGCTTGGCGCCGGTGCGGTACCACACCAGCTTCAGGCCTTCCTCGCGCTCCAGCCGGGCCAGCATGGCCTCGAGCTTGGCGACCGAGTCCCACGACCCCTGGGCCAGGGCGGTGACCGAGACGTCGCGGCCGACCGTGGACAGGCGCGCGTCGACGAGATTGCAGCCCGAATCGGCGATCCGGCGCGTCACCGACAGCAGCGGCGACTCCGGATGCGTCGTATAGGCGTTGATCAGGAGGTGGTTATCGTTCGGCGACGGCCGGGAAGCGGAATCGGTCAAGGCGGCGCCTGCAAGGGGAGCGATGTCGGCTCGGAGAATGAACGGCGTCCCGGGCGCGGGACGCGACTGCGGGTCAGCATACTTGCCCGCGCTTTCGCGCCGCAAGTAACATCGCCCGGTGTATGGCCGTCCGCAGGCGCGGTTTCGTGCCTGCAGACCCGGTTTGGCGATACGCTGCGGTCCGCAGCGACCGACCCGCGCCGGCCCGGCCGCCCCGGGGCTCGCGCCGCCGCGGACGCCGCGCCCGGTTCCATCCGTCCCAGCTTCAAGCCGCTCCAACCGTCTCACGCGACCGCGCCCGCGGCCGCACCAGCTCACAGGGTTCCAACTTGCGACTTACCGGCAGCATCACCGCGCTGGCGACGCCGTTCACCGCGTCGGCCGAACTCGACCTGGACGCCTGGCGCTCGCTGCTGGCCAAACAGCTGCAGGGCGGCACCCAGGCAGTCGTGGTCGCCGGCTCCACCGGCGAGGCGGCGGCGCTGTACGACGCCGAGTACGACACCCTGCTGCGCAGCGCGGTGGAATTCGTCGCCGGGCGCATCCCGGTGCTGGCCGGCACCGGCCAGTCCAATACCGCCAAGACCATCGAACTGAACCGGCGTGTGGCCGCGCTCGGCGCCGACGCGGCGCTGGTGGTGGCGCCGCCCTACGTGCGCCCGACCCAGGCCGGCCTGCTCGCGCACTACCGCGCGATCGCCGACGACGGCGCGCTGCCGGTCGTGCTCTACAACGTCCCCGGCCGCACCGGCTGCGACCTGCTGCCGGCCACGGTGGCCGAACTGGCCGCGCACCCGCGCATCGTCGGCATCAAGGAAGCGGTGTCCGACCCGCAGCGCATGAACGAGCTGCTGGCGCTGAAGTCCGACGGCTTCGCCGTGCTCAGCGGCGACGACCCGACTGCGTGCCGGGCCATGCTGGCCGGCGCCGACGGCATCGTCTCGGTCGGCTCCAACGCGATGCCGGCCGCGTTCCGCCGCCTCGCCGACCTGGCCCGCGCCGGCAAGCGCGCCGAGGCCGAGGCCTGGGACGCGCGCCTGCGCCCGGCCTACGAGTTCCTCGGCGTCGAACCCAACCCCATTCCGGTCAAGGCGCTGCTGGCCGCGCAAGGCCTCGGCCACGGCCTGCGCCTGCCGCTGCAGACGCTGTCGGCCGCGCACGCCGACGCGCTGCGCCACACGACGGCGCTGGCCGCCGAACTCGAACACCTTGGCCGCGCCGATCTCGCGGCCTGAATCCCTGCAGGAGATACCCATGCGTTCCAACGTTTCCTTGTCCCGTGCCGTCGTCGCCGGTCTGCTGCTGGCGGTGGTCGCCACGTCGGGCTGCAGCTGGTTCCGCAAGGGCAACAAGCTCTATGCCGAAGCGCCGGAAAACCGTCCGCTGGAAGTGCCGCCGGACCTCGACCTGCCGCGCACCGACGGCGCGATGGCGATCCCGGGCGGCTCGGCCAGCGCCTCGGCCAACCGTCCGGTCCAGGCCCAGCCGGGCGCGCCGGCGTCCTCGGCGCTGGGCTTCACCCTCAGCGGCAACCGCGACGACGCCTTCAACAAGGTCGGCGAAGTCCTCGGCAAGACCGAAGGCCTGACCATCGCCAGCCGCGCCCAGCTGCTCGGTGCCTACGACGTCAACTACCAGGGCGGCAACTTCCTGATCCGGGTCAGCGCGGTCGAAGCGGGCGCCTATGTCTCGGCGGTGGACCCGCGCGGCCTGCCGGCCTCGGGCGCCGGCCCGACCAAGCTGATCGCCGATCTGAAGGCGGCGCTCGGCGGGCGTTGATCGAGTCGCTCGGCCGGTCGCGGCCGGATGCGGAAACGGGCGCCCTGGGCGCCCGTTTTCGTTGGGGGAGGTTGGATTTGCGGTCGCTGAGCGGAGAGCATCGGGCCTGAAGGCCCTCCCACAAGAGCCCGGCGGCGACGCGGCCGAGCCCGCTCTTGTGGGAGGGCCTTCAGGCCCGATGCTTTTGTCCCGGATCGCCGCAGCCCGAAGCTCAGCGCACCGCCAACCGGCTCATGCCTTCGTTCAACATCAGCCGCATCGCCCCGGCGCGCTGCGCCAGCGGCTGCTCGCCGAGGGCGTCGAGCAGCCAGGCGAACGACTGGCAGCGCGCCTGCCGCGAGGCCTCGTCGGCGCCGTCGGCGTTGAGCCCGGCGCCGAAGCCGTCGTGCAGGATCATCGCCTTGGCCGCGGCCGACTTCAGCGACTGGCGGGCGCCGGCGGCGTCGTAGGGCTGGCGCGGGCTCTGCAGGCCGCTGGCGGCGATCTCGATCAGCGCATTGCCGAAGCGCTGGTGGCTGTCGGGACTGAGCCGCTGCGCCGCCGCCATCAGCGCCTGCGCGCTGCGGTCGGCGCTCGGGTCGAACAGGGCGCACAGGGTGGCGGCGTCGCCGCGGTCGCGCGAGGCGCTGCGCAGCGCCTGGAACAGGCCGTCGATGCGCTGGTCGGGCGCGCGCATCAAGGTGTCGTTGGCGCTGGCCATGATCGCGGCCGGGTCCAGCCGCGACAGATCCAGTTGCGACAGATCCAGCTGCGAAAGATCGAAGCCGCGGTGCTGGGCGCCGGTCGCGGCGGGGGTGAGGCACAACGCGAGCAGCAGGCCGAACGGCAGGAGCTTGGACATGGCGGCGCGGCGTAGGAAGACCGCGGCCAGTCTAGGCGCGCGCGGATGAACGCATCCGCGCCGCAAACCGGGGAAATTCAGGGCGTTGCGGAACTTTTCCGCGGCCGCGCGCGCGGCCGCGCCGGACTCAGCGCTCGAGCAGGTCGATCTTGCCGGTCTTGCCTTCCCAGTCCTTGGCGTCGGCCAGGGCGTCCTTGCGCGTGGTGATCACCGGCCAGGCCTTGGCCAGTTCGGCGTTGAGGGCGACGAAGCCTTCCTGGCCGGCCGGCACGTCGTCCTCGGGGTAGATCGCGTTGATCGGGCACTCGGGCTCGCACAGGGTGCAGTCGATGCACTCGTCCGGATCGATCACCAGGAAATTCGGGCCTTCGTGGAAACAGTCCACCGGGCACACCTCCACGCAGTCGGTGTACTTGCACTTGATGCAGTTCTCGGTGACGACGAAGGGCATGGCGGGGTCCTGTGGTGGTCCGGTAGAGCAGGCCGGGCGGTTGATAGTTTAGCCACTCGCGCCGCGCCCGCCCAA
Organism: Lysobacter enzymogenes; assembly: GCF_017168095.1. GTDB lineage: Bacteria > Pseudomonadota > Gammaproteobacteria > Xanthomonadales > Xanthomonadaceae > Lysobacter > Lysobacter enzymogenes_D. The sequence continues at coordinate 1,673 of NZ_LXSD01000132.1, read as the reverse complement.
GGCCGCGCGTGGCGTCTGGCGCGGCCGCGGCGGCGTCGCGGCGAGCGCGCCGCCACAACGAAAAAGCCCGCGCGAGGCGGGCTTTTTCTGCGACCGAGTCGCTGGTATGGCGCTCCCTACGGGATTCGAACCCGTGTTTTAGCCTTGAGAGGGCCACGTCCTAGGCCTCTAGACGAAGGGAGCGATGATGCGTCCGGCGGGGGCTCCGGCGACCGGAGGCTTCCTGGCGGACCGCGCAGTCTCTCAATCCTGTGCGGCCTGCTAGTATATGCGCCGCCGCAGCCTCCGGCAACGGCCTGACCCACGAATTTCTTTCCAGACAAGGCGGCGCGTCCGCGTTCGATGCAAGCCGACAATTCCTCATCCCCGATTACCACCTCGCTGCGGGTGATCCCGCGCGACCAGCACAATGTCTCGCGCAAGGACATCAGCCCCAATGCCTTGCGGGTGCTGTACCGATTGCGCGACAGCGGCTTCGGCGCCTACCTGGTGGGCGGCGCGGTGCGCGACATCCTGGTCGGCGGCCATCCCAAGGACTTCGACGTGGCCACCGACGCCACGCCCGAGCAGGTCAAGGGATTGTTCCGCAACTGCCGCCTGATCGGCCGCCGCTTCCGCCTGGCCCATGTGGTCTACGGCCGCGAGATCATCGAAGTCGCCACCTTCCGCGCCAACAGCGACGACGGCAGCGGCGACCGCGAGACCGACGACGGCGGCCGCCTGCTGCGCGACAACGTCTACGGCAGCATCGAGGACGACGCGGTGCGCCGCGACTTCACCGCCAACGCGCTGTATTACGCGGTCGAGGATTTCTCGGTGCGCGACTACGTCGGCGGCTTCGAGGACGTGCAGAACCGCTTGATGCGCCTGATCGGCGATCCGGAAACGCGCTACCGCGAAGACCCGGTGCGGATGCTGCGCGCGGTGCGCCTGGCGGCCAAGCTCGGCTTCGAGATCGAGCGCGGCACCGCCGAGCCGATCCCGCACCTGGCGCCGCTGCTGGCCGAAGCCGCGCCGGCGCGCCTGTTCGAGGAATGCCTCAAGCTGTTCCTGTCCGGCCACGCGGTGGAGAGCTTCCTCGGCCTGGAGCGCTACGGCCTGCTGCCGGCGCTGCTGCCGGAAAGCGCCGCGGCGCTGAAGTCCAACCGCAGCGGCGCGCTGCGGCGCATGGTGCTGGAAGGCCTGAAGGGCACCGACGCGCGCGTGGCCGCCGACGAGCCGGTGTCGCCGGCGTTCCTGTTCGCGCTGCTGCTGTGGCCGGCGTATTGCCGCGACCTCATGGGCCTGCAGGCGCAAGGCGTGCACACGGCCGAGGCGCAGCGCCGCGCGGCCGACCGGGTCACCTTGCACCAGCTCGCCACGATCGCGCTGCCGCGCCGGTTCTCGCTGCCGATGCAGGAGATCTGGCTGCTGCAGTCGCGCTTCCAGCAGCGCCAGCGCAAGCGTGTGTTCCGCCTGTTGTCGCATCCGCGCTTCCGCGCCGCGTTCGATTTCCTGAGCCTGCGCACGGCCGCCTCGGACGAGCATTCGGCCGATGTCGAGTTCTGGCGCGAGGCCCAGCAGCACCCCAACGAATTGCTGGCCCAGCAGGAATCGCAGGCGCGCGCGGCCGAGGACGGCGGCGACGAGGAGGGCGGCGATGGCCGCGCCCCGCGCAAGCGCCGCCGGCGCCG
>NZ_LXSD01000131.1:0-1236 GCF_017168095.1 Lysobacter enzymogenes | reverse complement strand
GGCTTCGCGCGCGCTGGCCGCGGCCTGCGCCGACGACGCCCGCCGCGCGCTGCAGCTCGGCGGCGGCGACGATTACGAGCTGTGCTTCACCGCCGCGCCGAACCAGCGCGACCCGATCGCGCGTGCGCTGGCCGCCTCGGGCACGCCGGCCCGGGTGATCGGCCGGATCCAGGCCGAACCCGGCGTGCGCGTGCGCCTGGCCGACGGCTCGGCGTGGACGCCGCCGCGGCGCGGCTACCAGCACTTCGCCTGAGTTCGCGCCGCCGTCGTCGCGCGGCGTTTTGTCGCCCCGTCCTTGCGCAAATAGCCGAAACCGGTTTCCCGCTTCCGACCCTGCCATCGGTTGGGGCGCGACGGCGAAAAAGTTCAGACCGTTTTCATCGCGCCGATGCAAGCCTGAACGCCTCTCTCCACGGACCGCCCGCATGCGCCGGATCGCGCCGACCTTCCTCGTATCGCGTCGGCGCGGCCTCGCGCTGGCCGCCGCCGCGGCCCTGGCGTCGACCTTGCCGGGCTGCGGCGCGGTGCGCAGCATCGCCGGCATCAACACCGTGCATCTGGAACAGGCGAAAGTCGATTCGATGCAGGTCGATCTGGCCGACGGCGCCGCCGCCATCTGCCCGCGCGAGCGGGTGCAGATGCACGTCGTGGTCGGCGCGCAACTGCCGCGGCAACCGGCGCCGCTGCTGTACGAAACCTGGCGCGGCAGCAACGGCACCCGCCGCAACGGCATGCTGGATTTCCGCAACTTCGCCTTCAACAGCGAACAGGGCCGGTTCGACGAACTGGGCTGGTTCACGCCGGATCCGGACGTGCTGGCCACGCTCGAGGGCGGTTTCGCGATCGGCGCGACCTTGCTGCATCCCAGCGCGCAGCTCGCCCGCACCGTGCATTACCCCGCGAGTTACGACTGCATCGGCAGCATCGGCGCGCCGGGCGGTCCCGGCGCCGCCGGCCGCGACGGCGGCTATGGCGAGAGCGGCGGCAGGGGCTTCGATGGCGATCACGGCGGCCGCGGCGCGTACGGCGGCAACGGCGGCGACGGCGAGCCGGGCGGCAACGGCTTCGAAGGCCCGCGCCTGCGCGCTTACGCGACCTTCGTCGCCAGCGCGCGCTATCCGAAGCTGCTGGCGCTGCGGGTGGAAGGCGATTTTCAGGATTTCGTGCTCGCTCCGGCCGACCGCGCGTTCGTGGTCGTCGCCAGCGGCGGCCGCGGCGGCGCCGGCGGCGATGGCG
>NZ_LXSD01000130.1:0-211 GCF_017168095.1 Lysobacter enzymogenes | reverse complement strand
TTCACACCTCAGCGTCAGTTTTCGGTTAGAAGGCCGCCTTCGCCGCTGGTATTCCTCCAAATATCTACGCATTTCACCGCTACACTTGGAATTCTACCTTCCTCCCCGAAACTCAAGCATATCAGTTTTAGAGGCAGTTCCTGAGTTAAGCTCAGGTATTTCACCACTAACTTAATATGCCGCCTACGTGTCCTTTACGCCCAATAATTCC
>NZ_LXSD01000129.1:0-4085 GCF_017168095.1 Lysobacter enzymogenes | reverse complement strand
CGCACCGGCGCCGGCGCAGCCGTCGCCGCAGCCCGCCGTCGCCGCGGTCGCGCCCGCGACCGACGACGACCGCGCCGTCGCCATCATCGGCGTGTCCGGCCGCTATCCGCAGGCCGCGGACCTGGACCAGTTCTGGGAACGCATCAGCCGCGGCGAAGACTGCGTCGGCGAGATCCCGGCCGAGCGCTGGTCGCTGGACGGCTTCTACGAAGCCGATCCGGCCAAGGCCATCGCCGAAGGCAAGAGCTATTGCAAGTGGGGCGGCTTCATCGACGGCTTCGCCGATTTCGATCCGCTGTTCTTCGGCATCGCGCCGCGCGAGGCGATGGCGATCGATCCGCACGAGCGCCTGTTCCTGCAGGAAACCTGGCGCGCCTTCGAGGACGCCGGCTACACCCGCGCCGCGCTGGCCGACCGCCACGGCCGCCGGGTCGGCGTGTTCGCCGGCATTTCCCAGTCCGGCTTCGAACGCTGCGCCAGCGGCCAGGACGCCACCGGCGACGCGATCCACCCGCAGACCTCGTTCGGCTCGGTCGCCAACCGCGTGTCCTACCTGCTCGACCTGCAAGGGCCGAGCATGCCGATCGACACCATGTGCTCGTCTTCGCTGACCGCGATCCACGAGGCCTGCGAACACCTGCTGCGCGGCGAATGCGAAGTCGCCGCCGCCGGCGGGGTCAATCTCAACCTGCATCCCTCGCGCTACGTCGCGTCCTGCGAAGGCCGCTTCCTCGCCACCGACGGCCGCTGTCGCAGCTTCGGCGAAGGCGGCGACGGCTTCGTGCCCGGCGAAGGCGTGGGCGTGCTGATCCTCAAGCGGCTGTCGCGCGCGCTCGCCGACGGCGACCACATCCACGCGGTCATCCGCGCCAGCAGCATCAATCACGGCGGCAAGGCCAAGGGCTATACCGCGCCGAACCCGGCCGCGCAGCGCGAACTGGTCCGCGCCGCGATCGCCAAGGCCGGGATCGGCGCGCGCGAGATCTCCTTCGTCGAAGCCCACGGCACCGGCACCGAGCTCGGCGACCCGATCGAGATCGAGGCGCTGACCCAGGCGTTCCGCGACACCACCGGCGAGCGCGGCTTCTGCGCGATCGGCTCGGTCAAGAGCAACATCGGCCACCTGGAAGCGGCCGCCGGCGTGGCCGGGGTGACCAAGGTGCTGCTGCAGCTGCGCCATCGCCAGCTCGCGCCGTCGCTGCACGCGCAGCGGACCAACCCGCACATCGCGTTCGAGTCCTCGCCGTTCCGGCTGCAGCGCGAACTGGCGCCGTGGCCGGCGAGCGCGGGCCGGCGCATCGCCAGCGTGTCGTCGTTCGGCGCCGGCGGCGCCAACGCGCACCTGATCCTGGAAGAGTACGCGGCGCCCGCGTCCGCGCCTGCGAGCGATACCGGCCCGGTGCTGGTGACGCTGTCGGCCAAGGACGAGACCCGCCTGCGCGAATCCGCGCAGCGGTTGCTGCGCGCCTGCCGCGCGCCCGGCGCGCCGGCGCTGGCCGACATCGCCTATACCTTGCAGGTAGGACGCGAGGCGATGGAGCAGCGGCTGGCGTTCGTCGCCGCCTCGATGGCCGAACTGGAGGACAAGCTCGACGGCTTCCTGCAGCAGCGCAAGGGCCTGGAGCGTTTCTATCTCGGCCAGGCGCAGCGCGGCCGCAAGGCCTTGTCGTGGCTGCGCGAGGACGAGGACGCGCAGGCGCTGATCGAGGCCTGGCTGGCGCGCGGCAAGCTCGACCGCCTGGCCGAGGCCTGGGTCGAGGGCGCCGCGCAGATCGACTGGCAGCGGCTGTACCCGGCGAAGGCGCAGCCGCGCCGGGTGTCGCTGCCGACCTACCCGTTCGCGCCGGAACGCTACTGGATCGCCTCGCTGCCGACGGCGACGGCGAAGCCGGCCGTGCCGACTGCGCCGGCCGAATCGCGGCTGCATCCGCTGGTGCACCGCAATACTTCAAATCTCGACGGCCTGCGTTTCAGCTCCAGCTTCAACGGCGAGGAGCCGGTGTTCGCCGACCATGCGGTCGCCGGCCGGCGCATCCTGCCGGCCGTGGCCTATCTGGAAATGGCGCGCGCCGCGGCCGTGCTGGCCGCGCAGGCCGAACCCGGCGCGGCGGTGCAGATCGACGAGGTGGTGTGGCTCAAGCCGGTGGTGGCCGATGCGCCCGCGCTGCAGTTGCATATCGAAGTGCGCGCGCAGGACGAGGGGCTGCAGTGCGAGTTCGTGCGCGAAGCGCGCGGCGTGGTGGGCGAGGGCGCGCGCACCGCGGCGCCGTGCGTGCGCGCCCGCGTGCGCCTGCAAGCGCAGGCCGCGGCGACGCCCGACCTGGATCTGGCCGCCCTGCACGCGGCGACCGCTGCCGCGTCGATCGCCGGCGAAACCTGCTATCGCGAACTGGCGGCGATGGGCGTGGTCTATGGCCCGTCGCACCGCGGCCTGGTCGAAGTGCGCCGCGGCGAAGACGCGCACGGCCGTTTCGTGCTGGCGCGCCTGCGCGCGCCGGCCGGCGGCGCGACCGACGGCTGCGCCTTGCCGCCGGGCCTGCTGGATTCGGCCGTGCAGGCCGCCGGCTTCGGCGCCACCGACGGCGAGGCGGACGAGCAGACCGCCTCGGTGCCGTTCGCGCTCGACCGCTTGCAACTGCTGCGCGCCTGTCCGCAACAGGGCTGGGCGGTGGTGCGCCGCAGTTCGTCGGCCAACGGCATCGCGCGCACCGACATCGATCTGTGCGACGACGACGGCCGCGTGTGCGTGCGCCTGCAAGGCCTGAGCGGACGGCCTTACCGGCACGCGAACGCCGCGCCGTCCACGCCGCGCACCTTGTACTTCGTACCCTCGGACGCGGCCGGCGATGCGCCCCTCGCCGCCGCTGCGAACGGCGAGCGGCGCCTGCTGCTGGCCTGCGATGCGCCTGCCGCGGCGCTGGCCGCCGTGGCCGGCGCGGCCGAATGCCGGATCCTCGACGCCGCCTCGGCCGACCCGGCCGAGCGTTTCGCCGCGTACGCCGCGCACACGCTCGCCGCGTTGCGCGAGCTCGCCGACGACGGCGCGCCGGCGCTGCTGCAACTGGCGGTCCCGCAACGCGGCGCCGGCCGCCTGCACGCGGCGCTGGCGGCGATGCTGCGCCAGGCCCAGTCCGAATTCGCCGGCCTGCGCACGCAACTGCTCGCGGTCGAAGCGGGCGAGGGCGCGCACGTCCGCGCCCGGCGCGTGGACGCCATCGCGCTGGCCGAGGTCGAACTCGACGCCGCCGCCGCGTCCTGGCGCGACGGCGGCGTGTATCTGATCGCCGGCGGCCTGGGCGGCATCGGCGCCGCACTGGTCGCCGACATCGCCCGCAGCTGCGCCGGCGCGACGATCGTGATCGCCGGCCGCAGCGATCTCGACGCCGCCGGCCTGGAGCGCCTGCGCCGCCTGTCGTCGCTCGGCGCCCAGGTCGTGTACCGTTGCGTGGACGTGTCCCAGCGCGCCCAGGCCGAAGAACTGGTCGCCGAGATCCTGGCCCAGTACGGCGCCCTGCACGGCGTGCTGCATTGCGCCGGCAGCGCCCATCAGCGCCCGCTGTCGGCGCTGTCGGCGCGCGAACTGGACGAGGCGCTGGCGGCGAAGGTCGCCGGCACGCGCTATCTGGATCTGGCCACGCGCCAGCTGCCGCTGGACTGCTTCGTGCTGTTCTCGTCGCTGACCGCGCGCACCGGCGCGCCGGCCCAGGCCGCCTACGCCACCGCCAACGCCTTCCTCGGGCAGTACGCGCAGTACCGCCACGAGCTGCAGGCGCTGGGCGAACGCAGCGGCCGCAGCCTGGCGATCGACTGGCCGTACTGGGACAGCGACGGCGGCATGCAATTGCCGGCGCAGACCGTGGCCGCGATGCGCCAGCGCGGATTCGCCGCGCTCGACGCCGACAGCGGGCCGGCTGCGCTGAAGCGGGCCTTGGCGTCGCCGTATCCGCAGCTGGCGGTCGCTCACGGCGATCCGGCGTTGATTCGTGCCACGCTGATCAGCGCCGCGCTGGGCCACGACGGCGACGATGGCGGCGACGGCCCGGGCCGACGCGCGCACCGCGATGCGCCGCGCGCCGCGCCGCAGC
>NZ_LXSD01000128.1:0-6028 GCF_017168095.1 Lysobacter enzymogenes | reverse complement strand
TGCGGAGCGGCGACGGCGCGGCCGCTTCGGCGAGCGCGCCCGCGCCGGCGAACTTGGCCGCGGCGACCGCGGCGTGCTTCTGCGCGAAGTAGCGCGCCAGCGACTCGATGTTGAAGTTCTCGAACAACAGCGTCTTGGGCAGGACGCCGAAATCGCCTTCCAGCGCCTTGATGATCTTGAGCACGCGGAAGGAATCCACGCCGAGCTCGCCGAACGGCGCGGTCGCGTCGAGCGCGCGGCCGCCGTCGGCGAGGCCGGCGGCGTCGGCGATCAAGGCCTTGAGGTAGGACTCGGTGCGTTCGATCAGCTGTTCGTGGTTGAGCATGTCGGACGGGCGATATCGGCGCTGCGCGCGTGGGCGGCGCGCAGCGCTCGGCGGTGGCGAATGGCGCGCGGGGCGCGAATGCGGCGCGCAGGGCCGGATTCGGTCGCGCGGAGAATTTCCTGAAAATCGGGGAGTTTCTTTCGCAGGCAAAGCGCTGCCGTTGCTATCGATGTCTGCCATCGATAACAAGAAATCCTGCGGAAACTGCTGACTGACTCCCGCGCGGCGCGCACGCGACGTCGCGGACAAGGCTCGGGTTTGAGGAGGGATTTACCGCCGAAACTGCGAAACCGCCGCGAACGCGACGGCCGACTTTCACCCTGGGCAGGCTCCGCCCCGTGACGCTTCGATCGCGTCACACTTTTGCGTGGGGCCGTACTGATTCCCCTGGCCTGATTCCCCGGTACGTCCGCGAACGCGGGACCATATCGCCGTCCGTCGCCTCGCGTCGCGCAGCGCAGCGCAGCCTACCGCCGCAATGTGGCAGGAAAATGCGACGCGCGAACGCCGTGCGGACACGGTCGCCTGCGGACCCGTCCCGGACGAAAGGCAATCGTTCGCGCCGGTACGTGGGCGCACCTTAGCCGAATAAAATTTGCAGGTGCGTGAACAAAATGGAACCTGTCACGATTCGCGGTGCGGGCGCGTCACTTTGCTAACGGACTTATCGAATAAAGCTGTGATGCATCACAGTATACGTTTGACCGATTGCGGGCGCGGCGCCGGCGCGAACGCCGCGAAAACGATTTTCCATCCGTTATTGCGCGGCGCCCGACCCGACGATTATTGGATATTCGCCGCACCGGCCGGTTGGGTATTGGACCGGCCCGATATTCGACGATTGCGTTACAGCGCCGGACGGCGGCGCCGTCGCGCGCCGCCGCGGCTCAGCACGAGGCGCGGGCGCACAGCGCGGCCTGGCCGTAGCGCGGTTGCAGGCGTTCGCCGCGGATGAAGTCCGCCATCAGGCGGAAGTAGCCGTCCGGTTGCCGGGTCGACAAGCGCTCGCCGTCGGCGGCGGTCTCGAATTCGTACATGCCGTGGTCGGCGTCGGCGAACAGCGCGGTGGCGATCGGCCGGCCGGCGCGTTGCAGTTCGCCGAGGCGGCGCAGCGTCTCGCGCGGCGGCGCGTCGCGGTCCTGGCCGCCGAGCAGCCACAGCTGCGGCGTGTCCAGGTTGCGCAGCAGCGGCATCGGGTCGTAGTTCGCCGGGATGCCGGGCACCAGTTGCGGCGCGTCGCGGCGGATGGTCGCTTCGTCGTTGCCGAGCAGGTACCAGCTGAAGTTTCCGCGCACTGCCGGATACCAGGCTTGCCTGGCGTACTGGGCCTTGAGCAGGGCCAGCCGTTCGTAGCCCTCGCTGAAACCGCTGTCGATCAGGCGCGCGGTGGCATCGGCGATCTGCATCGCGCCGCGCATCGCCTCGCTGTGTCCGCCGAAACCGGCGCGTTCGAGATCGAAGGCGATCGCTTCGCGGTCTTCCTCCAGCGGCGACACCGCCAGCCCGAAGCTGACCACGACGAAATCGACCGGCGCGATGCGCGCGGCCAGCGGCGCGACCCAACCGCCCTGGCTGCCGCCCTGGTAGCCGATGCGACCGACGCGGGCGCCGGCCAGGCGCCTGGCTTCGCGCAGCGCGTGCACGGCGTCGGTGGCCAAGGTCAGGTAATCCTGGGTGTAGCGGCCGCCGGAGGCGCCGGTGCCGCGTTTGTCGTACGCGAACACGCCGATGTCGGCGGCGGCGAACTGGCGTTGCAGCGAGTAGCTGCGCAGGGCCGATTCGCGTTCGGCGCCGTGGACCAGGATCACCAGCGGCACCGGGCCGTCGCCGGGCGGCATGGTCAGGCGGCCGGCGAGTTCGACGCCGCTGCCCTGGAAACGGGTGTCGGTCTGGACCAGGGCGATGCGCTGTCCGTGCAGACGGTCGAAGCGCAGGCCGCCGCGGCCGCAATCGGCGAAGCGCACGCGGTGGCCGTCGGGACGCGTCGTCCAGCCCAGCGTGCTGGTCCAGATGCCGTCGGCGCCCGCGGTCAGCGCGCCGCTGCGGCCGTCGTCGCGGCGCCAGCGCAGTTGGCCCGCGGCGCCGGGGCCGATGTCGAGCGTACTGCCGTCGTCGAGACGATAAGCGCCGATCGGCGCCGGCTCGGCGCAGCGTGCGCCGGCGGCGCCGGCATCGGCGGCGTGCGCCGTGCCGGCGAACATCGACGCCGCGAGCAGGAGCTTGCGCGCCGCCGCCACATAATCGGTCTCTATCATCATCGCCATCGCCCGCAGACTGTGTGTGCGGGCACGTTGCCACCGCTGCGTCGCGCGCCGCCAGCGGCGCGCGACGAAGCCGCCGAAGCCGCGACGAAACCGCGCTGGGCCGGAACGAAACCGGCCGCCCTGCCCCGCGCGGCCGCGCCGCTCAGGCGCCCAAGGGCTGCGCCGCGCCGGCCATGCGCGGCGCGCGACGCTCGCGCAGCCGCTGCGCCCAGCGCTCCAGCGACAGGTAGATGACCGGCGTCGTATACAGCGTGACCAGCTGCGACAGCAGCAGGCCGCCGACGATGGCGACGCCCAGCGGCCGCCGCAGTTCCGCGCCGATGCCGCTGCCCAGCGCCAGCGGCAACGCGCCCAGCAGCGCGGTCGCGGTGGTCATCAGGATCGGGCGCAGGCGCAGCAGGCAGGCGCGGCGGATCGCTTCGTCCGCCGCCATGCCGCCGCGCTGCGCGCCGATGGCGAAGTCGATCATGATGATCGCGTTCTTCTTGACGATGCCGATCAGCAGGACGATGCCGACGATGCCTTCCACCGACAGGCTCATGCCGCAGGCCATCAGCGCCAGCAGCGCGCCGACGCCGGCCGGCGGCAGGGTCGAGACGATGGTGAGCGGGTGGAGATAGCTCTCGTAGAGCACGCCGAGCACGATGTAGATCACCACCACCGCCGCCAGCAGCAGCCACGCCTCGTCGGCCAGCGAGGCCGAGAACTCGGCGGCCTTGCCGACCAGTTGCCCGCGCACCCGCGGCGGCGGCGCGAGTTCGCGTTCGCTGCGTTCGATCGCCGCGACCGCCTGCGACAGCGAATAGCCCGGGGCGACGTTGAAGCCCAGCGTCACCGCCGGCAGCTGCTGTTGATGGCTGACCACCAGCGGTTCGCTGCCGACCCGGGCGCTGGCCAGCGCGGCCAGCGGCACCACGCCGCCGGCGCCGACCTGGAAACCGAGATTGCCGCTGCCGCCGATGCCTGAAGGCGTGGCCGAATTGCTCGATGCGGCCTGGCCGAACGCGGTGGCGTTGGCGCCGGTCAGGGCGCCGTCGCCGTTGGCGCGCACGCCTAGCTGGTTGAGCAGCGCGCCGGCATTGCGGAACTGCGGCGCCACCTCCATGACCACCCGGTACTGGTTGAGCTGGGTGAAGATGGTCGAGATCTGGCGCTGGCCGAAGGCGTCGTACAAGGTGTCGTTGATCGTCTGCATCGGCACGCCGAGGCGGCCGGCCTTGGCCCGGTCGACGTTGAGCAGCAGCGCGTCGCCGCGCTCGGACAGGTTGTTGCCGACTTCGCTCAGTTCCGGTTGCAGGCGCAGGCGCTGGGTCAGGCGTTCGGCGTAATCGGCCAGGGCCCGGGTATCGACCGAGGACAGCGCGTACTGGTACTCGGTGGCGGCGACGCGGCTGTCCAGCGCCACGTCCTGCACCGGCTTGAGGTACAGGGCGACGCCGGGAACGTCGGCGACCGCGCGGCGCAATCGCGGCAGCAGTTCGTCCAGGCCGTCGCGGCGGCCGCGTTCGGCCAGCACCAGGCTGAGCTGGGCCTGGTTGAGGGTCGGGTTGACCGGCCCGGCGCCGATGAAGGCCGCGACGCCGGCCACGCCGTCTTGCTTCTGCAGGATCGCCGCCACCGCCTGGGTGCGCTGCTGCATCTGTTCGAAGGCGACGTTCTGGTCGGCCTGCAGCACGCCGACGACCAGGCCGGTGTCCTGTTCCGGCAGCAAGCCCTTGGGAATGACGACATACAGCGCCACGGTCAGCGCGACGCTGGCGCTGGCGACCGTCAGCATCAGCCGCGGACGCGCGAGCACCCAGTCCAGCGTGCGCGCGTACGCGGCGAGGATGCGCGCCCAGCGATCCGGGCCGCCGCCGCCGTCGCTGTCGCCTTCGCCGTCGCCGTGCCCGCGCGGCAGCGCGTCGCGCTTGAGCAGGTAGGCGCACATCATCGGCGTCAGCGTCAGCGACACCAGCATCGAGATCGCGGTGGCGATGGTCAGCACCCAGGCGAACTCGTGGAACAGGCGGCCGGTGACGCCGGGCATCAGCAGCAGCGGCAGGAACACCGCGATCAGCGACACGGTCAGCGAGACCACGGTGAAGCCGATCTCGCGCGCGCCGATCTCGGCCGCGCGCCGGCTGTCCTTGCCCTGCTCCAGGTAGCGCACGATGTTCTCGACCATGACGATGGCATCGTCGACCACGAAACCGGTCGCTACCGTCAACGCCATCAGCGACAGGTTGTCCAGCGACAGGCCGGCGAAGGCCATGACCGCGAAGGTGCCCAGCAGCGACAGCGGCAACGCTACCGACGGGATCAGCGTCGCCCACAGCCGGCGCAGGAACACGAAGATCACCGCGATCACCAGGCCCACGGTGAGCACCAGGGTGAACTGCACGTCCGCGACCGAGGCGCGGATGGTGCTGGTGCGGTCGGCGAACACCTCCAGGCGCACGCCGGTCGGCAGCACCGCGCGCAGCTCCGGCATCAGCCGCTGGATGCGCTCGACCGTGTCGACGATGTTCGCGCCGGGCTGGCGGCGCACGTCCAGCAGCACCGCCGGGCGGCCATCGGCCCAGGCGGCGAGCTGGTCGTTCTCGACCCCGTCGATCACCCGCGCCACGTCCTGCAGCAGCACCGGCGCGCCGTTGCGGTAGCTGACCACGGTGTTGCGGTATTCCACCGCATCGCGCAACTGGTCGTTGCTGCCGATGCTGTAGGACTGGGTCTTGCCGTTGAGCGTGCCCTTGGGCGCGTTGACGTTGGCCTGGGTCAGCGCGCTGCGCAGGTCTTCCAGGGTCAGGCCCAGGTTCGACAGCTGCGCCGGATCGACCTGCACCCGCACCGCCGGACGCACGTTGCCGGCGATCGACACCAGGCCCACGCCCTGCACCTGCGAGAGCTTCTGCGCCAGGATCGAATCGGCGTAGTTGTTGACCTCGCGCAGCGGCACGCTGTCGGAGCTCAGCTTCAAGGTCAGGATCGGCGCGTCGGCCAGGTTGACCCGGTTGTACACCGGCGGATACGGCAGGTTCGCCGGCAGCACGCCCTTGGCCTGGGCGATCGCCGACTGCACGTCCTGGGCGGCGACGTCGATGTCGCGGTCCAGGTCGAAGCGCAGCACGATGGTCGACAAACCCGCCGAGGAGTCGGAGGTCATCATCGTCAGCCCGGCGATCTGGCCGAACTGGCGCTCCAGCGGCGTGGTCACCAGCGCCGCCATCGTCGGCGCGCTGGCGCCGGGGTATTGGGTGGTGACGATCAGGCTGGGCGCATCGATCTGCGGCAGCGCCGACACCGGCAACTGGCGATAGCCGAGCACGCCGAGCAAGGCCACCGCCGCCATCAGCAGGCAGGTGGCGACCGGGCGGCGGATGAACAGGGTCGAGAAGGCCATGGCGCGCTCAACGCGCCGCTGCGGCGGGCGCCGCCGAGGCGCCCGCGGCGGGCGCGC
>NZ_LXSD01000127.1:0-743 GCF_017168095.1 Lysobacter enzymogenes | reverse complement strand
CGCAGGCCGCGCACGCCGAACAGCGCGACGCGCAAGCCGTGCAACTGCGCGCGCGCGAGGCGCATGTGGCCGCGCGCGCCGACACCCGGGTCGCGCGCAGTCGCCACGACCGGGTCGCGGCGCAGGCGCGCGACCGCGAGGAGAAACGCCAGTTCGACCTCATGGCCGACCTGTTCAACCAGAGCAAGTCCCACGCGCGCGCGACCGGCCGCGCCGGGAGCGAGGAATCATGACCACGACCCTGCCCAGCGGCAGCCTGCCCAGCGGCGTCGCGCCGATGGTCGGGCACAGGGCGACCGGCGCCGGCAAGAGCGGCGAAGACGGCGCGCGCGACGATTTCAACCAATGGCTGCGCGGCGAACCCGCGCCGGCGCGCGATTCGACATCGGCCGAGGCGTCGGCGCCCGCCGCGGCCGCAACGGCCGCGGCGGCCGGCGAATTCTCCGCGCGGGCGGATGCGAGCCAGGGCCTGTTCGGCTTCCGCGTGCGCGCCGGCGACGGCGCGCAGGAACTGATCGCGGTGCCGTGGGGCTTGGCGGCGAGCGGGCGCCTGTCGTTGCTGCTGCAACGCGCGCAGGCATGGCCGGCGGGATCGGCGCAGGCGCCGTTCGCGGCCGGCGCAGCTGCGGTGGGCGAGGGCGCCTTCGTTGCGCCGCCGCCGATGGCGAGGCTGGCGCTGTATCCGTCCGCGTCCGACACCGCGACGCCGTTGCCGCCCGCGCCCGGCGCGAGCGCACCGATCG
>NZ_LXSD01000126.1:0-8883 GCF_017168095.1 Lysobacter enzymogenes | reverse complement strand
GGCGGCGGAGCTGCGTCGCTGCGGTTGGGTTCCGGCTTTCGCCGGAATGACGGTCTGGGGGTTACGGGGCTTCGGGGGTGTGGCGGCGGGGCTGCGTTGCTGCGGTTGGTCGCGACTTGCGTCGCTCCTACAGTGAGAGACGAAACTCGCCGGCGACCCTGTAGGAGCGGCGCGAGCCGCGACCGCACCCCCAGCGAAAACACCATCGCCCCCAACGCACCGGCACAATACGACCGCATCCCCCCCGCACCCGCATGCTCATCGCCCTCAACAAACCCTACGGCGTGCTCTCCCAGTTCACCGACCGCACCCAACCCCCCAAGCCCACGCTGGCCGGATTCGGCCTGCCCGCCGAGGTCTACGCCGCCGGCCGCCTGGACCACGACAGCGAAGGCCTGCTGCTGCTCACCGACGACGGCGCACTCGCCCACCGCCTCACCGACCCGCGCCACAAGCAGGCCAAGACCTACCTGGTTCAGGTCGAAGGCGAGCCGTCGGAAGCGCAATTGCGGCAACTCAGCGAAGGCGTGAACTTGAACGACGGCCCGACCCTGCCGGCGCAGGCGCGCGCGGTCGAAGCGCCGCAGTGGCTGTGGCCGCGCGACCCGCCGGTGCGTTTCCGCAAGACCGTGCCCGATGCCTGGCTGGAACTGAGCCTGCGCGAAGGCCGCAACCGGCAGGTGCGGCGGATGACCGCGGCGGTGGGACTGCCGACGCTGCGCCTGATCCGCGTCGCGATCGGCCCGCACCGGCTCGACGGGCTGGCGCCGGGACAGTGGCGCGCGCTTTAGCGGTAAATCGGCAGCTCCGTCGCGCGCTTGAACCACGCCGGGACGCGCTCACCGCAGGGTTTATCGCTTACCGCCCGATCTACCCGCGCCAGCGCGCGCTCACCGCGCGCAATAGCGCAAGGCCTCGTCGAGCGTGCGCACTTCCACCCCGCCGCAGACCGGCGCCGGCACCACGCAATCCAGGTAGGGCCGCGCCCAGCGCCGCGATTCGGCCTTGCCGGCGATCATCGCCGGCGCGCCGGCGCGGGCCGCGCAGCGCGCGTGCGCCCGGTCCACGTAGGCGCGGCAGTCGGCCGGCGCCAGCCGGTCGCTGCCGGCCGCGCCGCGCTCGCACAGGCCGTAGGCGGTGTCGCGCCACAGGGCGAAGAACTCCTCGCGCGGAATCGGCTGGCGCTCGATCTCGGCCAGCCGATAGCGCGGCACCGGCGCGGCGAACCAGTGCAGGTAGGCGAAGGCGGCGACCGCGACCAGGGCGATCAGCAGCAAAAGGCGTTGCATGCGCGAAACCTCGGCGCAGTTCGGGGGCGCGGCATTCTCGCGGATCGGCGCGGCGCTGACGAGGCTCGACGCCGCCGCCTCGCCATAAGGACACGACGCGCGAAGCGGCGCCGATCGGCCGCCGCCGCGCGCCGGCGCCGGCTCACCTTCGCTCACCGCCGCCTGCTATCGCCCGCGCATTGCCGCCGCGACCGCGGTCGCAGCTCGCCGGCGGCGCTGAGAAACCGTCCCGGTTTGGTCCCACGCAGCGCTGGCGCGGCCCGCGCGCGCGGCCGTAGCGTCGGCGCTAGCTACGCGCCTGGCGCTGCGCCACTCGCGGTCTGCTCACCGGAGGAGCCCGACCCATGTCCACCCTGCGTTCCCTGTCCCTCGGCGTCGGCTTCGCGCTGGCCGCCGGGGCTGCGTCCCTGCTCCACGCCCCGGCCGCGCGCGCGGCCGAAGAACCGTTGCCGTTCGAACTGGCGCCGCCGGTGGTCGAGGACATGCTGATCACCCCGACCCCGCAGTCCGGCGAAGGCAACGCCCTGCTGCAGCTGATCTACGCCAAGGGCCAGCAATTGCCGGCGCAGATCGCCTTCAACGTCGGCGACAAGCCGGTCGCGCTGCGCCGCGACGACAAGGACCCGCAGCTCTACAGCGCCGCGATCGCGTTCGACTTCGACGGCTTCGTCAAGGAGCAGTCCGAGCGCCAGCAGCTGGCCGGGCAGAAGCTCACCGTGCCGACCTTCGTCGGCCGCGAGTTCCGCGGCGAAGCGCCGATGGCCTTCCTCGACCCGGAGACCCTGCGCAGGCAGATCGAGCTGGCGTTGCCGATCCGGATCCCGTTCCCGGTGGTGTTCGGGCCGCCGGCGATCGTCCGGCCCGAGCGTTCGCTGTTGGTCGTCTCGCCCAGCGTGATCGAAGACCCGACCCGCACCTTCGACCAGTGCACCGGCGCCGGCAACCCCAGCGGCGCGTGGACCTTCAACACGCTGATGACCAACATCGCCAACCAGCCGGTCACCGGCGTGAACCCCGCCGACTTCGTCGAGAACTGGCTGCGCCAGTGGGGCAGCACCCAGACCATCAACACCTTCCCCGCCGCGGCGCGCGCGCAGGTCATCAACCAGGTGCTCAACGCCTGGAGCCGCGACAGCGTCACCGGCAAGCTCGACTTGAAGAAGTCGCCGCTGCGCCTGCTGGCGATCGTCAACCGCATGGACCTGCGCACCAACTCGGCCTACGGCGGCGGCACCGCCGGCGAAGGCCGGTTCGTGTTCGGGGTGATCCGGCGCAACGCCAGCGGCAGTTGCTCGGTGTTCCCGTTCACGGTGATCCTCGAATACGGCATCCCGATCACCGGCTGCACCAACATCCGCAGCTACGCCCGCCAATGGGGCGCGCTGGGCACGCTGACCCTGGGCTCGCCGGCCTACAACTCGCAGCTGCAGGTCATCACCGACCGCTTCACCGCGGCCAACGCCGCCCCGTCCAAGCCCAACCGCAGCGCGATCAACCAGGTGCGCACCAACGAGTTCCTGCAGAGCCCGTGGGAACTGCGCGAGTTCGCCATCGCCCGCGGCGCCACCCAGCTGACCATGACCACGGCCAAGCAGACCCCGCACCACAGCCTCAACAACTCGATCCTGCTCGGCGACTACATCTTCGAGTTCGGGCCGCAGATCCTGGCCAACACCTACCAGGTGCCGCTGCTGTACCAGGGCCAGCGCATGCTGACCGGCGCGGTGCCGAACGGTCCGCCGCAGCTGTTCTGGAACGGCCCCGGCGCCGGCAACGACGAGCGCAACAAGTTCTCGCTGAACACCTGCAACTCCTGCCACGGCAAGGAAACCGCGACCAACACCTTCCTCCACATCGAAAACCGCGCATCCGGCACTCAGGCGGTGTTGTCGAAATTCCTGATCGGCAACGGCACCCTCGCCAGCCCGAGTACCTACAACGTGACCGATCCGTTCAGCGGTTCGAACCGCATCTACGGCGATCTGTTCGCCCGGCAGAGCCAGCTGGCCGCGCTGCAGAACAACGCCTGCCTGTCCGGCGGCGTGTTCCACGAAGCGCTGAGCGTGCCGCTGCTGGCCACGCACTGACGCCGCAACGCCGCAGCGACCGCGAGCAGGCGCCTTCGGGCGCCTGTTCGCGTTTGCGCGGCGCGGCGGCGCTCAGCCCGGCGTCTTGTCCGCCGCCGCCGCCGGCAGCGGCACCGAGTTGGCCCCCGGCCGGCTCAGCAGCCACACCCCGCCGAGCACCACCGCGGTGCCGATCAACTGGATCGCGGTGATCTTCTCGCCGAGCACCCAGGCGCCGAGGAACACCAGCGACACCGGCCCGATCACCGAGAACTGCGCCGCCGTACCCGCGCCCAGGCGCCCGACCGCGGCCATCGTGAAGGTCACCGGCAGGAAGGTGCAGAACACCGCATTGGCCGCGGCCAGCGCGTACACCTGCCACGGCAGGCCGAACAGCGCCGACGGCGGGCGCGCGATCAGGTAATGGATCAGCACCGCGGCGGTCGACACGATCATCGCCCAGGCCACCAGCTGCAACGAACCCAGGCGCTTGATCAGTTCGCCCGACATCGCCAGATACAGCGCGTAGCTGACCGCCGCGCCGAGCACCAGCGCGCTGCCGAACAGCACGTGCTCGCCTTCCACGCGCAGGTTTTCGACCATCACCAGGACCACGCCGGCATAGCTCACCGCCAGCGCCGTCCACTCGCGCGCGGCGACCCGGCGCTTGAACGCGAACAGGCCGATCAGCAGCACGATGGTCGGATTGAGGAACAGGATCAGCCGCTCCAGCGACACCGGCACGTACTCCAGGCCCCAGAAGTCGAGCAGGCTGGACAGGTAATAGCCGAGCACGCCGAGCACCGCGATCAGGCCCCAGTCGCGCCGCGTCGGCAGCGCGCCGCGGGCGCGCGCGCGGCCGTGCTCGCGCACGCCCAGCGCGGCGAACAGCGGCAGCGAGAACGCCATGCGCAGCGCCAGCACCTGCAACGAATCCACGCCGTAGCGGTATTGCAGCTTGGCCAGGATCGCCTTGGCCGAGAACAGGACCGCGCCGCTGGCGGCGAGGGCGACGCCGGTGCGGCGGGAGGTGGAACTCGAAGCGGGGGACACGGGCGGTTCGTCTCGGCTGGGCGCGGGCGGCGACGGCGGGCGGCGATGGAGGGGGAGGACGGCGGCGGCGGACGTTCGTGGCGTCTACGGCACAGGGTAAGGCCGGCGGCCGGGACGGCGGCGGGGCGACGACCGCGAAGCGCTTTGCCGCGGCGGGCCGTCGGCCGGACGGTGCCGCGGCGATCGGCGTCGCTGCGATCGGTGCCGAACCGGACGGCGTCGGCGCGGCCGCCGGCGCGATCGCGATCAGCCGCCGGCGCTGGCGAAGTCGAGCGCCGCGATCTCGTCGGCCCTGAGCGTCAACCGCGCCGCCGCGATCAACTCCTGCAACTGCGCCACGCTGGTCGCGCTGGCGATCGGCGCGGTCACCGACGGCCGCGCGATCAGCCAGGCCAGCGCCACCTGCGCCGGGGTCGCGCCGTGGCCGGCGGCGACCTCGTCGAGCGCGGCCAGGATGCGCAGCCCGCGCGCATCCAGATACTTCTGCACCGCGCCGCCGCGCGCCCGGCTCTTGCCCAGGTCGGCGCGGCTGCGGTATTTGCCGGTCAGGAAACCGCTGGCCAGCGAGTAGTAGCCGATCACGCCGACGCCGCGTTCGCGCACCAACGGCTCCAGTTCGCGCTCGAAGCCGGCGCGATCGTAGAGGTTGTATTCCGGTTGGAGGCTTTCGTAGCGCGGCAGCCCGTGCCGTTCCGACACATCCAGGGCCTGGGCCAGACGCGCGGCCGAGTAATTCGAGGCGCCGATCGCGCGCACTTTCCCGGCCTCGATCAGGCGGGCGAACGCGCCGAGGGTGTCTTCCAGCGGCACCGTCGGGTCGTCCTCGTGGGCCTGGTAGAGGTCGATGACCTCGGTGCCGAGCCGGCGCAGCGAATCCTCCACCGCCGCCTGGATAGTGGCCGGCGCCAGCCCGCGCCGCGGCGTCCATTTGGCGACCTTGGTGGCGACCACGATGCGCTCGCGGCGCCCGCCGCCCTGGGCCAGCCAGCGGCCGATGATGCGTTCGGACTCGCCGCCCTGATTTCCCGGCACCCACGCCGAATACACATCGGCGGTGTCGACCAGGGCGAAACCGGCCTCGGTGAATGCGTCCAGCAGGGCGAAACTCGTCGCCTCGTCGGCACTCCAGCCGAATACATTGCCGCCGAACGCCAACGGCGCCACGGACAGGGAAGAACGGCCGAGCGGACGCAGGTTCATTGCAGTTTCCTTAATGCGGGAATGTTCATGATGCGCCGCCGCAAACGGGGCCGTCATCGCGGATTTCCTGTGCCTGGACTGGCGGCTGCGACGGGTCGTCGCAGAGCCGTGAACGATTCATCATTCCCGGCGGCGGTTTCGCCTTTATGTGAAGGTTTCTGTTAACTTGCCACACGATTTCCACTCGATTCACATATGCGAATTTCATGTGAATTCCGTGGCAATCCAGCACCTCCAGGAGATTTACAGGACGTGAGCACTCCCGCGACATCCACCGGTCGCATCCTGGTCGTCGACGACCAGGCCGCGAATCTGCGCGTGGTGACCGCCCTGTTGTCCCGCCAGGGTTACGAGGTGGTGGCCGCCTCGACCGGCGACGAGGCCTTGCAGCTGTACGCGCAGTCCCCGCCCGACCTGATCCTGCTCGACGTGATGATGCCGGGCATGGACGGTTTCGAAGTCATGGACGCGCTGCGCGCCGACTCGCCGCTGCGCGTGCCGGTGGTGTTCGTCACTGCCGCCCACGACCGCGACCTGCTGCTGCGCGCGTTCGACGCCGGCGTGGTCGATTACGTCACCAAGCCGTTCCTGCCCGAAGAACTGCTGGCGCGGGTCAACGCCCACGTCGGCCTGAAACTCACCCGCGACCGCCTGGAGCGGGTCGCGCGCGAGCGCGAGGAACTGGTCAACTTGGTCGCGCACGACCTCAAGAACCCGCTGACCAGCGTGCTGTTCGCCAGCGACCTGCTGATCAACAACGGCTGCAAGCCCGAGCGCGTGCCGCGCTATCTGCAGATGATCCACGAGAGCGCCGACGATGCGCTCGGCTACATCCGCCATTACCTGGAAAGCCAGGCCGGCCACCGCGAACGCGCCGAGCACGGCGCCCGCGCGGACCTGGCCGAAACCCTGGACTGGCTGGTGCGCCGCTACGAAATGCAGCTCGACGCGCGCGGCATCCGCGTGCAGGTGCAGCCGCCGCCGAACGGTTCGGCGCAGGTGGCGATGGACTCGCGCGTGCTGCGCCAGGTCAGCGAAAACCTGGTGACCAACGCGATGAAATACGCGCCCGGCGGCGATTTGACCCTGGCCGCGCGCAACAGCGCGCCCGGCTTCTGGCAGCTGATCGTCGCCGACCGCGGCCCGGGCATTCCGGTGGCGCGCCAACGCGAACTGTTCAAACCGTTCGTGCGCCTGCACGACAACGACATCGACGACGGTTTGTCGAGCGGGCTGGGGTTGTCGCTGGCCAAGCAGATCGTGGTCAACGCCGGCGGGCAGCTTTGGTATGAGGAACGCAAGCATGGCGGCTCACGGTTCATCATCGAGTTGCCGGAGGCTTGAGGGACGTCGCGCGGCGCGGTGCATTCGCCGTAATCCCATTGTCGCGGTCGCAGCTTGCGCAGCTCCTACAGGGGGCGACTGTAGGAGCTGCGCAAGCTGCGACCGCGAAAACCCAACCATGACGCAAGCCCAACAAAAAAGCCGCCGCATGCGCGCCGGCTTTTTTATTGTCGCGACCGCGCGCCGAACCGCCGGCGCCGCGCCTGCGCAAACGACGGCTTATTTACTCCGCCGCCGTCTCATCCGCGCCATTGCGCGTGCGGCGGCGCGAACCACCCGACGCCGCACGCCGCGCATCGATGCGCCGGGCCGAGCCTTCGATCGGCTCGCCTTCGGCCTGCTTGCGCGCCTTGCGCCGCGCCGCGGCGTACCACAGCAGACCGGCGCCGGCGACGGCGGCCACGGCGACCACCGGGTTGCGGCGGATGAAGCCGCCGGCGGTGCGCGCGCCGGCCTTGACCACACCGAGCTTGGCGCCGGTCTCGAGCCATTGGCCGGCCTTGGGCGCGGCGTCCTTGAGGTTGGCGCTGATCGCGTGCACCAGTTCCAGCGCGCGGTCGGGCAGGGAATCGAACTTGCTCATCGTGTCGGTCCTGGACGAAGAGAAACGGGTTCCAGTGTCGGCGCGCTACCGTTGAAATTCTGTGAGCGGGGCCGCGCTGGGATGGCTGTGGGCTGAATCGGGCAGAGCATACGACGGGTAGGGGGTGACGTCGTGGTTGGGTTGGCGCGGTCGCGGCTTGCGCCGCTCCTACAGGGGCAAGCGGCGTTGCTTTAGGTGCCGCGCGGTTTGGCGCGGTGCGTCGCGGTTGCGGTCCACGGGTCGTCGGGCCACGGGTGCTTGGGGTAACGGCCCTTCATTTCCTTCTTCACTTCCGGATAGGTGCGCTCCCAGAAACCGCGCAGGTCCTGGGTGACCTGCAGCGGGCGGCCGGCCGGCGACAGCAGGTGCAGGGTCAGGGGCACGCGGCCGTCGGCGATGCGCGGGGTGTCGGCCAGGCCGAACAGTTCCTGCAATTTCACCGCCAGCACCGGCGCCTGCGCTGCGCCGCGGCCGTCGAGGGCGTGGTCGTCGTAGCCGTAATCGATCGCGCGCTCCATGCCCGAGGGCACGACGATGCGGGTCGGCGCCAGCGCGTCGAGCTTCTGCCGCCACGACCAGTCGCACAGCGAACGCAGCGCTTCGCCGAACGCCGCTTCGTCGAGCGCGTCGAGCCGGGTCTTGCCGCTGAGCGCGGGCTTGAGCCACTGGTCGAGGCGTTCGAGCAGCGCGCTGTCGGACAGGTCCGGCAGCGGCGTGTCGCCTTGCGTCAGTTCCGGCATCCACTCGCGCAGGCCGCGCACGCGCGCGCGCCACTGGCGCAGGCCGGGCGTCCACGGCAGCGCGTCCAGGCCGAGCTGGCGCACCGCGTCGACCAGCGCGTCGGCATAACGCGAGGGATCGGGCCGCGCCAACGGCCGGCTGTCGATGACAATGCGATCGTAGCGGCGTTCGCGCACCGCCGCGATGCCGCGCGCGGCGGCGTCCCACACCACCCGGTCTTCGCTGACGAAGCGCTGCGGGAACTCGCGCTCCAGCCGCGCCTGGTCGAGCGGCGCGGCGCGCAGGATGCGCGCATCGCGCGGATCGTCGCGCAGTTCGCTGATCGCCAGCCACGGCTCGCCGTACACCGCGCTGTCGTCGAACAGCCTGGCGCTGCGGCCGTTGGCGAGTTGATAGCGATACGGGTCGCTCGGATGCTGGCGCGCGATGCGGTCGGGAAACGCGTGCAGCAGCAGATCGCCGAGCGCGTGCGCGGGCGCCGACGACGGCGGCGGATGGTCCAGACGCAGGCGCCGGCGCCATTGCTTGCTGGCCTGGTCGAGCGCGGCCAGCGCCGAACGCGAGGCGTCCGCCGGCGCGCGCCCGGCGCGGAACGCGGCCAGCGCCT
>NZ_LXSD01000125.1:0-481 GCF_017168095.1 Lysobacter enzymogenes | reverse complement strand
GCGCGCGCCGCCGCCGTTCGTCGCTTGTTGGCCGCTTGCGCCGCGCGGCGCGCGCGGCCGGCTTGAACGCCGGCCAACCGAGGCTGCGCGCCGGTCTTCGCCGCGTCGCCGCTTGCACGCACACTCGCGCGGTCGGCTCGACGCACAAGGACGGGAAAGGATGCAGGCGGAGCAAGCGGCGCGGACGGCGCCGGGACGGGCGAGGCGCCAGGCCGTGCGGTCGCGGGATTCGCGAATGGAATCGATGCTGGCCTGGGCCGTGGTGGTGGCGGTGCACGCGGCCTTGTTCTGGTTCGCGAGCAGGCTGTTGATGCCGCCGCCGCGGGCCGCGGCCGACGATGACGATCCGGTGCTGGTGTGGCTGCCGCCGGCGATCGTTCCGGCAGCTGCGCCGATGCCGCGCGCCGACGCCGCGCCGCTGTCGCCGGAAGCGCCGCCGGCGGCCGTCGCGCCGCGCGCACGGCCTCGTTCGTCGCCAGTT
>NZ_LXSD01000124.1:0-1732 GCF_017168095.1 Lysobacter enzymogenes | reverse complement strand
GCGCGCGCGCATCTGCCGAGCGCCGCGCTGTCCGGCGGCGAGCGCCTGCGCGCGGCGCTGGCCTGCGCCCTGCACGCGCAGCCGGCGCCGCAGCTGTTGTTGCTCGACGAACCCAGCAACCATCTCGACCTGGACGCGGTGGCCGAACTGGAACGCGCGCTGCGCGCTTACCAGGGCGCGCTGATCGTGGTCAGCCACGATGAGGCCTTCGTCGAAGCCTTGGCGCCGACGCGGCGACTGGTGCTGGCCGACGGGCGCCTGCGCGAAGCCGGCTGATCCCAACAGGCGCGCGCGCCGCCGCCGACCGTTCGCACGGCAGCGGCGCACGCGGCGAAACCGCGGAAAGCCAACCCAGCACACGTTTGCCCGCGCGTCCCGCCCGGGAAGCGTGATCCCGACGACAGAAGCCGCGCAGCCGGCCCGATAGCCTGCCCTCACCCCCACCCTTCGCGCGGACGCCGTATGGTCGACACCCACTCGGTCTGGCCGTATTTCGCCCTGATGCTGGCCGCGTTCGCGCTGGCCTCGCTGCCGTGGTTCCGCGCCGCCGACCCGGCCGGGCAAGGCAGCGGCCGCCGCACCGACACCCTCGACGGCCTGCGCGGCTTCCTCGCCCTTAGCGTGTTCGCCGTGCACGCCATCGTGCATTACGACTTCCTGCGCACCGGCGTGTGGAAGCCCTCGACCGCACAGTTCTATAACGTCGCCGGCGTGGTCTCGGTGGCGCTGTTCTTCATGCTCACCGGCTTCTTGTTCTGGAACAAACTGCTGAAGTCCGGCGGCCGTCCGGGCTGGAGGGAGCTGTACATCGGCCGCGTGTTCCGGCTCGGGCCGATGTACGTGGCGGCGGTGGCGACGATGATCGTCATCGTCGCCTACCGCACCGGCTTCGAATGGCGCCAGCCGCCGCTGCAGGTGATCGCGCAGGCGCTGGCGTGGCTGGCGCTGGGCATCGTCCCGCCGCCGCCGGCGATCAACGGCTACGCCGACACCGGCACCATCCTGGCCGGCGTCACCTGGACCTTGTTCTTCGAATGGGTGTTCTACTTCTCGCTGCCGTTGTGGGCGTTCTTCGTGCGCCGCGGCCGCCACCTGGCGTTCTCCGCCGGCGCGGTCGCCGCCTGCCTGCTGGTGATCCTGGCGGCGACCTGGAACGGCGGCTTCGTGCCCGGCACCAAGCCGCGCCCGGTGTTGCTGCTGGCGGTGCTGGCCGAACTGATCGGGATGATCGCCACCGGCATGCTGGTCGCGTCCTTGCTGCACGAGCGCATCGGCGAGCGTCTGCAGCTGCAGCGCGCGAAGTGGGGCGCACTGGCACTGCTGGCGCTGGCGCTGGTGTTCGCGGCGATGCTGAGCACGCGCAACATCGGCATGCTGCAGTTGCTGGCGCTGTGCCCGCTGACCGGCTTGTTCCTGTTCGTGCTGTGCTCCGGCAATAACTTGTTCGGCGTGCTGTCGTGGCGGGCTTCGCGGCGGCTCAGCAACATGAGCTACAGCATCTATCTGTCGCAGGGCCTGTCGATGGTGGCGGTGTTCGCGATTCCGGGCGTCAAGGAGTACGCGCTCAGCGGCACGCTGCCGTTCTGGATCGTCAACATCGGCTGCGCGCTGGCATTGTGCGCGGCGTCGCTGCTGACCTATCGCTACATCGAGGAGCCGGGCATACGCGCCGGCAAGCGCCTGACCGACCGGCTGCGCGCGCGCCGCGCCGGCGCGGCGCCGCTGGCGGCGC
>NZ_LXSD01000123.1:0-5673 GCF_017168095.1 Lysobacter enzymogenes | reverse complement strand
GCCAAGCCGGGCGAGCGCGGCCGCGGCCGTCCCGGCGCCGGCGGCCGTCCGGCCACGCGCGAGGACATCGACCTGGCCAAGGCCTACGCCATCCGCGCCCAGCGCGAGAAGGACGAGCGCATCGCCGCGGAGAAGGCCAAGCAGGAAGAAGCGCGCCTGCGCCGCGAAGCGCGGGCCAAGCTGGCCGAACTGCTCAAGGACCAGGCGCTCAACGTCGCCGACGCCGACATCGCCCGGCATTTCCCTTACGGCGGCAAGATCAAGCGCGTGTACGTGACCGCCGAGCAACTCAAGCAGCTCAACGCCGGCGAGCTCGGCGTGCTGCAGCAGGAAGGCCGCTACCTGCTGGTGACCGCGGCGATGCTGGCCCAGGCCGAAGAAATCTTCGCCCCGGCGGTGGCGCTGAAGGTCGACCCGAACGCGCCGGCGCAGGACGATCCTTACGCCGATCCGATGTACCAGGTGCCCGACGATCTGGTCTGGTGACGCGCGCGCGGGCAGGGCGCAGACGCCGCCTGCCCAACGCCTGCACCCACGAAGGCCGCGATGCGAATCGCGGCCTTCCTCGTTTGCGGCCGCCGCTGCGTAGCTTCGATGGTGCGCTGTAGGAACTGCGCGAGCTGCGACCGCGAATCCTCAGCTACGGCGAAGCTGTCGTCGTAGTTGCGTTGGCGCGGTCGCAGCTTGCGCAGCTCCTACAGGGGGCTATCGAAGCGGCGCGGGTGCTCAGGTGCCGGTCGGGCGCAGCGGTTCGGCGAGGGTTTCGGCCGCGGCCGGCGCGAGGCGTTCGAGCATCGCCGCGATCGCCTGCGCGGTCTCCAGCGGCCGTTCCATCGGGAACAAATGGCTGCCTTCGACCCAGGCCCAGCGCTCGCCGACCAGGCGCCGCGTCGCCGCGCTGCCGGCGTTGCGCAGTTCGCGCGAGCCGGTGCCGGCGAGGAAACCGACCGGGGTGCGCAGCAGCGCGGTCAGGCTGCTCAGCGAGGTGGTCGGCAAGCTGCGGTAGATGCGGTATTCGATCTCGCGTTCGAACGCCAGCTCGCGCGCGCCGTCGGCGCCGGCGCGGGTGCCGTGTTCGACATAGTCCTCGAGCACGCGCGCGTCCCAGCGCGCGAACGCGGGCTTGGCCAGGAAGTGCGCGCGCACCGCGTCGCGGTCGGGCCAGTGGCGGCGGCGCTGCAGGGTCGCGCGGGTCGGCATGACCAGGTTGTCCAGGCCGGTGCGCCGGCCCAG
Organism: Lysobacter enzymogenes; assembly: GCF_017168095.1. Lineage (GTDB taxonomy): Bacteria > Pseudomonadota > Gammaproteobacteria > Xanthomonadales > Xanthomonadaceae > Lysobacter > Lysobacter enzymogenes_D. The sequence goes on along the minus strand of NZ_LXSD01000123.1, from coordinate 4,440 downwards.
TTGCACCAGCCGCGCGCGCCAGCCGGCGATCAGCGGCGAATCCAGCATCACCACCCCGGCCACGCGCGCGGCCAGCGCGGTGCCGGCCAGCCGGTGCGAGGCCAGCAGGCTGAGGTAGCCGCCGAGGGAATGGCCGACCAGGAAGATCCGCCGCGCGTCGCCGGCCGCGGCCTGGGTGCGCTGGACCAGTTCCTCGATCAGATGCGGCCAGTCCAGGGTCACCGGATAGCGCGGGTCGTGGCCGATGCGCTCGGGCCGCACGATCCGGTAACGCGCCGGCAGCGCCTCCAGCATCAGCCGGTAGACCGGGGCGGGGAAGCCGTTGGCGTGGGAGAACAGCAGCAGGTCTTGCATGGCGGCGCAGGCACGCGGGGCGGCGGTGGCCGAAACATACCATTGCGTACAGTCGGGTCGCCAGCGAATCCAGCCGCAGCCCCCTGATGTAGGAGCGACGCAAGTCGCGACCGCGCCAACCGGCGTGCGGCGCAAGCGCCCACCGCGCGATGCACGCCGGCCAGGGCGGCCGGGCTTGCGTCGTCGTTGCGGATTCGCGGTCGCGGCTCGCGCCGCTCCTACAGGGGGAAGCCGGCCGCGATCAGAGGTAGCGCGGCGCCGGCTGCGACTGGCTGTAGTGCGGCAGCATCGCCTTGCGCGCCGCGTCGGCGGCCTGCCACAGGGCTTCGTCGTGCAGCGGCGGGATCGTCACCGCCTCGCGCCGATCAAAACCGGCCAAGGCGGCGTCGACCAGGGCGTCGACTTCCATCACCCCGGGAATCTGCGCGACATCGCGCCCCGAGCGCTGCCAGATTTCGGTGCGCGTCGCCGCCGGCAGCACCGCCTGCACGTACACGCCCTTGCCGCCGAGCTCGCCCTGCAGCGACTGGCTGAGGTACTGCACGAAGGCCTTGGTCGCGCCGTAGACGCTCATGCCGAACTCCGGCGCCAGCCCGACCACCGAGGCCAGGTTGACGATGGCGCCGCTGCCGGCCGCGGCCAGGCGCGGAGCGATCGCCGCGGCCAGCCGGGTCGGCGCGGTGACGTTGAGCGCGATCAGCTGCGCGGTCTGTTCCGGGGTTTGTTCGAGGAAGCCGCCGGGCAGGGTGGCGCCGGCGTTGTTGATGAGCACGCCGATGCGGGCGTCGTCGCGCAGCAGGCGTTCCAGTCCGGCCAGTTGCGCCGGGTCGGCGAGGTCGGCCTGCAGCGGCTCGGCGGCGACGCCGTAGTCGGCGCGCAGGCGCTCGGCCAGCGCTTGCAGGCGGGCGAGGTCGCGCGCGACCAGGATCAGGTCGTGGCCGCGGCGGGCGAAGCGGTCGGCATAAACGGCGCCGATGCCGGTGGAGGCGCCGGTGATCACGACAGTGGGGAGCTTGGACATGGGGGAGGGCTCGGATGGGAATTCGGTTGGGCCGAACCGGCAAGCGCCGGCCCGGGTTTATTCATGATGAGCATCATGATTGAGTTATCATGATGGCCGTCATGTAAGCTGTCAAGCGTCCCCAGGAGAGCGCCCCCGATGAAAGTCAGCCGCGAGCAAGTCGGCGAAAACCGCCGCCGCATCCTCGACCAGGCCGGCCGGCTGTTCCGCGAGCGCGGCTTCGACGCGGTCAGCGTGGCGGAAGTGATGAAGGCCGCCGGCCTTACCCACGGCGCCTTCTACGGCCACTTCCAGTCCAAGGACGAGCTCATCGCCCAGACCCTGGCGCACGTGCTCGCCGGCAGCGAGGTCGCGGCCGAACCCGAGGCCTTCCTGGCCGGTTACCTGTCGTCGCAGCACTGCGCGGACGCGGCCGGCGGTTGCCCGGTCGCCGGCCTGGGCGCGGAGACCTTGCGCCAGTCGCCGCAGGCGCGCGCAACGATGACCGCGGGCCTGCGCGAGCAATTGCGGCGCATGAGCGAGACCGCGCCCGGCGCCGACGCGGCGGCGCGCCGGCGCGAAGCGATCGGGCGCTGGTCGGCGATGGTCGGCGCGCTGACGTTGGCGCGGCTCAGCGACGATGCGGCGTTGGCGGAGGAGATTCTCGAACAGGCCCGGCGCTGGATCGGCGAACGCAGCGCGCAGTAAAGCCGACGCGCAGCCGTGCGGGTTTCGATCCGCGCCATTCTTGTCGGGCACGGCGTCGCACGCGTTGCGACTGATGCGTCGATACAGGAAAAAACGCGCGTCGCCGCGCCAGCGATGGCGCCGTCGCTAGCGTCTGCGCATACTCGCCATGCCGGCGCCGGCTTGTGCGGCGGCGCTGCGCATCACCCATGGACGCAACCACAAGAGAGGGACTTCATGCGCATCTTCATGCGTACGGGCTTGGCTTTGGCCTGCCTGATCGGCGCCGGTTCGGCGCTGGCCTGCGACACCGTGCTGGATCCCCAGCGACGATTCATCGATCAGCCCGGCAAGTACTGCCTGAACGCCGATCGCAACCAACCCATCGCGATCCTCGCCGACGACGTCGAACTCGATTGCCGCGGCCGCACCCTGAGCTGGACGCCCAACGACGGCAACGACGGCGTCGGCGTGCACCTGCGCCGCGGCGACAAGGCCGTCGTGCGCAACTGCCGCCTGCAAGGCTGGAGCTACGGCATCCTGGTGAGCGAGCGCGGCAACGCGCAAGTGCTCAACAACACCGTCGTCGACGGCGGCGTGGGCATCGCCGTGCACGGCAGCGAACGGCCCGAGGACGAGAACGCGCGGCTGATCGGCAACCGGATCTTCTACTACGGCCAAGGCCAGGGCGCCGATTCGGCGATCGCCGTCCAGCACGCGGCCAAGCCGGTGCTGACCAACAACCTGGTCGCCGGATTCCGCGGCTGGAGCGCGATCTGGCTCGACCGCGCGCCGGACGCGCAGCTCACCGGCAATCAACTGCTCGACCTCAACGAAGGCGGCTCGGCGGCGGTGCGCATGGAGCAGTCGCCGCGCGCGCGGCTGCTCCACAACACCGCGATGCTGCGCCGGGGCATCGACGGGCGCGGCCTGGTCGGCGCGGTCGACGCCACCTGCATCGAGAACGTGTTCATCAACACCGTCGCTCCGGGCTTCCAGCAGTGCTCGGTGCGGCGCTACAACGTCGAGCAGATCAACAACGATTGACCCGCCGCGGTCGCGCTCACGCAGACGCGCGGCCGCCACACTGGACCCGCGCCGGCCGCACGCCGGCGCTATGCGACTCCATCACAAGGAAGAGAACTCCATGCGTCATCCAGCCAACACCGGCCTCGCCCTGGCCGGCCTGCTGCTCAGCGCCAACGCTCTGGCCTGCGACACGATCCTGCCGCCGACCCAGGTCGGCGTGCATCTGCCGGGCAAGTACTGCCTCAGCGCCAACCGCAGCCTGCCGATCGAGATCGACGGCGCGGACATCGAACTGGACTGCCGCAGCCGCACCCTGGCCAGCGCGCAGCCCGGCAACAGCGAGACCGGCATCCGCGTGCGCGGCGGCAACCAGGTCGTGGTGCGCAATTGCCGCATCGAAGGCTTCGCGGTCGGGATCTTCCTGGAAGCCCGGTCCGGCGCGCAGTTGCTCAACAACACCGTGCTGCGCGCGCAGTTCGCCCCGATCGTGGCGCGCGGCGAGTACTTCCAGGGCGGGCCGATCGATCCGCAGATCGAGCCGGCGCGCATCGTCGGCAACCGCGTGGTCGGCTACGGCCAGGGCGCAACGGCGAATCCGGGCGCGGCGCTGATCGTGCAGGGCTTGCCGCGGGTGACGATCAGCAACAACGTGGTGGCGGGTTTCAACGGTCCAACCGGCCTGGAATTGTTCGAATCGCCCGACGCCCAGCTGACCGGCAACCAGTTCCTCGACTTCAGCCGCGGCGACCGCCTTGTGCGGCTGCAGAACTCGCCGCGCGCGCGGATCGTGCACAACACGATCATGGCGCGTCAGCCGACCGTGTTCGAAGGCCTCAGCGGCGCCACCGATGCGACCTGCGTGGAGAACGTGTTCATCAACACGCTGCGCTCGGGTTTCGCCGATTGCGCGGTGGCGCGTTACAACGTCGAGCAGCAGTCGCAGATGTAAGCGCAACGCGCGCGCCGCCGGGGCCGGTGCGTCGGCGGTGCGCGTTTATAGCTGCGGTCCAGGCCGCGGCGGTCTTGCGCAGATTGCGGCGAAATCCCGCGCCGGCCGCAGTGGCGGCCGGCGCGGGTTCGAACCGGCCGGCGCGCCTTGGCGGGCGCCGGTTCGCCGCGCGCTCGCCCGCACCTCAGCGCGGGCGAGCGGCGAGGGCGGATCAACGGTGGCGCGGACCGCCCTGGTTCTGGCCCTGATCCTGATTCTGGGTTTCGAACATCGCCGTCAGCGCGCGCACCCGGCCTTCCTGCTGCGCTTGCGGCTGGGCTTGCTGTTGCTGTTGCTGTTGCTGCGCAGGCGGCTGCTGCGCCTGAAGCGGCGCTTGAGCCTGCGCGAGCGGCGGCGCGGCTTGCCCCGGCGCCGCCTGCGG
>NZ_LXSD01000122.1:0-2895 GCF_017168095.1 Lysobacter enzymogenes | reverse complement strand
CGTCGCGGCCGGCCATTGCGGGAACTGCTGCGCCAGCGTCGCGAACGGCGACTCCTGCGCCGCTGCGTCGCCTGCAGCGGCCGGCGCGCGCATCGCCAGCAGCGCCGCCAGCACCGGCCGATGCGGCGCGGCGACTTCGCCCAGTACCGATGCGCCCGCGCCCAGCGCCAGCCACTGCGCCAGCGGGTCGGCGCGCGGATGCTGCCGCAGCAACTGCGGCGCGGCGCAGAGCAGGGCGTGCTGGAGCGCGCGGTCATCGAGTTCGGCGTAACCCACATAGGCGGGCGCGGCTTCGCCCGCCGCGGCGTCGGCGCGGGCGACGATGCCCAACTGCGCAAGATCGGCGCTGCCGATGTCGCGCGGGCGCAGCGCATTGAGCAGGCGCAGCACGTCGGGCACGTAGCGCGCGGCCGGCACGGTGTTCTGCTTGCCCTTGATCTGCTCCAGGCTCCATTCGCCGAGGTCTTCGATCAGGCTGACGGTGACGTGCGGCCGGTTGCCGCCGTCGCGCAGGCTGAACAAGCGGATCCGGCCCTGCTCGCAACTGCGCGCATAGTGTTCGCCGTAGCCGCCTTCGAGCCGTTCGCGATCCTCGAACTGGCCCAGGCAGTGCTGCATGTGGAAGGACTCGTAGGCCAGCTCGGCGCGCAGCGTGGCGCCGCCGGCGCGCAGTTCGACGAAGCGCCCGTTCGGCGTGGCCACGATCTCGCTCAGCGCATGCGGCTGGCTCGGCCACCAGCCGCGGCGGCTGCGCCGCTGCATGCGCTGGTGGTCGCGCTGCCAGGCCGCCTGCGCCGCATCGAAGGCGACCCGCTGGAACTTGCCGGCCAGGCGCGAATGCAGGCGCGCGTTGAAGAACTCGACCAGGCGGCTTTCGCATTCGAGCAGCAGGCGGTGTTCGGGATCGATGTAGAGCATCGCCGTCGCGGCGCCGGTTTCGAGCTTGCGCAGGAACCAGTCCGGCGGCGCGAGCGCGCCCATGCACACCCGCCATTGCTCGACGCTGCGCACCGGCATGACGTGGGCGAAGCGGCCGATCGCCCAGCGGAAGAAATGGCTGCGCAGCCAGCGCGCGATGTCGGCGTGATCGCGGCGCTGGCGGCTGCGGCGGTCGATCGCGGCGCGGATCGCGTCGGCGTTGACGACGTCGCGCGCGGCGGCTTGCGGATGGTCGGTGGGGGAATCCATTCCGGAGATTCGTTCGGGGCGCCGTGCGAAGGGGGCGAAAGAAGGGCAGGGGCGGACGCTGGGGCATGGACGCCGGGGCGCGGCGGCCGGCTCCAGTATCCCCGCTCTGCGCTGCGGCCCCAAGGCCCCGCGCGCCGCACCGGCCGCTTCACCGCTGCTTCACCATCGCCGCACCGCCTCGCCATCGCGCCTCCGCACAAGCCTCCCAAGCTTGCCGGCAACGTCGCGGACACCCTCGCGGACAAGGAGCACGACATGCGGGTCTGGTTGAAAATGTTGATGGTGCTGGGGCTGACCCTGGCGATCTTGGTGCCGCTGCTGATGATCGGCGGGGTGATCGGCGAACGCCAGACCTACCGCGCTCAGGCGGTGGCCACGGTGGCGCGCAGCTACGCCGGCGCGCAGGCGTTCTCCGGGCCGGCGCTGATCGTGCCCTACGAGGACACCTGGATCAGCGAGGAAAGGGACGACAAGGGCGTGCTCAAGCACGTCGCCCATCGCGAACAGGGCCGCTGGATCTATTTCCCGAGCAAGCTCGAAGTCGAGGGCGAGATCGTCCCGCGCGAGCGCACGCTCGGCCTGTACAAGGTGCTGGTGTACGAATGGCAGGGCAAGGCCAAGGCCCGCTTCGCCGCCGATATCCCGGCCAATCCGGTGGCCGCGGCCGGCACCACGGTCAACGGCATCGCCCGCAGCATCGGCAAGCCGTGGCTGAGCTACGCCTTCGCCGACGTGCGCGGCCTGCGCGATCCCAAGCTGCGCCTGGACGGCGTCGAGGCGGCGATCGAGGACGGCCAGGGCGCGCGCGACGGCGGCGGCGTGCATGTGCGGCTGGCCGCGCCGGCGCCGGCGACGCAGTTGAAGGCGCAGACCGAACTGGAATTCGTCCTCGGCGGCACCGAATCGCTGGCGCTGGTGCCGCTGGGCAAGGACAACCGTTTCTCGCTGCGTTCCAAGTGGCCGCATCCGAACTACGGCGGCAGTTTCCCGCCGAGCTCGGACAGCATCGGCGCCGACGGTTTCCGCGCCGACTGGCGGGTGTCGTCGGTCGCCACCAACGCCCAGCGCCAGTACATCGCCGGCGCGGTGCTGCCGACGGTGGCGCTGTCGGGCCGCGGCGAAGACGGCTTCGATGTCGCCGCCGACCTCGGCAGCGAGATCAACGCGGTCCAGATCACCCTCAAGGATCCGGTCAACGTGTATTCGAAGGCCGACCGCGCGACCAAGTACGGCCTGCTGTTCGTGCTGCTGACCTTCGTCGGCTTCTTCATGTTCGAGCTGATCAAGCAGCTGCGCATCCACCCGATCCAGTACGGCCTGGTCGGCCTGGCGCTGGCGATCTTCTTCCTGCTGTTGGTCAGCCTGAGCGAGCACATCGATTTCGGCCTGTCCTATCTGATCGCCAGCGTCGCCTGCATCGGCCTGCTGGTGTTCTATCTCAGCGCGGTGCTGCGCAGCCTGGTGCGCGCGCTCGGCTTCGGCGCGATGCTGGTGACGCTGTACGGCGCGCTGTACGGCCTGCTGATTTCGGAGGACAACGCCCTGGTGCTCGGCGCCGGCCTGCTGTTCCTGATCCTGGCCGCGATCATGGTGATCACCCGCAAGGTCGACTGGTACCAGCTCGGCGCCCCGGCCAGGCGCGCCGACGCGCCGCCGCCGCCGCTGCCGCCGCAGTCGCAGTCGCAGCCCAAGGCGCCGCCGCAGCCG
>NZ_LXSD01000121.1:0-10215 GCF_017168095.1 Lysobacter enzymogenes | reverse complement strand
GCGCGCCGCGGTGCGCGCGTCCGAGCGCCAGGAAGCGCCGCTGCAGGCCGTCGCCGGCGCCGCGCCGCTGGTCGCGGACGCCCGTGCGACCACGCCCACTGCCGGCGCCCACCCCAATCCGTTCCGCCCGCAGCAGAGCGAAGCCCCCGCGAGCCGGCCGTGGCCGCGCGCGGCCTTGCCGAACTACCCCAGCAACAGCGCCTACACCGCCAGCTACGGCGGCCCGGGCCTGGCGTCGCCGTCGTTCTACCCGTTCGAGCCGGCGCAGGACGCCGCCGCGCGAACCCGGCCGCCGGTCCAGGAACCGCAGCCGCAGCAGCCCTAAGCTCAGCGGTGCGGGTTCGACCGCGCCGCACCGCCCGGGTCCGCGCCGCCGCCGGCCGGACCCTCCCCCGAAAACCTTCCCGCCTGCGCGCTGCGTCCGCGCGACGGGATCGCCTTGCCGCGGTTTTGCCGCGTATCGCCCCACCATCGGACCCACCCAGCCGTCTCGAGGCCGCCGCCATGAATCTGCCGATCCCCGCTTCGTCCCCGACCCTGTCCTTCCGTCGCCGCCGGCCGCTGCAATCGCTGGCCCTGGTCGGCGCGATCATCGCCGCGCTGCCGGCGGCCTGCACCGCGCAGGCGCCGACCGCGCCGATCGCGCCGCCGCCGTCGGCGACGCCGTCGGCGCCGATCGTCGCCGGCCTGCCGGACTTCACCCAACTGGTCCAGCGGGTCGGCCCGGCGGTGGTCAACATCAGCGCCGAGGTCACGCCCAAGCGGGTCGCGCGTTCGCGCAACCAGATGCCGGACGAGGACCAGGTGCCGGAATTCTTCCGCCGCTTCTTCGGCCCGGATTTCCCCGGCCCCGGCGGCGGCGGCCAGGGCCAGGGCCCGCGCCAGCCGCGCGGCGGCGCGCGCTCGATCGGCAGCGGCTTTTTGATTTCGCAGGACGGCTATGTGCTGACCAACCACCACGTGGTCGACGGCGCCGACACGGTCACGGTCAAGCTGACCGACCGGCGCGAGTTCAAGGCCAAGGTGATCGGCAGCGACGAGCAGTCCGACGTGGCCCTGCTCAAGATCGACGCCAAGGGCCTGCCGTTCCTGCGCAGCGCCAACGCCAGCCTGACCAAGGCCGGCCAGTGGGTGGTCGCGATCGGCTCGCCGTTCGGCCTCGATCATTCGGTCACCGCCGGCATCGTCAGCGCGGTCGGCCGCGCCAACCCGTACGCCGACCAGCGCTACGTGCCCTTCATCCAGACCGACGTGGCGATCAACCAGGGCAATTCCGGCGGCCCGCTGCTCAACACCGCCGGCGAGGTGGTCGGGATCAATTCGCAGATCTTCTCCAACTCCGGCGGCTACATGGGCGTGAGCTTCGCCATTCCGATCGATGTGGCGATGAATTCGGCGGAGCAGTTGCGGGCCAAGGGCAAGGTCAGCCGCGGGCAGTTGGGCGTGGTGGTGCAGGCAATGACCATCGAGGGCGCCAGGAGCCTCGGCTTGCCCGACGCCAACGGCGCGCTCATCTCGCAGGTGGTGCCGGGCGGTCCGGCCGAGAAGGCCGGCCTGCAGGCCGGCGACGTGATCCGCAGCGTCAATGGCACCGAGGTGCGCGAATCCAGCGACCTGCCGCCGCTGATCGGCAACATGGCGCCGGGCTCCAAGGCGCGGCTGGGCGTGTTCCGCGACGGCAAGACGGTCGAGATCAACGTGGCGGTCAATGAACTCGACGCCAGCCTGGCCGGCGATGCCGCCGGGCAGGGCCCGTCCGAGCGCGACGGTTCGCCGGCGGCGCCGAACGCCAAGGGCAATCCGCTGAGCATCGTCGCCCAGGACGTCGACCCCGCCGCGCGCCAGCGCCTGGGCCTGAAGGCGGGCGAGGGCGTGATCGTGCGCGACCCGGGCGATGCCGGCGACGCCGGCGTGCGTCCGGGCGATGTGGTGCTGTCGGTCGGCCGCACCCCGGTCGGCAATGTCGCCGCGCTCAACCGCGCCCTGGCCGGCACCCGTCCGGGCCAGACGGTGATGCTGCTGGTCCGGCGCGGCGCGCAGACCCAGTTCATCGCGGTCCAGGCGGCCGAGGCCAAGTGATTCGGGTGACTCGGGTGACTCGGGTAATTGGGGCCTGACGGCCGTTGCGGCTGCGCCTGCGGACGCAGCCGCAACGGACGGAGCCTGCTGCGACGCCCGCCGAGCCGAGGCGGGCGTCGCAGCGTCCAGGTTCCGTTCGCGCGCCGGCGTCGGCCGGCCGCGGACAGGGCAGGGGCGTAAAGCCCCGGCCCGGCCCGGGCGGTGCCGCCGGGCCGGGTTTGCCCGAGCGGGCGATCGCCGCGATCCGTGATCCCGTCCGGCCCCGCGCCGGCCCCGCGCCGGCCGCCGGTTCAGGGGCCGCGAACTCGCAGCGGCGGCTGTGCGACAATATCCCGTTAACTTTCCCGACCGACCCACTCTCTGGAGCCGGCGAATCCCGCGTCGCCCTGCATGCATCTGATCAGAAACTTCTCCATCATCGCCCACGTCGACCACGGCAAGTCGACGCTCGCCGACCGCATCATCCAACTGTGCGGAGGCCTGGAGGCGCGCGAGATGGAAGCCCAGGTGCTCGATTCCAATCCGATCGAGCGCGAACGCGGCATCACCATCAAGGCGCAGTCCGTGTCCTTGCCGTACAAGGCGAAGGACGGCAACACCTACCAGCTCAACTTCATCGACACCCCCGGCCACGTCGACTTCAGCTACGAAGTCAGCCGCTCGCTGGCCGCCTGCGAAGGCGCGCTGCTGGTGGTCGACGCCGCCCAGGGCGTGGAAGCGCAGTCGGTGGCCAACTGCTACACCGCGGTCGAGCAGGGCCTGGAAGTGGTGCCGGTGCTCAACAAGATCGACCTGCCCACTGCCGACACCGAGCGCGCCAAGAAGGAAATCGAGGCGGTCATCGGCATCGACGCCGAGGACGCGGTGGCGATCAGCGCCAAGACCGGCCTCAACGTCGAGCTGGTGCTGGAGGCGATCGTCCACCGCATCCCGCCGCCGAAGCCGCGCGACACCGACAAGCTGCAGGCGCTGATCATCGACTCGTGGTTCGACAACTACCTCGGCGTGGTCTCGCTGGTGCGGGTCATGCAGGGCGAGATCAAGTCGGGCAGCAAGATCCTGGTGATGTCGACCGGGCGCACCCACCAGGTCGACAAGGTCGGCGTGTTCACCCCCAAGCGCAAGGAGCTGGCCAAGCTCGGCGCCGGCGAGGTGGGCTGGATCACCGCCTCGATCAAGGACGTGCACGGCGCGCCGGTCGGCGACACCCTGACCCTGGCCGGCGACCCGGCCCCGGGCCCGCTGCCGGGCTTCCAGGAAATGCAGCCGCGCGTGTTCGCCGGCCTGTTCCCGGTCGACGCCGAGGACTATCCGGCGCTGCGCGAAGCGCTGGAAAAGCTGCGCCTCAACGATGCCGCGCTGCGCTTCGAGCCGGAAAGCTCCGAGGCGATGGGCTTCGGCTTCCGCTGCGGCTTCCTCGGCATGCTGCACATGGAGATCGTGCAGGAGCGGCTGGAGCGCGAGTACGACCTCAACCTCATCAGCACCGCGCCGACGGTGATCTACGAGGTGCTCAAGACCGACGGCACCACGATCCCGATGGACAACCCGGCCAAGCTGCCGCCGGTGAACATGGTCGAGGAGATCCGCGAGCCGGTGATCCGCGCCAACATCCTGACCCCGCCGGACTACATCGGCAACGTGATCAAGCTGTGCGAGGAAAAGCGCGGCGTGCAGATCGGCATTACCTACATGGCCAGCCAGGTGCAGATCAGCTACGAGCTGCCGATGGCCGAGGTGGTGCTGGACTTCTTCGACAAGCTCAAGTCGGTCAGCCGCGGCTACGCTTCGCTGGATTACCACTTCCTGCGTTTCCAGGCCGGCCCGTTCGTGCGCGTGGACACGCTGATCAACGGCGACAAGGTCGATGCGCTGTCGATCATCGTCCACCGCAGCCACGCCGACCGGCGCGGCCGCGAGCTGTGCGAGAAGATGAAGGATCTGATTCCGCGGCAGATGTTCGACGTGGCGATCCAGGCCGCGATCGGCTCGCAGATCATCGCCCGCAGCACGGTCAAGGCCATGCGCAAGAACGTTCTGGCCAAGTGCTATGGTGGCGACATCACCCGCAAGAAGAAGCTCCTCGAGAAGCAGAAAGAGGGCAAGAAGCGGATGAAGCAGGTCGGCCGGGTCGAGATCCCGCAGGAAGCGTTCCTGGCGGTGCTTTCGACCGACAGCAAATAGTCGGGCAATCCAGCCATCAGGACGGGAATAGGGAATGGGGAATCGGGGTTCGTCGAGGCGACGCTCGCGATCCGGGCTCCCCGAGGTTTTCGTCTTCAACCACTATCGTGGCCGGCGGGTGCGGGCATGAGGGAAACGCAGCGGCGCTAGCCGATTGCGCCTCCCGATTCCCGGCTCCCGGCGGCCTCCAAAGGAAAACGCATGCGTTGGTTCGAAATCGCCCTGGTGTCGCTGACCCTGTTCACCGGCCTGGTGTGGCTGCTGGACAAAGTGGTGCTGGCCAAGCGCCGCGCCGCGCGCGAAGGATTGCTCGACGACGGCAAGGAGCCGGTGCTGGTCGACTATTCCAAGGCGTTCTTCCCGGTGCTGGCGGTGGTGCTGATCCTGCGCAGCTTCGTCGCCGAGCCGTTCCGGATCCCGTCGAACTCGATGATGCCGACCCTGCTGACCGGCGACTTCATCCTGGTCAACAAGTTCACCTACGGCCTGCGCCTGCCGATCACCAATCAAAAGGTGCTGGCGATGGGCGAGCCGGCGCGCGGCGATGTGGTCGTGTTCCGTCCGCCGCACCATCCCGAGCAGGACTGGATCAAGCGCATCATCGGCCTGCCGGGCGACAAGATCAGCTACCGCGACGGCCGCCTGACCGTGAACGGCGCGCCGATCCCCTACACCCCGATCGGCTCCTACCAGGGCCGCGGCAACGGCGCGGAAATGACCGGCGCGCAGGAGCTCAGCGAGCAGATCGGCGAGCACGTGCACCGCATCCTGCTGCGCACCGAATCGCCGCTGCTGGATCAGGGCGAAGGCGACTGGGTGGTGCCGAAGGGCGAATATTTTGTGATGGGCGACAATCGCGACAACAGCGAGGACAGCCGATACTGGGGTTTCCTGCCGGAGCAGAACCTGCGCGGCCGGGCCTTCCTGATCTGGATGAATTTCGACGAAGGCGTGGATTTTTCCCGAATCGGTAATAGCATTCCCTGACCGGCGCGACGCACCGATGGGGCGGCGCGCGGCGCCGGGGATCGCGGATCGGGCAACGCAGCGGCAAGCCCGGGACGGCGCGGTCGGCAACCAGGATCGGCGGTCCCGCATCGGTTCCGCCGGGATCGGCACTTTAGAGCAAACGGGGATTCAAGCTCATGAAGCGTAATCAGCGCGGCATCACTCTGCTGGGTTTCATCATCACGCTGGCCGTCGTCGGCGTGTTCGCCTACGTCGGCATGAAGCTGGTGCCGATGTACACCGAGTTCTATTCGGTCAAGCGCTCGCTGGCCGACCTGGCCAAGGAGCCGGGCGCCGGGCAGATGGATTCGGCCAAGGTCCGCGACCTGTTCTTCCGCCGCATGGACATGAGCTATGTCGAAAGCGTCAAGCCGGAGAACTTCAAGATCCAGCGCACCGACCGCGGCCTGGAAGTGACGGTGACCTACGACGTGCGCCGCCCGCTGATCGCCAATCTCGACGTGATCGGCCACTTCGAAGCCAAGCAGGCGATGACCAGTAAAGAAGGTGACTGATCCGATCTCCCATCGCTTCGCCAGCCCGGCGTTGCTGGAGCAGGCGCTGACCCACCGCAGCGCCGGGGCGCCGCATAACGAGCGCCTGGAGTTCCTCGGCGACGCGTTGGTGAACCTGATCGTGGCCGAAGCGCTGTACCAGCGCTGGCCGCAGGCCGACGAGGGCGCGCTGACCCGCGCCCGGGCCGAGCTGGTGCGCGAATCGGCGCTGGCGCCGATCGCGCGCGCGCTGGAGCTGGGCGCGCGCCTGACCCTGGGGCCGGGCGAGATGAAGTCCGGCGGCCACCGCCGCGACTCGATCCTGGCCGACGCGCTGGAAGCGGTGGTCGGCGCGATCTACCTCGACGCCGGCTTCGAGACCTGCCGCGCGCAGGTGCTGCCGTGGTTCCTGCCGGCGATGGACGCGCTGCCGCCCGCGCACAAGGTCGGCAAGGACGCCAAGACCCGCCTGCAGGAATGGCTGCAGGGCCGGCAGAAAGCGCTGCCGGTGTACGCCTTGCTGTCGGAGAGCGGCGAAGACCACGCCAAGACCTTCCAGGTCAGCTGCACGGTCGCGCAGCCGGCGCTCAGCGCCGTGGGCGAGGCCGGTTCGCGCCGCGCCGCGGAGCAACTGGCGGCCGAGGACGTGCTGCGGCAGCTCAAGGCGGACGATTGAGCGGCGGGATCCGGGATCGCTTTGGAGCTTGGGGCCCGCCTTTGGCGGGCTTTCTGTTTTGGGGCCGAAGGCGGGCTTTTCGCTTCGGGACCGGGATGGGGGATGGAAGCGCTTGAGGCCCGTCTTCAGGGTCTTTGCCCGGATGCCGGTCTTCGACGCATCGGCGAGGCGGCAAGCCCGCGAGCCCGCGAGCCCGCAAGCCCGCAAGCCCGAAAGCCGGCGAGCCCGCAAACCGCCGAGCCCGCAAACCGCCGAGCCCGCAAGCCGCCGCGCCCGCCACCTACCGTCATCCCCGCGGAGGCGGGGATCCAGGGCTTTATCCAGGCATGACTCTGAAGTCTCTGGATCCCCGCCTCCGCGGGGATGACGGTAGGTGGCGGGCGCGGCTATCGGTGAGGTTCGCGAACCAGCTGCCGCTCCCAGCGTCGGAGCCAGACCCCGAGTCCCGCTGCCGTCTCCCGGCTCCCAACACCTGAGCTCCGACACCTGAGCCTCAACACGTGAGCCTCAACACCTGAGCCTCAACACCTGAGCCTCAACACCTGAGCCGCAACACCTGAGCCGCAACACCTGAGCCTCTGTTTCCGATTTCCGCTCCTCCGCTCCAACCCCGTCCCCATCCCCAACCCCAACCCCAACCCCATCCCCATCCCCATCCCCATCCCTCAATTTGCTGTCCCAGCCGCCCCAGCGGACAATTCCCCCATGACTCCCACTCCGCACCGCGCCGGCTACGTCGCCGTCATCGGCCGACCCAACGTCGGCAAATCCACCCTGACCAACGCCCTCGTCGGCGCCAAGGTCAGCATCGTCTCGCCGCGGCCGCAGACCACGCGCCACCGTCTGCTCGGCATCGCCACCTTCCCCGAAGGCCAGTTGCTGCTGGTCGACACCCCCGGCATCCATCGCGAACAGAAGCGGGCGATGAACCGGATGATGAACCGCGCCGCGCGCGGCTCGCTCGAAGGCGTCGACGCCGCGCTGCTGGTCGTGCGCGCCGGCCAGTGGGACGACGAGGACACCCTGGCCTACGACGCCCTGCGCGGCGCCGGCGTGCCGGTGGTGCTGGTGGTCAACCAGGTCGATCGCATCGCCGACAAGACCAAGCTGCTGCCGTACCTGGCCAAGGTCACCGAAGGCCGCGAGTTCGCCGGCGTGCATCCGATTTCCGCGCTCAAGCGCAGCGGCCTGGAAGCCCTGGTCAAGAGCCTGCTGGCGCTGCTGCCCGAACAGGCCGCGCTGTACGGCGAAGACGAGATCACCGACAAGAGCCAGCGCTTCCTCGCCGGCGAGATGGTGCGCGAACAGCTCATGCGCCAGCTCGGCGAAGAACTGCCGTACGCGACCACGGTCGAGATCGAGCGCTTCGAAGTCGACGGCGCGATGCTGCGCATCGGCGCGGTGATCTGGGTCGAGCGCGACGGCCAGAAGGCCATCGTCATCGGCAAGGCCGGCGCGCGCCTGCGCGAGATCGGCGCCAAGGCGCGCATCCAGATGGAGCGCCTGTTTGGTTCCAAGGTGTTCCTGGAAACCTGGGTGCGGGTGCGCGAAGGCTGGTCGGACGACGAAGCGGCGCTGCGGCAGTTGGGGTACGAGTGAGTGGTGGAGCAGGGGAATAAAGGGAAAGAGGGGAACGAGGGGAGGGGTGGGGTGCGCGCTGCCTGTGCAGTGAGCGACGCGCTGTTGCGCATCCGACGCGCCGCCCCGATCGCGCCGCCCTCGCCATTCCCCAATCCCCTCTTTTCCCGCCCCTGAAGCGCCATGCGCCTCACCGCCGAACCCGCCTACATCCTGCACGTGCGCCCCTGGCGCGAGACCAGCCTGCTGATCGAAGCCTTGAGCGAGCAGCACGGCCGCGTCGGCCTGGTCGCGCGTGGCGTGCAGGGGCCGAAAAAGCAGGTGCTGCGCGCGGCCTTGCAGCCGTTCCAGCACGTGCGCCTGGACGCCTTGCTGCGCGGCGAACTGGCGCGGCTGACCACGGCCGAGGCGCTCGACGCGGGGCCGCGGCTGCACGGCGATGCCGCGCTGGCCGGGTTCTACATCAACGAGCTGCTGCTGCGGCTGGTGCCGCGCGGCGATCCGTTCCCGGAGCTGTACGAACTCTACGGCCGCACCCGCGCGCGCCTGGACGGGCCGCAGCTGGCGTGGACCCTGCGGCGGTTCGAACGCGACCTGCTCGATGCGCTGGGCTCGGGCTTCGACTGGGGCTCCGATGCCGACGGCGCGCCGATCGATCCGGCCGCGCGCTACCGGCTCGATCCGGAGCAGGGCGCGCGCCGCCTGCTCAGCGACCGCGGCCACGGCGAACGCAGCGCCGCGGCGACCGGGCGCGCGCTGCTGGCGCTGGCGCAGGACCGCCTGCCCGAGGCCAGCGACCTGCCGGGCCTGCGCCATGCGCTGCGCGCGGTGCTGGTCCACCACCTCGGGCCGCGCGGGTTGAAATCGTGGGAGATGATGGCCGAACTGGCGCAGGTGTCGCGGCCGAAGCCGGCGCGCGAGGACGGCGGCTGAGGGTTCCTCGTCCGGCCGTTTCGAATCGGCTGTTCCGAATCGGTTGTATCGAATCGGTTGTATCGAATCGGCCATTTCGAATCGACCGCTACGGATCGATTGTTGAGGATCGATTGTCGTCGCTCGATTGTTGCGAGGCGGCCGTTGCGAAGCGGCCGCGCGCGCCATCCGGCGCGGCCCAGCGCGCTCAGCCGGCCTGATCGGCCGTTTCCTGCGCCGTGCGTTCGAAGCGCTCCAGCTCGTGCGCCGAATCCGGCTGGGCCTGCAAGGCCTGCACTGCCTGCGCGAGTTTCGCCGCGCCGACGAAGCCGCAACTGGCGCGCAGCTTGTGCAGTTCGCCGCGCAGCGCGTCGAGATTGCCGATCCGCGCCGCGGCCAGGATCGCGCGCCGCGCGTTCGGCAGCTCCTGCACGAACAGCTCGCGCAGGGTGGCGATATGGGCGCGGTTGCCGTTGAGCGCGCGCGCCGCGGCGTCGTCGTCCCACACCGGCGCGGCCGCGTCGTCGAGCGACGCGGCGGCCGGCGCGTCGTGTTCGGGCAGGTCGAGCAGGCGCCGGATCGCGCCGCGCACCGCCGCCGCCGGCAGCGGCTTGACCAGCACGTCGGAGAAGCCCGAAGCGATCAGCCGCGCACGCACTTCGCTCTCGCCGGTGGCGGTGTGCGCCAGCGCGGGCGTGGCCGGGTGCGAGCGGCGCAGGCGCTCGAGCAGGTCGATGCCGCTGCCGTCGGGCAGGTGCGCATCGAACAGCCACAGCTGGTAATCGGTGCAGGCGCTCAGTGCCATCGCCGCGGCCAGACTGTCGGCGCCGTCGACCTGGGCCGGTACCGCCTCTACGGCGGCGGTCAGAAAAGCGCGGCTGGTCGGGTCGTCCTCGACCAACAGCACGCGTGGGACCTGGGAATTCTTCATTGCCGGTTCGCTTCCGCCCGCTATCCTGCTTCCATGCTGCGGCCCATGTTACGCCTACTGATGGGGTTGTCGCTGCCCCTGCTCGGGGCGGCGGCGCTGTGCAGTCTGCCGGCCGCGGCGCAGGCGCGCACCCTCGACGCGCGCATCGCCAAGGTCGTCACCGCGGTGGCCCGGCTGGAGCAGGTGCGGGTGCGGCTGGCCTGGCCCGACGGCGCCGCGCAGGGCGAACTGCAACTGCAGGCCGGGCGGATCGACGCGCCGGAACTGGGCTACCGCTTCCAGAACGTGGCCTGGCGCTGCCCGCTGCGCCGCGACGGCCGCGGCGGCTGGCAGTGCGCGGGCGAGCTGCGCGC
>NZ_LXSD01000120.1:0-1580 GCF_017168095.1 Lysobacter enzymogenes | reverse complement strand
CCGCGTCCGCGCGCGGCGCGACGCTCGCCGGGCCGCGCGACACCCGCGATGCCATCGCGCCCGCCGACGTCTGCGACCGCGATCGCAGCGCCGCCGCAGCGGGCGTTTTGCCCCTCCCCGCGTTATAGCGGGAACTCATTCCCGCTTCATCCCCGCTTTGCTTAAACTGCCGCCATGAACCGCCCCACCGAATACGTCTTCGACATCGACGTGGCCACCCGCTACCTGGACGATCAATCCGCTCCGGAGCAGGACCGCTACGTGTTCGCCTACACCATCCACATCCGCAACGCCGGCACCGTTCCCGCGCGCCTGATCGCGCGCCACTGGGTGATCACCGACGCCAACGGCAAGGTGCAGGAAGTGCGCGGCGACGGCGTGGTCGGCGAACAACCGTGGCTGCGCCCGGGCGACGATTACGAATACACCTCCGGCGCGGTGCTGGAAACCAGCCTGGGCACGATGGAAGGCAGCTACGCGGTGGTGGCCGACGACGGCACCCGTTTCGACGCGCCGGTTCCGTCGTTCACCCTGACCGTGCCGCGCACGCTGCACTGAGCGCGGACGGCACATGAGCGTTTGGGCAATCGGCGACCTCCAGGGCTGTTACGACGCCACCCAGCGATTGCTGGAGCGGCTCAACTTCGACCCGGCGCAGGACAAATTGTGGTTCTGCGGCGACCTGGTCAACCGCGGCGGGCAATCCCTGGAAACACTGCGTCTGGTCCACTCGCTGCGCGAGCACAGCGTGGTGGTGCTGGGCAACCACGACCTGTCGCTGCTGGCGATCGGCCAGCGCACCGAGGAAGAGAAGCGCAAGGTCAATCCCGACCTGCAGCGCATCGTCCTGGCCGAGGACGGCGAGTCGCTGCTGGACTGGCTGCGCATGCAGAAGCTCGTCCACGTCGACCGCCAGCTCGGCTGGATGATGGTGCACGCCGGCCTCGCCCCGCGCTGGACCGCGACGATGGCCGAGCGCCACGCGCGCGAGGTCGAGGAGCGCCTGCACGGCGACCAGTACCGGCGCCTGCTCAAGAACATGTACGGCGACCGCCCGGCCTGGAATCCCAAGCTGGCCGGCATCGACCGCCACCGCGCGATCATCAACATCTTCACCCGCCTGCGCTATTGCACGCCGCGCGGCCGCATCGCGTTCGAGGACAAGGGCAGCCCGGGCACCCAGCCGGTCGGCCTGTATCCGTGGTACGAGGTGCCGGGACGGGTCGAGCGCGATCTCAAGATCGTGTGCGGGCACTGGTCGACGCTGGGCTTGTTCATCGGCCACGGCGTGCACGCCATCGACACCGGCGCGGTCTGGGGCGGCAAGCTGACCGCGCTGCAGCTGGACACCGACGAGCTGCGCCTGGTCCAGGTGCCCGGCCGCGACGTGCCGGCGCATCCGCCGCGGCCCAGGCCGCCGCGCCCGCCGGCGAACTGAGCGGACGATGCGCATGCGCCACGGATGGCCGCGACCGCAGCCCGCGCCGGTGCTTCGCGCATCGGCGGCGCGCTGTGCCGCCATCGTCGGCGCGCCGGCGACGATGCCGGGGTTCGCAGGCGCGGCGCTCGACGCATCGGCC
>NZ_LXSD01000119.1:0-385 GCF_017168095.1 Lysobacter enzymogenes | reverse complement strand
GGCGCGCGCCGCGGCGCGGCCACGCGCAGGCCGCGGTGGCGGCACACGTCGATGTCGGCGTACTCCAGCACGCGGCCGTCGGCGAGCGAAAAGCGCAGGTCGTAACGACAGCCCGGGCCGGCCAGCTGGATCGTCGTCGCCGCGCCGCCGCCGGGCAGCGACGCGCCGATCGGCTTGTCGACGAACGCGGCCGCGCCGGCCGCAGACGCGGCGACCGCGACGATGCGGTCGGCGCCGCGGTTGCTCAGTTCGAAATAGCGCGCCTGGGCCTGCGCGGCGGAAGCGGCCGCCAGCGCGGCGACAGCAAGGGCGGCGGTGCGGATCGCGGGCATGACGGTGCTCCGGGGTCGGTGCGGGCGGGCCCGGTCCGCGCGCGCGGGCCGGG
>NZ_LXSD01000118.1:0-832 GCF_017168095.1 Lysobacter enzymogenes | reverse complement strand
GGGCCGGGCGGCGGGCCGGCCGCGGCCGCTCAGCCGGGCCGGCGGCCGAGGCTGACGCGGTCGCGCTGCTCCCAATCCTGTTCGGTCGCGACCTCGGCCAGCCCCGCCGCGATCAGCAGCGCGCGCACCGCCGGGCCCTGGTCCCAACCGTGCTCGATCAGCAGCCAGCCGCCGGGGCGCAGGTGCGCCGGCGCCTGGGCGGCGATGGTGCGGATCGCATCCAGCCCGTCGGCGCCGGAGGCCAGCGCCGTCAGCGGCTCGAAACGCAAGTCGCCCTGGCCCAGGTGCGGATCGGCGGCTTCGATGTACGGCGGGTTGCTGGCGATCAGATCGAAGCGCTCGCCCTGCAGCGGCGCGAACCAGTCGCCGAGGCGGAATTCCAGATTGCGCAGCCGCAGTTCCTCGGCATTGGCGCGCGCCACCGCCAGCGCCTGCGCGCTGAAGTCCACCGCCAGCACCTGCGCGCGCGGCCGCTCGGCCGCCAGCGCCAGGGCGATCGCGCCGCTGCCGGTGCCCAGGTCGGCGACGCGCGCCTCGGCCTGGGCCGGCAGGCGCTCCAGCGCCAGCTCGACCAGCCGCTCGGTCTCCGGACGCGGGATCAAGGTGGCCGGGCCGACTTGCAGATCGAAACGCCAGAAGCCGCGCCGGCCGAGCAGGTAGGCCACCGGTTCGCCGGCCTCGCGCCGCGCCAGCCAGTCCTCGAAGCGGGCCAGCGCCGCGCCGTCGGGCACGTGGTCGTCGTGGGCGAACAGCCAGGCGCGCGGGCGTTGCAGCGCCGCGGCCAGCAGCAGTTCGGCCTCGGCCGGGTCGACCCGGCCGCGCGCGCGCTTGA
>NZ_LXSD01000117.1:0-588 GCF_017168095.1 Lysobacter enzymogenes | reverse complement strand
CAGTTCCGGGTGCGCGGCCGGCATCTGCGCCAGCGCGCGCGCCAGCCGCTCGGCGTCGCCGGCGTCGGGGATCGGGTCGATCTCGCCGATGCGCGGCCACGACGCGGCCTCGCCGGCGTTGCACCACGGCGTGGCCGAGGCGATCGCGCCGTCGGCGGCGAAGCTGGCCTGCAGGCGGCTGAGCCAGCCCGGCGCCGGCACCGCGTCGGCGGCGAGCACGGCGACGTCGGCGTCGCCGCAGGCCTTGAGGATTTCGTCCAGGTGCGCGACCTCGCCGACCGGACGCTGGCGCCGGCTGTAGTCGGCGCGCAGGCGGGTGCTTTGCAGCCAGCGCTCGACGATGGCGTAGCCGCGCGGGCCGGACTGGGCGTCGTCGGCCAGCCACACCCGTGCGCCGGGCGGGGTACAGGCGTCGAGCGCGGCCAGGCAGGCGTCGAGGGCGTCGTCGTCGACGCCGACCGGGACGACCACGATCGGCAGGTCGCTCATCGCGGCGGCTCGGCATGCGGGAGGACGCGGACGCCGTCGTCGCCGCGATCGCCGGCGACCGCGCCGCCACCGCCGCTGCGGTGGCCGACCGGCCTGCGA
>NZ_LXSD01000116.1:0-3641 GCF_017168095.1 Lysobacter enzymogenes | reverse complement strand
CCGCCTTCGCGGGCATGACGGTAGGTGGGTTTCGCGGCGTCTTTTCCAGCCGTCATCCCCGCGGAGGCGGGGATCCAGAGACTTCAGAGCCATGTCGCGGTAAAGCCCTGGATGCCCGGCTCCGCGGGCATGACGATAGGTCGGTTGCGGACGACAGGCTGGTTGCGAGGCCGTTTCTTTCGAGTTCGCCGCGCCGCACTCAGCCGCCGGCGCGCGCGCCGGCCCGATTCAGCCCGGCAGACGCCACTCGCCCAGCAACGAGTACTCGTTGCGCCGCCCCAATTCGCTGTGCAGCAGCACGAAGCGGTCGACGCGCCAGAGCAACGGCTCGATCGGCATCGCCGGCAAGCCGCGCTCGGCCTGGCGCACGACGGTGACGTGCGGCGCTTGCGCGCGGTGGCCGGCGACGACCTTGACCCCGTGCTTGGCCAGCGCCACGCCGAGCCGGTCCCACAGCAGGCTCAGGCCCGGATCGGGCTGGGCGCTGCCGAGCCACCACGGAATGTCGCGATTGGCGAAGCTGCCGGCGCGGTCGAGCGCGAGGTCGAACGCCGCGGCCTGCACCGTCGCCGCGGCGGCCGCGGCGCGTTGCGCCAGCGACTGCGGCAACGCGTCAAAATCGCCGAGGAATTGCAGGGTGAGGTGATAACGGTGGGCGCCGATCATGCGCCCGCCCGGCCGCTGCGCCGATTCCAGCGCCAGCGCGCGTTGGCGCATCTGCGCGCGCGCGTCGGCGTCCGGCCACAGGGCGAAAAACAGGCGGTGCAGCTCGCCGGGCTGGCGCGGCGAAGGTTCGCCGAACAAAGAAGACTGATGCATGCGCGAAGTCTAACCGCTGCCGCGCGCCGGCCGCGGGCCACGCACGACGCAGTCGGCGCGCGGCGTTGCGGCCGCGCACGGGCTGCGCGCTCAGGGTTTGGGCTTGGCGTCTTCGGCGTAGGTTCCGGCCGGTTCGCTCTCGATCTTGCGCGTGTCGGCGCCGAGAATCTCGGCGGCGACGCGGCGCACCGCGGCCGGGTCGGCCGCGCGCAGGTCGGCGTCGGGCTTCAGGCCGAGCGCGGCGACGGTATCGGCCAGCACCTTCTTGTTGGCGTAGGGGTGCGGATGATCGAGATTGTCGTCCTGGCTGCGGTAGAAGCGGTCGAGCAGCTTGCCGCGGCTGCTGTCGGCCTTGGCCAGCTCGACCAGCTTGGCCCGGTACTCCAGCCGCCACGGCGGCAGCTTGGGCCAGCGCTTGAGGTCGGCGAAATGCTGCGCTTCGTGGCCGAGGAAACTGACCTTGAAGTCTTCGCCCTGCAGGTCGCCGTAAGACTCGCGCACCGCGTACAGTCCCTCGGGCTTGACCCAGCCGGCCGTGCCGGTGGCGCCGCAAGCGCTGTAGTGGCTCCAGCCGCGGCTGATCCAGCCGTCCATCACGAACACCTTGACCGGCTGCTGGACGCCGCCCGGCAGGTCGACCGTGTAGTCGCGCTCCTCCTGTCCGCCCCACAGCAACAGGTCGTACAGCGGCGGCGTGCGGCCCTGCAGCGGATGCAGGCCGCTCTCGCGCAGGCGCGCGTCGATCTTGGCGTAAAGCGCTTCGAACGCCTCGTCGCCCTCGGCCGGCGGCGGCTCGCCGATCGCCGCGGCGAGGTCGTTCTTGAGCGCGCGCTCGAGTTCGCCGCGGCGCTGCGGCTCGCGCGCCGCGCGCCACCAATAGCGCTGGTAGATGCCGAGCACCTTGGCCGCGAACGCGTCCTTGGGCGCGCCCGCCGTCGGCGGCGGCGCCTTGCGCTCGTGGCGTTCGAACATGCACTGGCGGAAGGCCGCGTCCTTGCCGTCGAACTGCTCGGCCGGCGCGGCCTTGAGCGCGCCCAGCGCCTCGGGCACGTCGGCGCGCAGCACCGCGCCGAGCGCGCGGCTGACCGCATCGGCGGCCTGCGGGCCGCTGTTCGGCGACAGCGGCGCGGCGGCGGCGCCGATCATCCAGCCGATCAACACCGGCAATGCGGCCGCCGGCAACAGGGACAACAGCGGGGAACGATTACGCATGGGGACTCCGGGCTCGCGCGGTGGGGTGTCGGGCCCATTAGGCGGCGAGCGCGGGCGGCGAATCTTGTACGCACTTGATCTGTCCCGCATCCAACCGCCGCGAACCGGCGCGGCCCTGGCCGGACGACCGGGCGGACGCATCGGCGGACGCATCGGCGGACGCATCGGCGGAAGCATCGGCGGAAGCATCGGCGGACGCGGGCAGCCGGCCTTGAGCGAGCTCGCGGCGCAGTTGCAGCGGCGTACAGCCGGCATGGGCGACCACGATCCGGTGCAGATGGCTCTGGTCGGCGAAGCCGGCCGCGGCGGCGACCTGCGCCAGCGCCATCGGCGCGCCGAGCAACTGCAGCGCCCGGCGCCAGCGCGCCTCGCGCCGCAGCGCGCGCGGCGACATGCCGAAACTGCGGCCGAGCGCGCGGCTGGCGTGCTCGGCCGAGACGCCGAGTTCGCGCGCCAGCTCGGCGATCTCGCGCTCGTCCTGCGCCATCCGCCGCAGCAGTTCGCCCTGCCAGTCCGGCAGCGCGGCCGCGGCCTGCGGCGCGGCGCAGGCCAACAGTTCGCCCAGGCGCTGCGGCGCGCGTTCGAACACCTCGCGCGCCTCGCGCAGGTCGTGCACGCGCCAGGCGCGCGCGGCGAAGCCGGCGTCGGCGAGTACGCCTGGGCGCAAACTCGCGCTTGCGGGCAGGCCCGCGCTCAGCTCCAGATTGATCGCGCTGGCGCCGCTGCGGCCGAAGCGGTCGCCGTGGGCGTGGAACGGCGGGTGCAGCACCAGCGTTCCCGGCGCGCACGGCAGCGGGCCGTCGAGGCTGGATTCGGTGTAGTCGCCGTCCAGCACCAGCGCCGCGTAAGCCTCGCGATGGCGATGGGTGGCCAGCGCCGCGTTGCGGTCGTGGCGGGTGCGCCAGGCCTCGCTCATGGATGCGGCGCGGCGGCCGCGCGGCCGCGTTCGAGGTAATCGGCCAGGCCGCCCAGCTGCTGGCCCTGGACCTGGTCGACCACCGGCGCGAGCTTGGACAGATCGTCGGGCGTGTAGCCGCCGGCGCGATAGAACAGGACGATGCGGGTGCCGCCGCCCTGGGCCGGGCTGAGCCGGAATTCCATCGCCCCGCTCAGGCCCATGCCCTGCAGCGGGCCGAGCCCGCCGAGCAGGCGCAGGGTCTTGCCGGGGTCGACGAAGCTCACGGTCATGTGCGCCGCCTGGCGCTTGCCGTCTTCGCTGCGCTCGCAGAAGCAGCCGCCGGCGCGCGCGTCGATCGACAGGCGCGCGTCGCGGCCCCACCAGCTGTGATCCTTCGGCCACCAGCGGTCGACGTCGTCGGTCAGCGCCTTCCACGCGGTGGCGGCATCGACCGCCACGGTGCGTTCGTTTTCGACGCTGAAGCCGTTGGCGGCCGCGTCCTTCACCGCCGCCGCGGCGGGCGCGGCGGCGCCGGCGACGAGGGCGATCGCGATCGGGGCAACGCGGACGGTGCGCATCGGCTGGCTCCCGCGCCGCGCCTGCGGCGCCGATGGACGAATTAGGAACCGCGCGCGCGGCGGCGGCAATGGCCGGAAGTTGGGATGGCGTGCGGCGCGGCGCGGTTCGCAGGCGCGGCACGCGCGGACGCGGC
>NZ_LXSD01000115.1:0-1185 GCF_017168095.1 Lysobacter enzymogenes | reverse complement strand
CCGTGGCGCGGCCGGCCGCGGGCGCCGCCTTGCCCACCGACGCCGAACCGCCGGCGGACGCGGCCGTGCCGGCGCTGACCGGCCCGGTGGTCGACCTCACCGGCACCCTCGACGCCGCCGCGATCGCGCATCTGAGCGAACGCTCGCTGCAACTGCAACAGCGCAAAGGCGCGCAACTGATGTTGCTGATGCTCGACAGCACCGGCGGCGAAGACATCGCCGCCTACGCCGGCCGGGTGTTCGCGCACTGGCAGCCGGGCCGCGCCGGCGTCGACGACGGCGTGCTGGTCGTGGTGGCCAAGCGCGACCGCCGCCTGCGCATCCACCTCGGCCGCGGCCTGGACGAATCCATTTCCGACCAGGACGCCGGCCGGATCATCGAGGAAACCCTGGCCCCGGCGTTCCGCGACGGCGACTACGCCGGCGGCCTGGAGCGCGGCTACGACGCCTTGATCGGCCTGATCGACGGCACGCCGCTGCCCGCGCCCGAGCCAGAGCGCGTGCCGTGGCCGCTGCTCGTGTTCGCCGGCCTGATCGCCTCGCCGTTCGCGCTGATCCCCCTGTTCGGCATGCGCGCGGCGTGGCGGCGCGGGCCGGCGGCGTTTTTCGGCCGGCTCGGGCTGATCGCCGCGGTCGCGGCGGCCGCCTACGTGTTCACCGCGCCGAAGACCGCGCCGGACCTGCTGGATTGGAACGAGTGGATGCCGATGGCGCTGCTGACCTACATCACCACCGCGTTCGCGTCGGTCAGCGCGTTCGCCAGCGGCGACGCGCGCCGCGGCGGTTCGCGCTGGGACGACGAGGACGAACGCCGGCGCCGGCGTTCGTCCTCGTCGTCGTCCTCCGGTTCCGGCAGCTCCGGCTATTCCGGCGGCGGCGGAAGCAGCGACGGCGGCGGCGCGTCGGGGCGCTGGTGATCGCGATCGCGCGCCCGCGATCGGAACCCGCGCCGGACCGGCGCGTCGGCGCGTTCGCGCTGTCGCTGTGCCTGCTGGCGCTGGCCTGGCCGGTGTGGGCGCAAGCATCGGCATCGACGCCGCATGCGGACGCTTATGCCGCCGCCACGGCGGCTTGGCGGCCGGCCCACGCCGTGGGCGCGTTGAGCTTCGCCTTCGCCCTGGCCGTGGGCTGGCGGGCGAACGCGCGCGGCTGGCCTTTGGCCTTGGCGGCGCCGGCGGCGTTGCT
>NZ_LXSD01000114.1:0-899 GCF_017168095.1 Lysobacter enzymogenes | reverse complement strand
AGCCGATGCGCCGGCGGAGCGGACGCCGCGCTGGCGCGCCGACGCGGCCGAGCGCACGGACGAGCGCATCGACGAAGATCCGCGCGACGACGCGCTGGCCTCGCTGCCGGAGCCCGACCCGGCCCCGGCGCGGCTGCCGGCCAGCCTGGAGGAGTTCCTCGCCGGCCTGGGCACGCGCGCGTTCCGCTTCGCCGAACTCGGCCTGCGCCACCGCGAGGACGCGCTGGACGCGGTGCAAGACGCGATGATGAAAATGCTCGGTTACCGCGACCGTCCGCCGCAGGAATGGACGCCGCTGTTCTGGAGCATCCTGCGCAGCCGCATCGTCGATGTGCAGCGGCGCCGGGCGTTCCGCCTGCGCTGGCTGCTGCCGGCGGCGCGCGGCGAGGACGACGCGCCGGCCGACTGGGCCGACGACGGCCCCGACCCGCAGCGCGCCCACGACGGCCGCGAAGCCTACGGCCGCCTGGCCCAGGCGCTGCAGAAACTGCCGCGGCGGCAACGCGAAGCGTTCTCGCTGCGGGTACTGGAAGAACTCGACGTCGCCACGACCGCGCGGGCGATGGGCTGCAGCGAAGGCGCGGTGAAGACGCATCTGTCGCGGGCGCGCGAAGCGCTGCAGCGGCAACTGGAGGAATGGCGATGAACACCGACCCGCGCAGCGCCGACGGCCGCACCCCGGCGCCGCACCGCGCAAGCCCGGCGGCCGAAGCGGACGCGCGTTTCGACGCGGCCCTGCGCGATCTGCACGCGCAGGCGCTCGAACGCGTGAGCCCGCAGGTCCGCCAGCGGCTGCGCACGATCCGCAGCGAGGCCGCCGCGCAGCCCCAGCGGGGCCGCGGCGGCCTCCTCGGCTGGGCCCTGGCCAGCTCCGGCGTGGCCGCGGTGGCGCTGGCGCT
>NZ_LXSD01000113.1:0-7357 GCF_017168095.1 Lysobacter enzymogenes | reverse complement strand
GGCCGCCGGTTTGGGCGCCGACGCGGCGCCGCGCTGCGGGCCCGAGCACGCCGCGCACAGCGCGCACGCGGCGAGCATCCCTCCGGCGGCCACCATCGCGAGCCTCGTCCGCATACGCCTCTCCTTGCGTTCCCGCGGCCAGCCTAACCCGCGCCGCGGCGGCCGCGAAGTGGCCTGCCCGCGCCGGCCAAACTGGCCCTGTCGCTGCGCCGCGCGGCGCCGCACAGTCGCCGCGGACTTCCTGCGAGCGCGCCATGCACGGTTTCGCCACCTCCCGCTGCCTGAGTGCGTCCCTGTGCGCCGGCGCGCTGGCCTCGCTGTTGGCGCTGGCGCCGACGCGGGCGCAACGCGCCGCCTCGGCCGCGCCGCAACCCGCCGCGCAGCCGCCGTCTGCCGCCGCGTCGCCAGGACAACACGATTTCGATTTCGAAACCGGCCTGTGGCGCACCCGGGTGCGGCGCCTGGCCAAGCCGCTGAGCGGTTCGGCCCAATGGCTGGACTACACCGGCACCACCCGGGTCGTGCCGCTGCACGGCGGCCGCGCCAACCTCGCCGAACTCGCCATCGCCGGACCGGCCGGACGCATCGACGGCGTCGCCCTGCGCCTGTACGAACCGGCCGCGCGCCGCTGGCGCATCCACTACGCCAACCTGCGCGACGGCGCGCTGACCGCGCCCATCGCCGGCGGCTTCGCGCGCGGGCGCGGCGAATTCTTCGGCGCCGACACGTTCGACGGCCTGCCGATCCAGGTGCGCTTTCGCATCCACTGCCCGCACCGCGATCGCTGCCTGTTCGAACAAGCCTTCTCCGCCGACGGCGGCCGCCACTGGGAAACCAACTGGCACGCCGTCGATACGCGCATCGCCGACACCGCCAGCCGATAGCCCCGCCCCGACCCGCCCACCGCCTTCATCGCCCCAGGAGCGTTCATGACCATCCCGCACGACGCCTTGCGCCGCACGCTGCTGCGCGCGCCCCTGCTCGCCGCCGTCGCCGGCGCCCTGCCCGCGTCGCCGGCCTTCGCCGCCGCGTCCGATGCGGCGCGCAAGGCCACTCACCCCGACGATCCCGCGCACGCCTTCGATTTTTTCCTCGGCACCTGGCAGGTGCGCTACCGCCGGCTGCGCGAACGGCTCGCCGACAATCACGACTGGGAAGAATTCGAAGGCGTCTGCAAGACCCAGCCGCTGTTCGCCGGGCTGGCCAATTTCGACGAAAGCACCGTCAATCGCCCCGGCCTGCCCTACCACGGCCTGGGCCTGCGCAGTTTCGACCCGGCCACGCGCACCTGGGCGGACTGGTGGCTGGACACGCGCAACCCGCAGCGCCTGGATCCGCCGATGATCGGCGGCTTCGCCGACGGCGTCGGCACCTTCTACGGCGAAGACGAATGGCGCGGCGCCAAGGTCAAGGTGCGCGGGCTGTGGAAGGACATCCGCGCGGACGAGCTGCAGTGGGAACAGGCCTACTCGGCCGATGGCGGCAAGACCTGGGAGACCAACTGGGTCTCGCGCTATCGGCGCATCGCCTGAGGCGTGCAGCCGAGCCAGCCGCCGCAGGAACGCTCAAGTACTGCGGATCGGCGCGACGGCAACGCCGCCGCTAACGCTCCAACCGCTGCGGCCTGCACTCGCATTGCGGCGCGGACAGGCGCCGGCAGCGCTCGGGCACCAGCCATTGTTCGCTGAAGCGGTCGCCGAAGGCCATCAGCCGGATCACGCCGTGGTCGCTGCCGATCAGCCAGCCCGTGCCCGACGGCTGCAGGGTCTGCGGCTGCAGCCGCGGCCATCGCGCGTTGCGGTGCAGGGCCTGTGGGCGCTGCGCGGCGAGGTCGATCCGGACCAGCCCGGTGCGGGTCAGCACCACCCAATCGCGGGCGCCGCTGCGCGCGGCCGCGACCGGCATCGCGTCGAGTTCGATCAGGCGGTGGATGCGCCAGCGCTGCGCGTCGCGCCGTTCGAAGCGCAGGATCGCGCCCTCGTGGCGGCCGCCGCGCTCGCGGCCTTCGGCGACGAACACATCGCCGCCGAATTCGGTCGCGGCCTGCGGGCGGATGTCGGCGTTGCTGAGCACGAAGCCGGCCGCGGCCCGGCGCGGGATCCATTCGACCCGGCCGTCGTCGCCGAAGCTCATCGCGCCGTCGGCCAGCTCCACCTTCAGCGGCGGCAACGGCTGCGGCGGCGCGATGCGCACGCGGCCGCCGGCGTCGGCGCGCACGTCCCAGGGAGGCAGCGCGTCGACCGCGCATTGCCACTGCGCGGCGCTTTCGGGCGCGGCGATCGCCGCCCAGCCTTTGGGCACTTCGCCGACGCCGACCGAAACGCCCGGCGCGCCGGCGGCGCTGGCTGCGCCCGCGGCCAGCGCGCACGCCGCCGCCCACGCGATCCGACTTTGCCGCATCCGTCCCCCGACGTGCCGCCGCGAAGGCGCGGCCCGCGCAGTATCGCCGATCCGGCGATATCCGGCCGCGCCGCCGCCCGCGGCCTGACGCGGCCGCCGCGACTGCCTACAATGCCCGCCCCCCAACCCGTTCGGAACGCCGCACGCCGCATGGATATCGTCATCAACGAATCGCTCAAGGCCTACATCGACCCGCTGACCCCGGAGGAACACGAAGCGCTGGAGGCCAGCCTGCTCGCCGAAGGCTGCCGCGACGCGCTGATCCTGTGGGGCGACGTGCTGGTCGACGGCCACAACCGCTACGGCATCTGCAAGCAGCACGGCCTGCCGTTCCAGACCGTGCAGAACAAGCGCTTCAAGACCCTCGACGACGTTCACCTGTGGATGATCGACCAGCACCTGGGCCGCCGCAGCGTCTCGGATTTCCAGCGCGGCGTGCTGGCGCTGCGCAAGCGCGAGATCCTGGCCGAGCGGCGCGCGCGCGCCGAGGCCGAACGCGCCGCGCAAGCCGAAGCCGAAGCGGCCGCCGCCAGCGCGCAGGCCGAGGGCGACGCCGGCGACGCGCCGCCGTGGGCGGACGATGCCGCGTTCAAGGCGCCGGCGCTGGACAGCCGCCAGGCGCTGGCCAAGGCCGCGCGCCTGAGCAACAGCCAGGTCGGCATGATCGAGACCATCCACAAGCAGGCCGCGCCGGAAGTGGTGGCCGCGGTCAAGTCCGGTGCGATCTCGATCAACGCCGCCGCCGCGGTGGCGACGCTGCCGGAAGAAGAGCAGCGCGCCGCGGCCCTGGCCGGCGGCGCCGAGCTCAAGCAGGCGGCCAAGCGCGTGCGCGAATCCAAGCGCAAGCCGCGCGAGGCCAAGCCCGAGGTCGAGATCGAGGAAGAGGCGGCGCCGGCGAAGTTCGTCGCGAACGCGGACGAAAGCGAAGAGCTGCAGGCGCTGCGCCAGCGCGTAGCCGAGCTGACGGCCGAGAACGAAGCGCTGAAGCTGGAAGTGGTCGGGCTGCGCGTGGCGCTGGGCCGCGATTGAAGCCAGCGATGAAACTATCGACGCGCGACGCGGGCGCGATCGGATTGCGGTAACGCCGCCCGGGCCGCGCCCGGGCGACGAATCCGACGACACCGACATCGGCGCGGCATCGCCGCGCCATCGACGCCGACGGCCTGCGCGGCGCTTACTCGGCCGGCTTCTCGCACTTGCCGTCGCGCATCAGCGCCCACTCTTCGCAGACGCGGCCATCGGGCAGGTGGCACAGGCCGTATTGGCCGCCGTCCTTGCCGGTGCGGATTTCCAGGGTGCCGCCGAGCTTCTGGCAATGCACCGAGGCCGGGTTGGCCATGCCCACGCCCTTGGGCGCGACCTCGGCCTGCGGCGCCTTCGGCGCGGCCGGTTCGGACGGCGTGCTGCAGGCGCTCAAGGCCAGCAACGCGAACGGCAGGAGGGCGACGAGCGGGCGGGCGGTCATGGCGGCGTCCTTGGGCGGTCTAAAACGGCCGCCACTATACGGCGGCGCGCGTTGACGCCCGGGTGAAGGCGCGACGCCCCGCCCGCGCGAGCGCGGCAAGCGGCCGCGCCGCTCGCCTCAAGCCGGCTTGGCCGCTGCCGCCGCCTCGGCCTGCATCAGCGTCTGCGCCTGATCGGCCCAGCGCACATCGGCGCCGCCCGGCGGATAGGTGCTGAGCATCGTCCATTGGGTTTCGCCGTCCACCTGATCGGGGAAGCGTCCCTGCCACTGCTGCGGCGACAGCGGCAGCGCGTTTTCCAGCACCACGGTCAGGTTCAGCAGCGCATGCCGCGCCAGCAGGTGCGGGAACCATTCCTTGTCGACGTAGAACGAAGTGCGAAAACCGGTGCCGACCGCGCGGTAGTCGAACGCCGACGGCGGCAACGAGGGCACGTAATCCCAGTAGTTGTAGACGCGGATGCTCTGGCTGGCGTCGATCAGGCCGGCGTAGGCGCTGGCCCAGCTGTCGGTGCCGACCATCGGGCTGGCGAAGTTGATGTTGAGCGCCGTGGTCGGCTGACTCACCGCGACGTCCAGCGAAAACAATTGGCTCAAGGCCGCGCCGAGGCTGTGGCCGGTGATGTAAAGCTGGGTCGGCCGGTACTTGGCCAGCAACGCGAACAGTTGCTGGCGCATCGACGCGCTCATGCCGCCGCCGGTGCCGTCGTAGATGCCGTAGAAGCCGGATGACACCCACGGCGTGGGGCTGATGCTGTTGCGGGTCGGCACGAACCCGGTGGGAATGAAATGCACGTCCTCCCAGGCGTCGAGATCCGAATCGGTGCCGCGGAACGCGAAGATGCAGGTGCCCGGCTCGCTCAGCGACTGGAACACCAGGCCGAAGGATTCCACCGCGCCCGACAGCGCGATCGCGTCCCATCCGGTCCAACTGTCGACCATGCGATAACCGCCGGGCGCGATGATGGGTTCCTGCGGATCCTGGAAGTAGGCGTACGCGGCCTTGGACGCGATCGCCAAAGCCAGGGTGAGATCGGTGTCGAGCACCGGATTGGCGGCGTAGGCGCCTGCCTCGGGGATCGCGCGGACGGCGGCATTGCTCGCATTCATGGAAGGGTTCCGGCTGGGGACGTGGATCGGAGCGATGAGGATCGGCGCGACGCGCATCGATGCGGTCGCGAACGCGCGCCGGCCGCGACCCGCGATCCGGCGGGCGGCGCGCGACGAGCCACGTCCTGTGACGGATTTTGCGGATCGGCGAGGGCTTGCCGTCCGCGCGGCATCCATTGATTACGCGCAACGGCGGCGGCAGCGGACAGCGGTCCGGCCGAGGAAAGCGAAGAAAACCAGGCGGAAGACCTTTGCGCGATTGCCGTCGCAAAAAACGCGCGAGAAAGCCGCGGGCAAAAAAAGGCCGCGCCAGGCGCGGCCTTAAACCCCGCCGATGGCGGGGTCTGGGATCGAGTGGACCGGATCAGGGCGCGTCTTCGAGCACCACGTCGTCGAGCAGGAAGCTCGCGCCGGCATGCCCGCCCGAATCGCTGGAGCCGATCAGCAGCACCCACACGCTCGCGGTCTGCGCCGGCGGTTGCACGTTGGCCACGACCTGGCGCCAATCGTCGCTGTCGGCGCCCAGCGCCACGTCGCTGTAGGAGGTGTCGTCGTCGCCGGTCGCGGCGGTGCCGTCCTCCTTCAGCCAGCGCAGGCGCACGCGCGCGTTGGCCGGCAGCGGCGCGGTACCGGCGACATGGCGCACCCAGAAGCTCAGCCGCTTGGCGCCGCCGTCGGCCAGATAGCCCGGGTGGTTCGCCACCGACACGCCCCAGTAATTGTCCTGCGCGACCACGCGCAAGCTGTAAGCGCCCGTATGCCCCTCGTTCGCGCGATCCACCGCGCTGCCGTACCACGCCGACCACAGGCCGATGGACTGCTCCAGGGTCGCGGTCTGCGCATCGATCAGATTGAACGCGGCGCCGTCGGTGGTGCTGCCGGCGTCCTGCAGGTACGGCGCGGCCTGCCAGGCCTTGAAGCCGATCGCCTCGCCGTAGCGCTTGGCGAAGCGCCACGGACCGTAATAGTGGTTGTTGGCGAAGCGGTTGCCGTTGTTGAACATCACATCGTTCTGCACCTGCCGCACCGTGTACGGCGACCAGGCGATGTTGTCGGTGCCGGTCGCGTACAGCGCCTGCGCGCCGCAATAGCTGGAACTTCCGCACGGCACCGCGGCCGGGTCGAAGTAGAACTCGTTGCCGGTCACCTCGATGTTCTGCGCGCGCCAGCGGCAATCGCGCTGCAGGGTCGGATCGCTGCCGATCTGGGTGTAGCACGGGTGCTGGTTGCTGACCGGATCGGGATAGCTGCTGGGATGCTGCGGATCGGGCCGCACGATCAGCGCCGGGTGCACGAACGGAGTGCAGTAGCCGGTGCTGGTGTTGCCGTGCGAGTTGCAGAAGCGGTTGGCGTTCTCGTAGATCGACACGCCGGAGAAGTTGTTCTCGAAGTAGTTGTCGTACACGCGCAGCTTGTCCGAGCCGCTGACCGCCGACGGCAGGCGCGCATCGCCGCCGGATTCGGACAGGTAGATCGCCGGCGCCGGCGCGCCGCGGTCGGAGCCGCCGGATACCCAGCCGTTGCCGATGAAGGTGTTGGCGCGGATGGTGGCGTTGTAGCTGATCTCGTACCACAGCCCGACGCCGTCGTTGCCGCGGACGAAGTTGTTCTCGAACAGGAAGTCGATGTTGTTGGTGTCGGCCCACAGGCCCGTGCCGCGGTTGCCGTGGACGTAGTTGCCGCGCACGCGCGCGCCGCGCACGTCCCAGAACTTGCCGCCGCCGGTGCAGCCGCACTTGGTCGAGGCTTCCCAGTCGTCGGTGTTGTTGCCGGCGATCTCGTTGTCCTCCAGCACGATGTCGACGATGGACGAGCGCCCCGGCACCGGGTTGGTTTCGCTGATCGGCTCGCTCTGCAGCGGCGGGCGGTACATGCTGAAACCGTACTGGCCGTTGTCCTTCAGGCAGTTGCGCCGCACCTCGTTGCGGCTGCCGAGGAACACGCCGGCGCCGTCGTTGCCGACGATGGCGTTGTCCTCGACGATCCAGTGCTCGCCGGCGTCGTGGTTGACCACGCCCTGGTCGAAGTTGTCGCGGCCGCGGCCGAAGTTGCGGATGGTCAGGTGCCGGATCGTCACATTGGGGACGTCGCCGGTGAAGGCGTAGAGGTTCTTGTTCTTGCCGTCGAGGATCGCGCCGGGCGCGCCGAGGTAGGTGTTGCCGGCGCGGGCGATGATCTGGCTGTAGATGTGGTCGCCCAGGGTGTGCTCGCCGGTTTCGAACCAGAAGGTGACGCCGGTGCGGGCGAAATCGAAGCCGCTGTTGTCGCCGGCCGGAACGATGATGGCGCCGGCCGGCGCCTGGGTCGGGCCGGGGCGCAGCGCTTCGCAGTAGCGCGCGGCCGGCTCGGCCGGCCAGGCCAGGCCGACGTGGGCCTGGCCTTCGC
>NZ_LXSD01000112.1:0-5218 GCF_017168095.1 Lysobacter enzymogenes | reverse complement strand
GCCGGCGCGCCGCCGGCCGCTTCGCCGCGCAGGCGCGCGACCTGGCGCTGGGCGCGGTCGAGCTCGTAGGACACGCGCAGCAGCACGCCGAGCGCGGCGCAGCTCATCAGCACGCTGGAGCCGCCGTAGGAAATCATCGGCAAGGTCAGGCCCTTGGTCGGCAGCAGGCCCAGGTTCACGCCGATGGAGACGAAGCTCTGCAGGCTCATCCACAAGGCGATGCCGAAGGCGACATAGCCGGAGAAATGGCGGCGCATCTCCACGCACTTGAGCCCGATCCACAGCGCGCGCCCGGACAGCAGCGCGTACAGGCCGACCACGCCGCAGACGCCGGCGAAGCCGAATTCCTCGGCGATCACCGCCATGATGAAGTCGGTGTGCGCTTCGGGCAGGTACGACAGCTTCTGCACCGAGGCGCCCAGGCCGACGCCGGTCCACTCGCCGCGGCCGACCGCCATCAGCGCATTGGTCAGCTGGTAGCCGGTGCCGAACGGATCGCTCCACGGATTCATGAACGAGGTCAGGCGGATCACGCGGTACGGCTCGGCGATCGCGATCACCGCCAGCACCGGCAGGCCGATCAGCACCGGGCCGAACATGCGCGGCATGTTGACCCCGCCCAGCACCAGCATGCCGGCGGTGATCGCCAGCAGCAGCGAGGACGAGCCGAAGTCCGGCTGCATCAGCAGCAGGCCGACCAGCACCACGGCCACGCCGATCGGCTTGAGCATCGCGCCCCAGGTGGCCGAGATGTCCTCGCTGAAACGCTTGAGGTAGCTGGCCAGCCAGACGATGTAGAGCAGCTTCACCGCCTCCACCGCCTGGAAGCCGATCACGCCCAGGTTGATCCAGCGCCGCGCGCCGTTGACCTGGCGGCTGACCCCGGGCACGAACACCGCCACCAGCAGCACCACGCACACCAGCAGCAGCCACTGGTTGTGCTGCTCGATGGTCTTGAGCTCGGTGCGCATCAGCCAGATGCCCAGGCCCAGGCCGATCGCCAGGAACATCAGGTGGCGGGTCAGGAAGTAGAACGGGTCCACGGCGTGGGTGTTGGCCACGCCCAGCGAAGCCGAGCCGACCATGATCACGCCCACGCACGCCAGCGCCGCGGACGCGGCGAGCAGCCACGGGTCGTAACGACCGTGGATGGCGTCGAGGCGGGTCGCTTGGCGGGCGGCGTTTTCCATCAGCGGACCTTGAGCGTGGCCAGGCCGATCAGCACCAGCACCACCGAGATGATCCAGAAGCGCACGATCACGCGCGGCTCGGGCCAGCCCTTGAGTTCGAAGTGGTGATGGATCGGCGCCATGCGGAACACGCGCTTGCCGGTGAGCTTGAACGAGGCGACCTGGATCATCACCGACAGCGTTTCGATGACGAAGATGCCGCCCATGATCACCAGCACCAGTTCCTGGCGCACGATGATGGCGATGGTGCCGAGCACCGCGCCGAGCGCCAGCGCGCCGATGTCGCCCATGAACACCATCGCCGGGTAGGTGTTGAACCACAGAAAGCCCAGCCCCGCGCCGGCGATGGCGGCGCAGATGATGATGAGCTCGCCGGCGCCCGGCACCGCCGGGATCTGCAGGTACCTGGAAAACTCGGCGTGGCCCGAGGCGTAGGCGAAGATGCCCAGCGCGCAGGCCACCAGCACGGTAGGCATGATCGCCAGGCCGTCCAGGCCGTCGGTGAGGTTGACCGCGTTGGAGAAGCCGACGATCCACAAATAAGCCAAGGCGACGAAGCTGACCCCGGCCAGCGGCAACGCCACCGACTTGAACAGCGGCACGTAGAAGGTCGTCGCCGCCGGCACGTCGGCGTACAGCCACAGGTACAGGCCGGCGGCGAGGCCGAAGATCGACTGCAGCAGGTACTTCCAGCGCGACTTCAGGCCGTTGGGGTCGCGGCGCACGATCTTGATCCAGTCGTCGTACCAGCCGATCGCGCCGAACGCCAGCATCACCAGCAGGACGATCCACACATACTTGTTGCGCAGGTCGCCCCACAGCAGCACCGAGGCCATTACCGTGAACAGGATCAGCGCGCCGCCCATGGTCGGGGTGCCGGCCTTGGAGAAGTGCGACTGCGGGCCGTCCTTGCGGATCGGCTGGCCGCCCTTGAGCTGGCCGAGGCGGCGGATCACCGCCGGGCCCCACCACAGCGACAGCGCCAGCGCGGTCAGCGCGCTGAGGATGCCGCGGAAGGTCAGATAGCCGAACAGATTGAACACGCTTTGCAGCTGTTCAAGCCAACGAGTCAATTCAAGCAACATGCGTCGTGCCCTCCCCCGGCCGGTGTGCCGACAACAACGCCGTCACGATCTTGTCCATCGCACTGCTGTGCGAACCTTTCACCAACACCCGCACGCCGGCGGCGAGGTCCGCGCTCAGCGCCGCGGCCAGTTCGCCGTGGCTGGCGAACACCCGCGCGCCGTCGCCGAACGCGGCCGCGGCCGCGGCCGGCAGTTCGCCCAGCGCGTACAGCCGGCGCAGGCCGGCGGCCTTGGCGCGGCGGCCGATCTCGGCGTGCATGGCGATTTCCTCGTTGCCGATCTCGCGCATCGCGCCGAGCACCAGCCAGTTCTCGCCGCCCATCTCGGCCAGGGTGTCGATGGCCGCACCGGTCGAACCGGGGTTGGCGTTGTAGCTGTCGTCGATCAGCACCGCGCCGTTGTCCAGGCGGTGGGTGATCAGGCGGCCGTCGACCGGCTGCGCGGCGTTGAGGCCGTCGGCGATGTGCTGCAGCGACACGCCCGCGCCCAGCGCCAGCGACGCGGCGGCCAGGGCGTTGCGCACGTTGTGGCGGCCAACCATCTTCAGCGCGATCTCCACTCGTCCCAACGGAGTAACGAGGGCGAACGTAGAACCTTCAGGTCCGACGCGAACGTTCGAAGCCGTCACCTCGGCGCTGGCGTCCAGGCCGAAGCGGATCAGACGGCGGCCGGCGGCGCGCTGCTCGAAATACGGCGCGAACGCATCGTCGGCGTTGATCGCCGCGGCGCCATCGAGCGGCAGCGCGTCGTAGATCGCCGCCTTGGTGTCGGCGATGCCGAGCAGGCTGCCCATGCGCTCCAGGTGCGCCGGGGCGATGTTGTTGACCAGCGACACCTGCGGCCGGGCCACGCGCACCAGATAGGCGATGTCGCCCGGCTTGCCCGCGCCCATCTCGTAGATCGAGAAGCGCGCGTCTTCCGGCGCGTCCAGCACCGCCAGCGGCAGGCCGATCTCGTTGTTGCGGTTGCCCGGGGTCGCGTAGGTGTGGCCGGCGCGCTCCAGGATCGCCGTGGTCAGCGCCTTGACGCTGGTCTTGCCGTTGCTGCCGGTGATCGCCACCACGATGTTGCCGGCGCGCTGCGCCTGCACGCCGGCGGCCAGATCGGCCAGCGCCTGCTGGGTGTCGGCGACGATCACCTGGGCGATCGGCGCGTCGATTTCGCGCGCCACCAGCGCCGCGGCGACCGCGGTGTGGGCCAGGGCGGCGACGTGGTCGTGGCCGTCGAAGCGCTCGCCCTTGAGCGCGACGAACAGCGCCGCGCCGTGCGCCGGCAGCGCGCGGGTGTCGGTGCACACGGCGTCCACTTCGGCATCGGCGCCGTGCAGGCGGCCGCCGGTCAGGCGCGCGATCTCGCTCAGGCTCAGGCGCTTCACGGGCGAGCCTCCAGCGCGGCGCGCGCGATCAGGGTGTCGTCGAAGGGATGCCGCACGCCGTGGATTTCCTGATAAGGCTCGTGGCCCTTGCCGGCCACCAGCACGATGTCGTCGGGGCCGGCTTCGGCGACGGCGCGTTCGATCGCGGCGCGACGGTCGCGCAGCACCACCGCGCGCTGCGGA
Organism: Lysobacter enzymogenes; assembly: GCF_017168095.1. Lineage (GTDB taxonomy): Bacteria > Pseudomonadota > Gammaproteobacteria > Xanthomonadales > Xanthomonadaceae > Lysobacter > Lysobacter enzymogenes_D. The sequence goes on along the minus strand of NZ_LXSD01000112.1, from coordinate 1,385 downwards.
TCGCGGAAACCTTGCAGGATGTCGGCGACGATGGCGTCGCCGTCTTCGCCGCGCGGGTTGTCGTCGGTGACGATGGCCAGGTCCGCGCCGTGCTCGGCGATCGCCGCCATCTGCGGGCGCTTGCCGCGGTCGCGCTCGCCGCCGCAGCCGAACACGCAGATCAGCCGCGCCTGCGCGTGCGCGCGCAGCGAGGCCAGCGCCTGTTCCAGCGCGTCGGGCGTGTGGGCGTAGTCGATCACCACCAGCGGCAGGCGGCCGTCGCCGCCGAGGCGGTTCATGCGGCCGTGGATGGGTTCGAGCCGGGACAGGATCCGCGCGATGATCGCCGGTTCCTGCTCCAGCGCGTACAGCGCGCCGGCCACCGCCAATAGATTGTCGACGTTGAAGCGGCCGAGCAGGCGCGAGGCCACCGGATGCGCCTTGCCGGCGACGACCAGGTCGAAACCGATGCCGGCGCTGTCGAAGCTCAGCTTGTCCGCGCGCACGCTCGCGCCGGCCTGTCCGCGCGAGCTCAGGCCGATGGCGCGCACGCGCTTGGGCAGTTGCGCGATCAGTTCGCGGCCGAACTCGTCGTCGAGATTGATCGCCGCCGCCTTCAGCCCCGGCCACGCGAACAGCCGCGCCTTGGCCGCGCCGTAGCTGGCCATGTCGCCGTGGTAGTCGAGGTGGTCGCGGGTGAGGTTGGTGAACACGCCGACGTCGAAATGCACGCCGGCCACGCGGCCCTGGTCGAGCGCGTGCGAGGACACTTCCATCGCCACCGCGGCCGCGCCGGCGTCGCGCATGCCGGCCAGCAGCTCGTGCAGCGGCAGCACCAGCGGCGTGGTGAAGCCGTTCGGCACCACCTGGCCGTACAGGCCGGCGCCGAGCGTGCCGATGGTTCCGCACGCCACGCCGAGCAGATGCCAGGCCTGGGCGATCAACTGCACGGTCGAAGTCTTGCCGTTGGTGCCGGTGACCCCGACCACGCGCATCGAAGCGCTGGGGCGGCCGTGGAAGGCATCGCCCATCTCGCCCAGGCGCGAACGCAGCCCGGGCACGGCGATGGCGTCGGCCGGCGCCGGCAGGTCGTCCGGCGCCGGCGGCTCGAACAGGATCGCGGCCGCGCCGGACGCGCGCGCCTGCTCGACGAACTTGAGCCCGTGCGCGCCGAAACCGGCGATGGCGACGAAGGCATCGCCCGGACGCACCGCGCGGCTGTCCATCACCAGGCCGCCGATGCGCAGATCGCCGGGGATACCGGCGACGTCGGGCAACAGCTCGGCCAGCGCCATCGAGCGGCTCATCGCGCGCCTCCGTGGGCGGAGGCCTGCGCCACCGCGGCCGGCGATCCGGCGGCGATGGGCGCTGCGTTCGAAGGCCGCGCCGCGGGCTTGGGCGCGGCC
>NZ_LXSD01000111.1:0-5226 GCF_017168095.1 Lysobacter enzymogenes | reverse complement strand
CGGGGCGGGTCGGGGCGGACCAGGCGGGCGAGGGCAGACGCGGCCGCAGCCGGATCTGCCTGCATACTGGGCGCCCTCCCGATCCCGTACCGATCCAGATGCCCGACGCTGCGCCTCCCGCCCTGGTCTGGTTCCGCGACGACCTGCGCCTGGACGACAACCCGGCGCTGCGCGCGGCGCTCGACGCCGGCTACGTGCCGGTGCCGGTCTACATCCACGCGCCCGACGAGCACGGCAGCTGGAAACCGGGCGCCGCCTCCGACGCCTGGCGCCATCGCGCGCTGGCCGCGCTGGACGCGGACCTGCGCAAGCGCGGCTCGCACCTGCGCCGCTTCTTCGGCCCGAGCCTGGCCACGCTGCAATCGCTGGCGCTGGCCACCGGCGCGCAGGCGGTGTACTGGAACCGCCGCTACGAGCCGTACATCGAAAAGCGCGACACCCGGATCAAGCAGCAGCTGCGGCGCGCGGGGCTGGAAGCGGAGAGCTTCAACAGCGCGCTGATGTTCGAACCGTGGACGCTGCGGACCAAGCAGGGCGGGCCGTTCAAGGTGTTCACCCCGTTCTGGCGCGCGGCCCTGGCCGACTGGCGCGAGCACGCGCTGTGGCAGGCGCCGGCGTCGCTGCCGACCACCCGCGAAGGGCCGGAAGGCGTGCCGCTGGACGCGCTGAAGCTGGCGCCGAAGCTGGGCTGGGATCAGGAATTCTGGCAGCACTGGACCCCGGGCGAGGCCGGCGCGCGCGCGGCCCTGTCGACCTTCGTCGACGGCGCCCTGCGCGGCTACGCCGAGCAGCGCGACCGGCCCGACCGGGTCGGCACCTCGCGGTTGTCGCCGCACCTGCACTTCGGCGAGATCGCGCCGTGGCGCGCGGTCGCCGAGCTGCGGGCCGAGCGCAACGCCGGCAACGCGCGCGATGTCGACGCTGCGATCCGCGAGCTGGGCTGGCGCGAGTTCGCCCATCACCTGCTGCACCATTTTCCCGACACGCCCGAGCAGAACTTCAACCCGCGCTTCGCCGACTTCGACTGGGCGCGCGCCGCGCCGTCGAAGCTGGAACCGTGGCAGCGCGGCCGCACCGGCGTGCCGATCGTCGATGCCGGCCTGCGCGAGCTGTGGGCCACCGGCTGGATGCACAACCGCGTGCGCATGATCGTCGCCAGCTACCTGACCAAGCACCTGCGCCTGCACTGGCGCCACGGCGCGCGCTGGTTCTGGGACACCCTGGTCGATGCCGATCTGGCCAACAACACCCTGGGCTGGCAATGGGTGGCCGGCACCGGCGCCGACGCCGCGCCGTATTTCCGCGTGTTCAATCCGGTGACCCAGTCGGAGAAGTTCGACCCCGACGGCGCCTACATCGCGCGCTGGGTGCCCGAACTGGCCGGCCTGCCGGTGCCGCTGCGCTTCGCGCCGTGGCAGGACCCGGCGCGCCTGCGCCGGGTCGCGCCGGATTACCCGCCGCAGCCGCTGGTGGATCTGGCGACGGGTCGCGACGCGGCGCTGGAGGCGTATCGGCGGATGCGGGAGTGATCGCGGTTCGGGACTCGTGGTTCGGGACTCGGGACTCGGGACTCGAAAACAGCAGAGGCGTCGCATCTTGGCTTTTGCGAATCCCGAATCCCGAACCGCGTTGACGCCGTCGACGCACGCATGATTCACTCCTGCGACGCATCGGAGAGACGCATGGCGAAGGCAGAAACGGGGACAGGAGCGCGCCGGCGCGCGCGGCGCGAGCCGATGTCGCGGGTCGATACCGCCTGGCTGCGGATGGAGCGTCCGACCAACCCGATGATGATCACCGGCGTGCTGATGTTCGACGACCCGATGTCGGTCGACGCGCTGCGCAAGGTGATCAAGCAGCGCTTCCTCGCCTACACCCGGTTCCGCCAGAAAGCGGTGGACACCGCCGCCGGCGCGTACTGGCAGACCGACGACGACCTGGACCTGGACTGGCACGTGCAGCACACCGCGCTGCCGGGCCGCGGCGGCAAGCGCGCGCTGGAGCGGTTCGTCAGCCAGCTCGCGTCGAGCCCGCTCGATGCGAGCCGGCCGCTGTGGCAGTTCCATCTGGTCGAACGCTACAACGGCGGCTCGGCCCTGGTCGCGCGCATTCACCACAGCTATGCCGACGGCATCGCCCTGGTCCAGGTGCTGCTGTCGCTGACCGACACCACCGCCGAGCCGGCCAGGGGCAGCGACCTCGCCCACGCCTGGCTCAAGCAGGACGGCGCCGACGTGGCGCGCCGGGTCGGCGCGGTCGATCGCTACATGAAGCTCGGCAGCCGCGCGCTCGAGAAGGGCATGGAGATGTACCGCGACCCGACCCTGGCGGCGATGCTGGCCAAGGAGGGCGGCGAGATCGCGCGCGAACTGCTGCACGCGCTGTCGCTGTCCGACGACCCGCCGTCGATGCTGCGCGGCAAGCTCGGCGTGTCCAAGCGCGTGGCCTGGGCCGAGCCGCTGGACCTGGAAGAGGTCAAGGCGGTCGGCCGCGCCTGCGACTGCACCGTCAACGACGTGCTGATGGCGACCGCGGCCGGTGCGCTGCGCAGCTACATGATCGAGCGCGGCGACGCCATCGACGGGGTCACCCTGCGCGCCACCGTGCCGGTCAACCTGCGGCCGCTCGAGCACGCGCGCAAGCTCGGCAACCACTTCGGCCTGGTGTTCCTCGACCTGCCGGTCGGCGAGGACAACCCGATCCGCCGGGTCGAGCGCGTCGCCGAGTGCATGAACAACCTCAAGAATTCACGCCAAGCCATTGTCGCATTTGGTCTTTTGGCTGCGCTCGGCATGGCGCCGGCGCAGGTCCAGGGGCTGGCGCTGGAGCTGTTCAGCCGCAAGGCGACCGCGGTGGCGACCAATGTGCCGGGGCCGCAGCAGCCGCTGTACCTGGCCGGCGCGCGCCTGGACGAGATGATGTTCTGGGTGCCGCAGACCGGCTCGATCGGCGTCGGCATCTCGATCCTGAGCTACAACGGCCGGGTCCACTTCGGCCTGATCGCCGACGGCAAGCTGATCCCGGATCCGGACGAAGTGATCGGCCGCTTCGGCGTCGAGTTCGACAAGCTGCTGTACCTGGCGCTGATGGGCAACTGGGACCGGACCCTGGACGCCGAAGGCGCCGCGGCGCTGATGGTCTGAGCGTAGCGGGCTCGCCCGGCGTCGCTCGGCGAATCGAGCGACGCCGTAGCCGCCGTTGTGAGAGGGCCTTCAGGCCCGATGCTCTGCGTTCCGACGCCTCGAACCCCTCGGCCGGCAAAGTCCCCGCGAGCTCCGCGCAAGCACCCCCGCCCGATCCTGAACGGGCCTCCGACGCCATCACTCCTCGCCAACGGCGGCGTGATTAGCTTGTGGGCGCTCCGCCACACCAGACGAGGACAGCCCATGAAGACCCCACTCAAGATCGCCATCGCCTCGGCGACCCTCGCCGCCCTGCTCGCCGGCTGCGCCACCGGTGGCGGTGGCGGTTACTACGGCGGCCAGCAGCAGCCGTATCCGGGCGATCCGAACCAGCCGCAGCAACCGCAGGGCGGCATGAGCAAGACCCAGAAGGGCGCGTTGATCGGCGCGCTGGCCGGCGTCGCCGCGGGCCTGCTGAGCGGCAACGACGCCACCGAACGCCGTCAGCGCGCGCTGATCGGCGCCGGCGTCGGCGGCCTCGCCGGCGGCGCCATCGGCAACTACCAGGACCGCCAGGAGCGCGCGCTGCGCGAGCGCATGGCCGGCACCGGCGTGGACGTGGTCCGCCAGGGCGACAACATCACCCTCAACATGCCCAGCAACATCACCTTCGCCTTCAACAGCGCCAACCTGGATCCGAAGTTCGATCCGGTGCTCGACAACGTCGCCAGCACCCTGACCGAGTACAACCAGACCATCGTCGAAGTCGCCGGCCACACCGACAGCATCGGCAGCGACGCGGTCAACCAGCGCCTGTCCGAACAGCGCGCCGCCTCGGTCGGCAACTACCTGATGTCCAAGGGCCTGATGCGCGACCGCTTCATCCTCACCGGCGCCGGCAAGACCCGGCCGATCGCCAGCAACGACACCGAGGCTGGCCGCGCGCAGAACCGCCGCGTCGAAATCACCCTGGTGCCGGTGCGCTCCTGAGCCATCGGCGCGACGCCGGCCGGGCCGGCGTCGCTGCGGGATAGAGCTGACGATCGGGCCGCCATTGCGCGGCCCGATCGCGTTTTCGGGCCCGCGAAGCGCGCGCCGATGTCGACGAAGCTTGCGCCGCGTCGACGGCCGCGGGCCGGGTGTCGCACGAATGCATACTTTGTGCAGCTCTTTTTCATGCGGCTGTTTCCTGCTGCGACGGCGTGAGCCTGTCGCTCCGCAGGACGCGCGGTTGGCGCCTGCCGCAGCGCATGCCTGCGCTCGCGCTCGTCGGGCGCGACGGCCGGGAGCGTCCGGTTCCGGCGCGCCGCACGGACGTCGATTGCCCGCACGTTTTGTCCGCCTAAATCCTCCCGCGGCGAAGGGATGGTCAGGAGGAGCCACGTGTGACCGACGATATCGAACCTTCGCCCGCGCGCTTGCGCATCGCCCTGTCCGACGACCATCCGGTGGTGCGCGCCGGGGTGCGCGCCTTGCTGGAATCGGCGGCCGCGCCGGACGAGGCCTGGCGCGTCGACGCCGAAGCCTCCGGCGCCGACGAACTGCTCGGCCTGCTCGCGGCGACGCCGCTGGACCTGCTGATCACCGACTTTTCCATGCCCGGCAGCCGCGCCGGCGACGGCCTGACCCTGCTCGGGCAGATCCGCCGCCGCCATCCGCAGTTGCCGGTGATCGTGCTGACCATGATCGGCAACGCGCCGGTGCTGCGCTCCATCGCCGAGGCCGGCGTCGCCGGCCTGCTCGACAAGGCCGCCGCGGCGGCGGAACTGGGCGAGGCGGTGCGCACGGTGGCGCAGGGCGGCCGCTACATCGGGCTGGGCTTGCGCGGCCTGGTCGACGCCTGCGCCGGCGCGGTCCGCGCCGGCGGCGCGCTGTCGCCGCGCGAGGCCGAGGTGCTGCGCCTGTTCGCCGCCGGCCACAGCGTCTCGCAGATCGCCGCGCACCTGCACCGCAGCAAGCAGACCATCAGCCGGCAGAAGACCGATGCGATGGGCAAGCTCGGGCTCAGGAGCGACCGCGAGATCTACGAATACGCGCGCACCGAGGGCTTGCTGTCCTGAACATGGCCGGCGCCCGCGCGGCCACCGGCCGCGGACGCCGCGGC
>NZ_LXSD01000110.1:0-10717 GCF_017168095.1 Lysobacter enzymogenes | reverse complement strand
GGCCGCGTCGCCGGCGGCGGCATCGCCGGCCGCGTCGTCGCGCTCGCCCGGTGCGTTGGGCGCGTCGGCGCCGGGGGCCGGGGAGCTCACCCGGTCGCCGCGCGAGTCCACCACGGTGATTGTCGGCGAGTAGTAGCCGAACGGCTCCAGCGCCTCGCGGGTCTCGTTCTCGGCCTCGCGCAGCAGATAGCCCAGGCGGCGCCCGGAGACCTCCTTGCCGATGCTGTCCACCAGCGACAGCGACACCCGCACGTTCTGGGTCATCGCCTCGTCCAGGCCGTGGATTTCGACTTTGTCGACCTTGGCCGCCTGAGCCGCACCGGCGGCCCCGAGGCTCAAGGCGCCGGCGAGAAAGAGACGGGGAATCAATGGCATAGCTCGCAGAATAACCGGTAACGGCTTGTATTGCTTACGAAAATTCGGGGTGCGCGTTCAGATTAACGGCTGCGCAGTCAACGCCGCGCAAGCGCGGCCGCGGCGCGGACGCACAGGGCCAGCGCCTGCCTCAGAGCGCCGCGATCGGCCGGCCATGCCCGGCCGCTTGCCGATCCCGGCTCGCGGCTTTCCCCGCGCCCAGCGCCGGCTTTGCCGTTTCTGGCTGCATCGCGCGCCCCCCCCGCCCGGTTACACAACCCCTGCAGCCAGGCCTAGATGAATCAATGAGATAGCCCGCACAGTTCGCTCTAACGGCTTGTCTTGCTTACAAAAATTCAATTGACAGGTTTCAGGTTAATTGCACTCGGCGTTAAGAAGACGTAATTTCGGTGTCAGGGGAAACTGATCGGTCGTGCAGGGGGCTGCGGACCGATCTCTCGGGGTCTCTCCTAAATAACGATCACCCACCCTCTTCCAGCAAGGAAGTTTTTAGGTAGGGAAGCAATGTCACTGCACATTCCAGGAGTCCACTTCGTGAACAGAAAGCACCTCACCGTCGCGGTGTGCACCGCGTTGGTCGGCATGGCCGCGCCTGCGTACGCGCAAGAGCAGGCCGCCTCGAATTCGGGCGAAGCCATCACCAAGATCGAAACGGTCACCGTCACCGGTTCGCGCATCTCCAACCCGAACGTGGTCTCCGCGCAGCCGGTCAGCGTGCTGACCGCCGAGGACATCAAGGCCACCGGCGCGGTCAACATCGGCGACGTGCTGACCACGATGCCGGCGCTGGCCACCTCCTTCACCATGGGCAATTCCAGCCGCTACATCGGCACCGCCGGCGTCGCGATGCAGGATCTGCGCAACCTGGGCACCGCGCGCACCCTGGTCCTGGTCAACGGCCGCCGCATGGTCGGCGCATCGGCCGGCGACACCGCGGTCGACACCAACCTGATTCCAGCCGACTGGGTCGAGCGCGTCGAAATCATCACCGGCGGCGCCTCGGCCGTGTACGGCGCCGACGCCGTCTCCGGCGTGATCAACTTCATCCTCAAGAAGAAGTACGAAGGCGTGAACCTGCACGCCCAGTACGGCAGCAGCCAGCACGGCAGCTTCGGCAAGTCGCTGTTCGCGGTCACCGCGGGCACCAACTTCGCCGACGACCGCGGCAACATCGCCGCCTCGCTCGAGCACTCGCGCCAGGATTCGCTGGAGTTCCGCGACCGCTTCGGCAACGAAGACCTGGTCACGATCAACACCCCGGGCGGCAAGTACTCGCGTTCGTACTTCAGGAACGGCGGCTCCTACGAGTTCACCACCGGCGGCGTGTTCTCGCGCACCGGCAGCTTCAGCAACCCGAACAACCTGTACGTGTTCAATCCGGACGGCACCTACCGTCCGCTGCGCATCGACGGCCTGCGCGACACCGGCCGCCGCCGCTGCACCGATTGCGACCACAACGACAGCAACCGCTCCAACCAGCTGCAGCCCAAGTACGACCGCACCACGTTCAACACGGCCGGCAGCTTCGACCTCACCGAAAACCACCGCCTGTACATGGAAGGCCTGTACAACCAGGCCAACGTGAAGTCCGCGGGCACCGCCGCGTTCAACACCTGGGGCACCTACGGCGGCCACTTCATCGAAGCGGACAACGCCTACGTTTCTCCGGCGCTGAACGCGCTGACCGGCGGCCAGGGCTTCGTCGTCTCGCGCGACGACTTCGATTCGGGCCTGCGCGGCGAAGACACCAAGCGCAAGACCATGCGCCTGGTCCTGGGCGCCGAAGGCGTGCTGGGCAGCAAGGGCGACTGGCAGTACGACGCCTCGGTCAACTACGGCCGCACCACCGAGACCCGGCACAACCTCAACAACCGCTACCTGGAGCGCTTCTACGCGGGCCTGGACGCGGTGAAGGACACCAACGGCAACATCGTCTGCCGCTCGAAGATCGACCCGACCGCGGTCACCACCAACTACGACACCTTCGGCATCACGCTGTCGCCGGAAACCATCGCCAACTGCGTGCCGTTCAGCATCTTCGGCGACGGCGCGATCAGCAAGGCCGCGCGCGACTGGTTCAACGTCACCACCACCAGCAAGACCCGCCTGACCCAGTTCGTCGCTGGCGGTTCGTTGGTCAACAACAACCTGTTCGAACTGCCCGCCGGTCCGGTCAGCCTGGCCACCGGCCTGGAATACCGCCGCGAGACCAGCGAACAGATCAACGATCCGCTGGACAAGCAGGGCCTGACCTTCCTCAACGCCATCCCCGATTCGCGCGGCAGCTACAACGTGCGCGAGCTGTGGATCGAAACCGCGGTGCCGCTGCTGCACGACCTGCCGCTGATCAAGAACATGACCCTCGGCGGCGCGATCCGTTTCTCGGATTACGACACCATCGGCAACACCCGCGCGTGGCGCTACAACCTGGATTGGCAGATCAACGACAGCCTGCGTCTGCGCGGCAACGCCTCCTCGGCGGTGCGCGCGCCGAACATCGGCGAGCTGTTCGGCGGCCAGAGCCAGAACTTCGGCTTCATCGACGATCCCTGCGACGCCCAGCAGATCGGCCGCGGCAGCGACCCGGCCGTGCGCGCCGCCAACTGCGCCGCGCTGGGTCTGCCGGCGAACTTCACCGACCAGGTCACCGGCACCAACGAAGGCCTGTCGGGCAGCAACCCGAACCTCGGGCCGGAGACCGGCCGCACCTGGACCTACGGTTTCGTCTTCACCCCGACCTTCCTGGAAGGCTTCAGCCTCAACGTCGACTACTGGAAGATCAAGCTGCGCAACGCGATCTCGCTGCTGGACTTCGAGCAGACCGCGCAGCGTTGCGTCGACACCCCCGGCGGCATCAACAACATCTACTGCTCCAACGTGCGCCGCCGCGCCGACGGCCAGATCGCGTTCGTGACCGCGATCTACCAGAACATCGCGGCCCGCGAAACCGACGGCGTCGACATCGGCGCGACCTACACGCACGACCTGTTCGGCGGCAAGATGTCCTGGCAGCTGGACGCCACCCGCACCCTCAACTACACCGACTACCCGTTCCAGAACGATCCGGGCGCGAAGGTGGAGTACCTGGGCGCGGCGGGCTATCCGAAGTGGAAGGCCAACCTGGGCGTGAACTACCAGTACGGCGACTGGTCGGGCAGCTGGAACACCCGCTACGTCTCCGGCACCGCCCGCCAGACCGACTGGGACACCTACAAGAACGATCCGTTCTTCCTGGCCCCGGCCAAGGCCGGCTCGGGCGTGGTCCACGACATCCGCGTGGCCTACGACTTCGCCGACACCGGCTGGAACGTCTACGGCGGCGTCACCAACCTGTTCGACTCCGATCCGCCGCTGGCGATGTACGGCAACGGCTTCGGCTCCGCCGTGTACGACACCATCGGCCGCGCGTACTACGTGGGCGTCAACTACAAGTTCCGTTGATGCGCAGGTAACGGCGAGTTTTTTTCGCCGAAGCTGATGAAGGAGGGCCGGCGCAAGCCGGCCCTCTTTTTTGTCCGACGCGCGCCGCTGCGGTTTCGCACAGACAAAAAAAGGCCGGCGAATGCCGGCCTTTTTGTTGCGCCGCGAACGCCGCGATCAGATCGACAGATGCTCGATCGCCGCCACGCTGCCCAAGCGGTCGGACAGGCGCTTGAGCAGGGCCAGGCGGTTGTTGCGCACCGCCGCGTCGTCGACGTTGACCATGACCTTGTCGAAGAACGCATCCACCTGCGGCCGCAGCCGCGCCAGGCGGCCGAGCACGGCGACGTAGTCGCGGCCGGCCAGCAACGGATCGGTGTCGGCGATGGCGGCGTCGACCGCTTCGGCCAGCTCGCGCTCGGCCGGTTCGGCGAACAGCGCCGCATCGATGGCGTCGGGCACGTCGCCTTCGACCTTCTTGAGGATGTTGCGGCTGCGCTTGTTGGCGGCGGCCAAGGCCTCGGCTTCGGGCAGCTTGGCGAATTCGGCAACCGCCTTCAGTCGAAGATCGAAGTCATACAGATTCAATTTTGGCAACGAAATCAACAGCACTTCAACCGCATCAAACTGCAGCGAAGGAACCGATTGGTCTGCGTAATAGCTCCGCAGACGATCAATCACGAAGGATTCGACATTTCCGGCGTTGGCCGCGGCCATGTTGGGGTCACTGCTAGATCCCGGCTCGATTCGCAAGTCAGCGCTCTTTAGCGCGTTTGCCGCCTTCTGTTCCGCAGCCATGGTACCGCGCAGCGCTTGCTTGAATCCTTCAGCTTCGCTCGCGTTTTGCAGAGCTTTACTCAAGTCAATATCAATGCGCCCTTCGATCAAGGTACGCGCCAAACCCAACGCATTGCGCCGCAAGCTGAAAGGATCCTTGTTGCCGGTCGGCTTCAACCCCGCGGCGAAGCCGCCAGCCAGCGTATCCAAGCGCTCGGCGATGGCGACCACGCGGCCCAGCATCGACGGCGCGATCGCGTCGCCGGCGAAGCGCGGCATGTAGGCCTCGTCGATCGCATCGGCGACGTCGGCGCGTTCGCCGGCCGCCTTGGCGTAATAGCGGCCGGCGATGCCCTGCAGTTCCGGAAATTCGTTGACCATGCGCGACTGCAGGTCGTTCTTCGACAGCGACGCGGCGCGCGCGGCCTGTTGCGGGTCGGCGCCGACCTGCGCGGCGATGGACTGCGCCAGCGCCGTCACCCGCGCGACCTTGTCGGCCACGCTGCCGAGCTTGTCCTGGTACTTGACCGTCGTGAGCCCCTCGCCCATCGACGCCAGGCCCTGCTTGAGGTCTTCGTCGAAGAAGAACTTGGCGTCGGCGAAGCGCGGGCGGATCACCCGCTCGTAACCCTTGCGCACTTCGCCCGGGTCGCGGCTTTCGATGTTGGCCACGCCGACGAAGCGCTCGGTCAACTGGCCCTGCGCGTCGAGCACCGGGAAGAATTTCTGGTTGGCCTCCATCGTCGCGATCAGCGCTTCGGGCGGCACCGCGAGGAATTCGCGTTCGAAGCCGCAGGCCACCGCGACCGGCCATTCGGTCAGGCCGTTGACCTCTTCCAGGATGCCTTGGTCGATGCGCGCGCGGCCGCCGCCGGCGCTGGCCGCGGCCTCGACTTCGCGCACGATGCGCTCGCGGCGCTCGTCCGGATCGACCAGCACGAACGCGGCGCGCAGCGATTCGACGTAGTCCTGCGGCGCGCTGAACCACACCGGTTTGTCGTGCATGAAGCGGTGGCCGCGGCTCATGCGGTCGCTGCTCACGCCCAGCACGTCGGCCGGCACCACGTCCTTGCCGAGCAGCAGCACCAGCCAATGCACCGGACGGGCGAAGCCGTAGTCGTGGTCGCCCCAGCGCATCGGCTTGGGAATCGGCATCGCCGCCAGCGCCTCGCGCACGACCTCGGCCAGCAGGCTGGCGGTGTCGGCGCCGGGCTTGACCGCGCGGTGGACGAAGCGCTCGCCCTTGGCGTCGCTGGTCTTCTCCAACTGCGTCCACTCGACCCCGGCCTTGGCCGCGAAGCCCTGCAGCGCCTTGGTCGGCTGGCCGTCGGCGTCGAGCGCGATGTTGAGGTAGGGGCCGAGCACTTCGCTGCGCTGTTCGGGCTGCCGGGTGTCGACCGCGCTCAGCAGCACGGCCAGTCGGCGCGGCGTGTACAGCGGCTTGGCGCCGTTGCGGTCGAAGCCGACGCCGCGCTTGTGCAGGCCATCGAGCACGCCGTCGAAGAAGGCCTGGGCCAGGCCCGGCAGCGCCTTGACCGGCAGTTCTTCGGTGCCCAGTTCGATCAGGAGGGGTTGGGTCGTGCTCATGCGGTGGCCTTTGCGGTGTCGCCGCGCGTCCTGCGGACGGCGCCGGGAAAATTCTGGGTGTGCTTGCCCTCACCCCAACCCCTCTCCCGCTAGCGGGAGAGGGGCTTTGGAGCGTCAGGCGGCTTCGGCTTTGCGCGGCTGCTTGAGGCCGGGGAAGCCGAGCTTCTCGCGCTGCGCGAAGTAAGCCTCGGCCACGCCCTGGGCGATGCGGCGCACGCGCAGGATGTAGCGCTGGCGCTCGGTCACGCTGATCGCGCGGCGCGCGTCGAGCAGGTTGAAGCTGTGGCTGGCCTTGCACACCTGCTCGTAGGCGGGCAGCGGCAGGCCGAGCTCGATCAGCTTCTTCGCCTCGTCTTCGCAGGCGTCGAAGCGGTGGAACAGCTCGTCGACGTTGGCGTGTTCGAAGTTGTATTTGCTCTGCTCGACTTCGTTCTGGTGGTAAACGTCGCCGTAGGTGACCGGGGTGCCGTCCGGGCCGTAGGTCCAGATCAGGTCGTAGACGTTGTCGACGTTCTGCAGGTACATGCACAGGCGCTCGAGGCCGTAGGTGATCTCGCCGAGCACCGGCTTGCACTCGATGCCGCCGGCCTGCTGGAAGTAGGTGAACTGGGTCACTTCCATGCCGTTGAGCCAGACTTCCCAGCCCAGGCCCCAGGCGCCGAGGGTCGGCGATTCCCAGTTGTCCTCGACCAGGCGCAGGTCGTGCACGCGCGGGTCCACGCCCAGCGCCTTGAGCGAGTCGAAGTACAGCTCGACGATGTTGTCGGGGCTGGGCTTCATCGCCACCTGGTACTGGTAGTAGCGCTGCAGGCGGTTGGGGTTCTCGCCGTAGCGGCCGTCGGTGGGACGGCGGCTGGGCTGGACGTAGGCGGCGTTCCACGGCTCCGGGCCGAGCGCGCGCAGGAAGGTGGCCGGGTGGAAGGTGCCGGCGCCGACCTCCAGGTCCAGCGGCTGGATCAGCACGCAGCCCTGCTCCGCCCAATAGGCGTTCAGGCGCTGGATCATGCTCTGGAAGGTGATCGCGGTGGGCGGTGCGTCGGTCGCGCTCATGGTCTGGTCTGCGCTGCGGCAAAGCGGGTTAGTATAGCGGCGAGCCCTGTAATTTCAGGACTTTGCCCCCATTGTCGGTCCATTATTGGCGCTCCCCCCGCCGTGCCCGCCAACGCCCCGTGAAGCCGCCCTTCCTGATCCTCGAGACCGGCCAGCCGGTCCCCTCCATGCGCCGCCACCGCGGCTTTCCGCATTGGATCCGCGTCGCCGCCGGCCTGGGCCGGGACGAGGCGGTGGTGGTCAATGTCGAAGCCGGCGACGAACTGCCCGGCCGCGACGGTTTCGCCGGCGCCATCGTCACCGGCTCCGGCGCGATGGTCACCGACCGCGCCGGCTGGAGCGAGCGCAGCGCGCAGTGGCTGCGCGACGCCGCCCACGCCGGGCTGCCGCTGTTCGGCATCTGCTACGGCCACCAGTTGCTGGCGCATGCGCTCGGCGGCGAGGTCGGCAACCATCCCGGCGGGCGCGAGATGGGCACCGTGCATCTCGAACTTCACCCCACCGCTGCCGCCGACCCGCTGTTCGCCGGGCTGCCGGCGAGCTTCCCGGCCCAGGCCACCCACCTGCAGACGGTGCTGCGCGCGCCCGAGGGCGCGACCGTGCTGGCGCGCTCCACCCACGACGCCTGCCACGCCTTCCGCTGGGGCGAACGCGCCTGGGGCGTGCAGTTCCATCCCGAATTCAGCGCCGGCCACATGCGCGGCTACGTGCGCGCGCGCCAGGACGCGCTGCGCAACGAGGGCCTGTGCCCGCGCACGGTCGCGCGCGAGATCAGCGCCGCGCCGCACGCGCGCCGGGTGCTGCGCCGGTTCGTCGGCCATGCGCGCGCGCTGCACGGCCGTTGAGCGCGCCGGCGCCGGCAGGTCCGCGCCGGCACGGCCTTTTTCCGCCCGGGACGTCGTGCCCGGCCCCGATCCGATGAGCCCGAGCCGATGAGCCTGCCGATCCGCAAAGTGCCGCTGACCCATGGCGCGCAATGGCTGATGCGCGCGATCAACCTGGGCCGGCGCAACCCGCGCGCGATCTTCGGCGCGGCGCTGCTGCTGATCGCGGTGCTGTACCTGCTGATGGTCGTGTTCACCCTGCCGCTGCAGTTCGGCGAGGCGCCCGACTTCGAAACCGCGGTCACCACAGTGGCCCTGGCCGCGCTGGCCGCGGTGCTGATCCTGCCGGTGCTGCTGGGCGGGCTGATGCATGTGATCCGCGAAGCCGAGAACGGCCGCCCGACCCGCGCGCGCGACCTGTTCGCGCCGCTGCGCCTGCACAAGGCGCTGCCGCTGGCGCTGCTGGGCATGATCCAGATCGCGCTGGCGCTGATCTGCGGCTCGCTGCTGGTGTGGGCCACCGGCGCGGACTACTGGCCGCAGTACCAGGAGATGGTGCGCGGCGCGATCACCGGCCGCATCACCACCGTGCCCACCGCCGAGCAGCCGGCGCTGGTCGCGCTGGCGCAGCTGCTGTTCTATTACTTCAGCACCGCGGTGGTGCTGGTGTCGGTGCCGCAGATCATGTTCTCCGGGCTGGGCCTGTCGGACGCGGTCAAGCGCAGCTTCGGCGCGTCGCTGTGGAACCTGGGCGCGTACCTGTTCGCGACCATGCTGTTCATGCTCGGGGCGATGATCGCCGGGCTGATGGTCAGCATCGCCGCGCTGGTAGTGGCGATGCTCGGCGCGGCGGTGACGCCGATGCTCGGCCATCTGCTGGCGTGGCTGCTGTTCGCCGCCTACGGCACCGTGTTCCTGGTGGTGATGTGCGGCACCTGCTACTACGCCTGGAGCGATGTGTTCGCCGAGGACGGCGACGCCGCGGCGACGCCGGCGCCGGCGCAGCACGACCGGTTCGAAGCCTGAGCGCCGCGCGGCGCTACAGCGCGCCGCCGTACAGCGCGTTCTCCAGCCCCGCCTGCAGCGTCCACATCAGCCACACGCACGCGGCCAGCGCCGCCGCCACCTGCGCGACCAGCCACGCCCAGGCCCACGGCGGCATGCGCGCCGGGCCGCGCACGCTGGCGCCGGCGACGCGGTCGTGCAGGGCCTGGTGCTCGGGTTTGGCGGCGGCGAGCAGATGGCCGATGTTGAGGGTCAGCCACGACAGCGTGCCGGCGAGATAACGCAGCACCGTGCGCGCGGGGCCGAGCGCACCGCCGTCGCGCGCGACCACGTGCTGGCCCAGCGCGCGCTTGCCGGGCGTGGCGCGCCACGGCGTGAACGCGACGAACACGGTTTCGTAGACCAGGCCGAACGCGGCATAGGCCAGCAGCCAGCCCAGCGTCAGCGCGGTCAGCGCCGACAGCAGCGCGACCGCGGCGGCGTGGGTCTGCGGATCGGCGCCGAAACGGCCGGCGAGGCCGCCGAAATCCAGATCGTCCAGCGCCGCGGCCGACATCGCCTCGGCCATGCGCGCATTGAAGGCGGCGTAGGCCCGATCGAGCGCGGCGAGGCGTTCGCGCCACACACCGGCGCCGAGCAGCGTGATCGACGCGGCGACGACCACCGCATCCAGCGACCACGCCGCGTAACGCGGCCAGAACCCGGCCGGCGGCGACGCCGCGCCGGGCGCGCTCACGATCCGTGCGCGTCGTCGGCCGGACGCTCGCGCTCGCTGGCGACCCACTTGGCGGCGATGATGCCCAGCTCGTAGAGCACGCACATCGGAATCGCCAGCATCAGCTGCGAGACCACGTCGGGCGGGGTGATGACCGCGGCGATGATGAAGATGCCGACGATGGCGTAGCCGCGCGCTTCCTTGAGCTGGGCCGGCGTCACCCAGCCGAGCAGGGCCAGGATCACCAGCGCCACCGGCACTTCGAAGCTGATGCCGAAGGCCAGGAACAGGACCAGGACGAAGTCGAGGTAGGCGTTGATGTCGGTCATCATCGACACGCCGACCGGCGTGACCTTGACCAGGAAGCCGAACACCGACGGCAACACCAGGAAGAACGCGAACGCGCAGCCGGCGTAGAACAGCACCAGCGCCGACACCAGCAGCGGCAGGGCCAGGCGCTTCTCGCGCTTGTACAGGCCCGGCGCGACGAAGGCCCAGGCCTGGTACAGCAGCCACGGCATCGAGATCATCAGCGCGGCGAAGAACGCCAGCTTCAACGGCGCGGCGAACGGCGAGGCCACTTCCACCGCGATCAGCTGGCTGCCGGCCGGCAGCTTGGCCAGCAGCGGCGTGGCCAGGAAGTGATAGAGCTTGTTGGCGAACGGCAGCAGGCCCAGGAACACCACCATCAGCCCGGCGACGCCGCGCAGCAGGCGCGCGCGCAGTTCGATCAGATGATCGAGCAGGCGCGGCTCGGGCGAGTAATCGTCGGGATCGCCGGAGCGGGAATCAGCGTCGCTCATCGTTCGGCGTCTGCGCGGTGGAGGGGCGGTAATCGGGTTGCGAGGCGCCGTGGTGATCCGGGTGGGGCTCGGCGGCCGGCGCTTGCGGCGCAGCGGCGTGGTCGAGGGGTGCCGGCTCGGGCGAAGCGGCGTGCGCCGGCTCGGCCGGTGGCGCGTCGGCC
>NZ_LXSD01000109.1:0-18199 GCF_017168095.1 Lysobacter enzymogenes | reverse complement strand
CCGCGCCGCCGCCGTGCGCCGGCGGCACGGTGTTCGAGGACCGCGACGGCAACGGCCGGCGCGATCCGGGCGAGCCCGGGCTGGCCGGGCAGCGCGTGTCCGACGGCCGCCGCGTCGTGCTGACCGATGCCCAGGGCCGCTACGCGCTGCCGTCCGGCGAGCGCAGCAGCCAGTTCCTGATCAAGCCGGCCGGCTATCGCCTGGCGGCGCGCGCCGACAGCGGCCTGCCGGATTACTGGCTCAACGTCAACCCGAGCGCGCCGCCGCCGCTGAAATACGGCGGGATGCCGCAGGCCGCGCCGGGCTGCCGCGACTACGCGTTGATCCCCGACAAAACCGCGCGCGGCGGCGACCTCGACGTGCTGGTGTTCGCCGACCCGCAGACCCGCAACGCCACCGAAATCGGCTACTACCGCCGCGACATCGTCGAGCCCTTGCTCGCGCAGCGCAAAGGCCGCGCGCCGCTGGCCGATCTCGGCCTGAGCCTGGGCGACATCGTCCACGACGATCTGTCGCTGTACCCGCAGATCAACGCGGTCACCGCGAGCCTGGGCGTGCCGTGGCTGCATGCGCCGGGCAATCACGATCTCGACTTCGACGCCCGCAGCGACGAAGACTCGCTGCTGAGCTACCGCCACGTCTACGGCCCCGACACCTACGCCTGGGAAGAGGCGCAGGCCAACTTCGTCGTGCTCGACGACGTCATCTATCAGCCCGGTTCCAAGCCGGAGTACATCGGCGGCCTGCGCCCGGAGCAGTTCGATTTCCTCCAGGCCTACCTGGCCCGCGCCGACAAGCGCCGCCTGCTGGTGCTGGCGATGCACATCCCGCTGTTCGACGCCGCGCCCGGGCGCGAAACCTTTCGCCATGCCGACCGCGAGCGCCTGTTCGGCCTGCTGCGCGAGTTCCCGCACGTGCTGGTGCTGAGCGGGCACAGCCACGCCCAGCGCCACGTCTACCACCGCGGCGACAGCGGCTGGCGCGGCGCCGCGCCGCTGCACGAGTACAACGTCGGCGCGGCCTGCGGCGCGTTCTGGTCCGGGATCAAGGACGCGCAGGGCCTGCCCGATGCGACCATGAGCGACGGCACGCCCAACGGCTACGCGCGGCTGCGCGTGCGCGGCGATGCCGGTTACGCGCTGAGCTGGCATCCGGCGCCGTCGGCCGGGCACGCGCTCGGCGCGGCGGCGGTCGCCAACGAGTATCTGCGGCTGTATGCGCCCAAGGCGCTGCGCAAGGATTCGTATCCGGTGCGCGGCGTCTACGCCAACGTGTTCATGGGCAGCGACGACAGCCGCGTGGAATACCGCATCGACGGCGGCGCGTGGAAGCCGATGCGTCGGGTCGAGCAGCCCGATCCGGCGCTGCTGGGCGAAAACGCGCGCGACGACGCGTCCGCGCAGCTGCGCGGCTTCGACCGCGCCGCGCCCGCCACGCCCACGCCGCACCTGTGGAACGCCGTATTGCCGACCGACCTGGCCGCCGGCGAGCACGCCATCGAGGTGCGCGCGTTCGATCCCTGGCAGGGCGAGCAGCGCCTGGGCACCTCCTATCGCCTGATCGAGGCCGCGCCATGAGCGCCAAACCCACCGGCCCGGCCGACGACCTGCCGGCGATCGCGTTCGCCGATGCGGCCGAGTTCGAACACTGGCTGACCGCGCCGCCGGCCAAGGCCGGGCTGTGGCTGAAGATCGCCAAGAAGGGCACGGGCGTGGTCACCTTGAACTACGCGCAGGCGCTGGACGTGGCCTTGTGCCACGGCTGGATCGACGGGCAGAAACGCAGCCTCGACGAAACCTATTTCCTGCAGCGCTTCGTGCCGCGGCGCGCGCGCAGCCTGTGGTCGCAGATCAACATCGGCAAGTGCGAGGCGCTGATCGCGCAGGGCCGCATGCGCGCCGGCGGCCAGCGCGAGATCGACGCGGCCAAGGCCGACGGCCGCTGGGCGGCCGCCTACGCCTCGGCCAAGACCATCGAAATGCCCGAAGACCTGGCCGCGGCGCTGGCTGAATCGGCCAAAGCGCGGCGTTTCTTCGACACCCTCGACGGCGCCAACCGCTACGCCGTGCTGTGGCGCGTGCACACCGCGAACAAACCCGACACCCGCGCCGCGCGCATCGCCAAACTGATCGACATGCTCGCGCGCGGCGAAAAGATCCACCGCTAGCCACGGCCGCTTCCTGCAGGAGCGGCGCAAGCCGCGACCGCGAAATTCCAGCTACGCCGCAACCTCGTTACAGGCCAGTGCCCACGGCTCACGGCCGCAAACCGGCGCGCACGATCGCGGATTGCGTCGCAACGGCATTGGCGCGGTCGCGGCTCGCGCCGCTCCTACAGTTAGCGACCGAAGCCGCGGCTGCCCCCTGTAGGAGCGGCGCAAGCCGCGACCGCGAAATTTCAGCTACGCCGCAACCTCGTTACAGGCCAGTGCCCACGGCTCACGGCCGCAAACCGGCGCGCGCGATCACAGCGTGCGTCGCAACGGCATTGGCGCGGTCGCGGCTCGCGCCGCTCCTACAGTTAGCGACCGAAGCTGCGGCTGCCCCCTGTAGGAGCGGCGCAAGCCGCGACCGCGAAACTTCAACTGCGCCGCAACCTCGTTACGGGCGTACAGCTAATGCGCCCGACCGAAAACACGCAGGCACGATCCCGGGTTGCGCCGTCGCTGCGCTGACGCGGTCGCGGCTCGCGCCGCTCCTGCAGGGAGCCATCGCAACGGCATCCATACGGCTCGAGCGCCGCCGGAATTGACGCAGGTTTTACGGCCCGCCGCGCCGCGGCGCATAGCGCGTTTATGCCCGCCGTTCCTACAGTGGCGTCCATGGCGCACCGCTCCGAGTGCGCAGCGAGCGATAACGTGTCGATCCTGATCCTGCGCGGCCCGAACACCGATGCGGCCGTCGATTCGATGGTCCCGCCGCTGGCCGGCGAAGTGCGCGCCACCCTGGTCGAACGCGCCGCCGGCGCCGGTAAGGCGCTGACGCTGCGCAGCTGCCGCAGCGAAAGCGAACTGGTGGACTGCCTGCGCGGCATGCGCGCGGCCAATGCCGAGCTGCTGCTGCTCGACCCGGGCGCCTGCCTGCCGGCCAGCGCGGAACTGCGCGGCGCGCTGCAGCAGCTGCCGGTGCCGTACATCGAAGTCCACGACGACCACATGAACGCGCTGGAGCCGAGCCTGGCGCCGGACTGCGGCCGCCGCCTGCGCCTGGTCCACGGCTATTCGGCGCAGAGCTACACCCTGGCGCTGTCGATCGCGCTGGAGCACCTGGGCTGCGCGGAAAGCGGCAACGACGTCCACGTCGGCACCTGAGCGGCCATGGACGCGCATTACTGCTACTTCGCCGACTACGAGATCCTGGTCGGCGGCCGTTTCATCGTCTGGGGCCAGACCACGCTGGACTATGCGCCGGGCGAACCGGGCCGTTTCGATCCGGCCGAATTGCTCGACCGCATTCGTCGCCAGGCGGCGCGCGAGCATGGTGTGGAACGCGATGAGGTGCGGGTGAGGAATCTGAGCCGGTTGTTGTAGGCCGCAGCGGCGTGCACATCATGCTTGATGGGCGAGGATTGCGGGTTCCGCGCGCGAAGGTCGTTGCGGCGCAGTCGTCTTCTCGCGGTCGCGGCTTGCGCCGCTCCTACATGGGCTACCTGTAGGAGCGGCGCGAGCCGCGACTGCGACGTTGCATTTACGACGAAGCTTGCGGAAGCCTGCGCGAGGAACAACCCGCGCGGGTTGCGGGTTCTGCGCGCGGTGGTGGTTGCGGCGTAGCTGTCTTTTCGCGGTCGCGGCTCGCGCCGCTCCTACATGGGCTACCTGTAGGAGCGGCGCGAGCCGCGACTGCGACGTTGCGTTTATGACGAAGCTTGCGGAAGCCTACGCAAGGAACAACCCGCGCGCGGGTTGCGGATTCCGCGCGCGGCGGTGGTTGCGGCGTAGCTGTCTTTTCGCGGTCGCGGCTTGCGCCGCTCCTACAGGTAGCCGATGCGGGGGCGATCAGAGCTCGATCTGATCGAACGAAGTCACCCGCACGTGGCCGTGGGCGGCTTCGCCTTCGCGCGGTTGCGGGTAGTCTTCGCGCCGGTCCAGCAAGACGGTGCCCAGGCCGGCTTCGCGCGCGGCGTCGAGTTCTTCGACCACGTCGGACAGGAACGCGATGTCTTCGCCCGGCAGGCCGATGCTCTCGCGGATGCGCTGGTAGCTCGCCGCCTCGCGCTTGCCGCCCACTTCGGTGTCGAAGAAGCCGGAGAACAGGTCGGTGAGGTCGCCCGCGTCGCTGTGGCCGAACAGCAGCCGCTGCGCCGGCACGCTGCCGGAGGAATACACGTACAGGCGCAGGCCGGCGTCCTTCCAGCGCTGCAGCGCCGGGGCGGCGTCGGGGTACATGTGCGAGGTGAAGTCCGCGCTCTTGTAGCCGTCGGCCCAGATCATGCCCTGCAGCGCCTTCAGCGCGGTGTGCTTGCGGTCTTCGTCGATCCAGCCCTGCAGCACCTCGACGATCACCGAATCCTGGCAGGCGCCGCCGTTCTCCACCGCCACCGCGTCGAGCCACTTGCGCACGTTCGGCTCCTTGCCGCGCGCGGCGACGAAGCCGGGCAGGGCGCGCCGCGCATACGGGAACAGGACGTCCTTGACGAAGGAAATGCTGCTGGTGGTGCCTTCGATGTCGGTGAGGATGGCGCGGATGGGCATGGGCTGGGAGATGGCCGGTAGGAGATGGGAGATAGGAGATAGGAGATAGGAGATAGGAGATAGAGAAAAGCGGGAGGCGAAGCGAAAGGAGAATGCGGCGGAGAGACGGCTTTCGCTATCTCCTATCTCCTATCTCCTATTCGCCATCTCCTGCTCTCACCCCGCCTGGCCGCGCTCGTAGCGCGGAAACTGCTGGGCGATGTCGGTGCCGGTGAAGTAGCCGACCCAGCCGTCGGGCTCGGTGAAGAAGCGGATCGCGACGAAGCTCGGCTCCGGGCCCATGTCGAACCAGTGCAGGGTGCTGTCGGGCACCGAGATCAGGTCGCCTTGTTCGCACTTGATCTCGTACACGTTGGGTGCGACGTGCAGGGTGAACAGGCCCGAGCCGGCGACGAAGAAACGCACTTCGTCTTCCTTGTGGTAGTGCTCGTCGAGGAACTTGCCGCGCATGGTCTCGCGCTGCGGGTTGTCCGGGGCGATGCTGACCACGTCGACGGTCTTGAACCCGCGCTGCGCGGTGATGCGCTCGATGTCGGCGCGATAGGCGTCCATGATCGTTTCGGGCGTGTCGCCCGGCTTGACCGGCTTGGACGCCTGCCACTGCTCGAAGCCGACGCCGATCCTGGCCAGCTCGCGCGCGATCTCGCCCTGGTCGCTGGTGCTCAGCGCCGGGCTGCCCGGCTGGTCTTCGGGAAAAATACGCAAGCGGCTCATCGGCGCAGTCTCCGCAGTTCGAGTTCGCAACCCAGCAGGAATTCGAAGGCCTCCAGGTGGCGGCGGGCCTCGGCCATGTCGCGGCCCCAGGCGTACAGGCCGTGGCCGTCGATCAGATAGCCCCACATCGGCTGCTGGTCGAGGGTGGCGTCGACCTGGGCGGCCAGGGTCGGCATGTCCTGGGTGTTGGGATAGACCGGCAGGTCCAGCTCGGTGTCGTGGGTGCTGGTGCCGGCGAAGGCCTTGAGCAGCTCGTAGCCTTCCAGGTGCACGTGGCCCTGGCCGGCGTACAGGCGCGAGGCGACGGTCTGGGTCTGCGAATGGGTGTGCAGGACGCAGCCGATCTCGGGGTAGCGCTTGTACAGCTGGGTGTGCAGCAGGGTTTCGGCGGACGGGCGGTGGCTGGTCGCGACCGGGGCGCCGTCCAGGTCCACGACCATGATGTCTTCTTCGGTCAGCCGGCCCTTGTCGCGGCCGGAGACGGTGATGGCCACGTGCTGGCCATCGATGCGGCGCGAGAAGTTGCTGCTGGTGGCCGGGGTCCAGCCGCGCTGGGCCAGCTCGCGCACGTTGACGATGATCTCGCCGGCGCAGTGCGCCAGGCGCTGCGGGTCGTAGGGCAGGGGGCTGTTCATGCGCCCATTTTAGCGCCCGGATGTGGCGCTTGCCGCGTTTTTGCCATAACGCAGCGTTATGGCGGCAGGCCGGAGGGCGCTCTTGTGGGAGGGGCTTCAGGCCCGATGCTCTTTTCTCAGGTCGCTGCGATCCGACCGGAGAGCCTCAGGCCTGAAGGCCCTCCCACAAAAGCTAAGGCATCAGGCCGCAAGGCCTCTCAGAAAAACGAAAGGCCGGCTCCGGGACGTCCGGGGCCGGCCTTCGCGGGCAAGCGCTGCGCTCAGCGGCGCCTGGCGAGGAAGCTGTGGCGGTAGCCGTAGGCGAAGTAGATCGCAAAACCGATCCCGGTCCAGACCCCCATCAGCATCCAGTTGTGCGCGCTCATCGTCGACAGCAGTACCAGGCAGCTGAGGATGCCGCTGATGCAGATCGGCCAGGCGAACGGGATCCGGAACGGCCGCGGCAGGTCGGGCTGGGTGCGGCGCAGGATCAGCACGCCGGCGCAGACCGCGGCGAACGCGATCAGGGTGCCCATCGAGGTCATGTCGCCGAGGATATCGAGCGGGAACAGCGCCGCCAGCAGGGCGATGCCGATGCCGGTGATGACGGTATTGATGTGCGGGGTGCGGTGCTTGGGATGGATCTTGGTGAACACCGGCGGCAGCAGGCCGTCGCGGGCCATGATCATGAAGATGCGCGGCTGGCCGATGATCATCACCAGCACCACCGACGACAAGCCGACCAGCGCGCCGACCTCGACCACCACGCGCAGCCAGTTCAGCGCCGGGTGCGCGGCGATCGCGGTCACCACCGGCTCGTCGGTGCCCAGGGTGTAGTAGGGCGCCAGGCCCGTCATCACCGCGGCCATGCCGATGTACAGCACCGTGCAGATCGCCAGCGAGGCCATCATGCCGATCGGCATGTCCTTCTGCGGCTTGTGCGATTCCTGCGCCGCCACCGACACCGCCTCGAAGCCGATGTAGGCGAAGAACACCATCGAGGCACCGCGCAGCACGCCTTCCCAGCCGTATTTGCCGTGGCCCTGCGATTCGGGGATGAAGGGCGTCCACAGCTCGGGATTGACGTACTTCCAGCCGACCACGATCACCAGCACGATCAGGCCCGACTTGAGGATCACCATGGCCATGTTCATGGCCGAGGACTTGCGGATGCCCACATAGCACAGCCAGGTCAGCAACAGCACGATGGTGGCGGCCGGGATGTTGGCGATGGCGCCGGTCGGGCGCAGCTTGGCGTCCAGCGGCGCCTGCACCAGCGCCGCGGGCAGCGTTATATCGAAGTGTTGCAGCAGACTTAAGAAGTAACCGGTCCAGCTGACCGCCACTGCCGACGCGGACACGCCGTATTCCAGAATCAGCATCCAGCCGATGAACCAGGCCGCCAGCTCGCCCAGCGTCGCGTAGGTGTAGGTGTAGGCGCTGCCGGACACCGGCACCATCGCCGCGAACTCGGCGTAGGCCAGGGCGCAGAAGGTGCAGCAGATCGCGGCGAGGATGAAGGACAGCATGATCGCCGGCCCCGCGTGCTCGGCCGCGGCCTTGCCGGTGATGACGAAGATGCCGCCGCCGATCACCGCGCCGATGCCGAGCGCGGTCAGGCCCCAGGGCCCGAGGGTGCGGTGCAGGCTCAGGCCTTCGGCCTCGGTGTGGGCGGCGTGCGGGTGTTTGGTCGCCCGGAGTTGTTCCAGCATGGTGGTTCGTCCTGGTGTTGCGTGTATCCGCGCAACGCGATTCCTTCACCCCTCATTCCCGCGGACGCGGGAATCCAGAGACTCCAGAGTCATGCCTCGGTGAAGCCCTGGATGTTCGGCTCCGCCGAAGTGGAGCAAAACCCCGCATTCGCGGGAATGACGGCAGCAGTCGGGCGTGCTCGGATACGAACGGGGCGCTGCGGTGGAAACGTCGATGCGTGAAAGGAAAAAAGGCCGGCGGAATCTCCGCCGGCCTTGGATGCGTGTCGCTGCGGACTCAGCCCCTGCCCGCCGCCTTGCGCAGCTTGCTGTTGCGGTAGCCGTAGCCGAAGTAGATCAGCATGCCGATCACGGTCCAGCCGGTCATCAGGTGCCAATGCTCGGAGAACGGCTTCCAGAACAGGTACAGGCAGGCCGCCGCGCCGAGCGGGCAGACCACGATCGCCAGCGGCACGCGGAACGGCCGCGGCAGGTCCGGGCGGGTGTTGCGCAGGATCAGCACGCCGACGCAGACGGTGGCGAACGCCAGCAGGGTGCCCATCGACACCAGCTCGCCGAGCAGGCCGATCGGCAGCAGGCCGGCCAGGATGCAGGCGAACACGCCGACGACGATCGTGCCCACGTACGGGGTCTGGAACTTCGGATGCACCTTGGCGAAGAACTGCGGCAGCAGCCCGTCCTTGGCCATCGAATAGAAGATGCGCGGCTGGCCCATCAGCATGACCAGGATCACCGAGCTCAGGCCGGCGATGGCGCCGATTTCGACCAGCAGCTTGAGCCAGCCCAGCGCCGGGTAGGCTTCCAGCGCGGTCGCGACCGGCTTGGGCGTGCTCAGCATGTGGTACGGCAGCAGGCCGGTCAGCACGCCGGAGACGATGATGTAGATGATGGTGCAGATCACCAGCGAGCCGAGGATGCCGATCGGCATGTCGCGCTGCGGGTTCTTGGCTTCGCCGGCGGCGGTGGAGACCGCGTCGAAACCGATGTAGGCGAAGAACACCACCGAGGCGCCGCGGATCACGCCGTCGATGCCGTACTTGCCGGGGCCCTGGTTTTCCGGGATGAACGGCACCCAGTTGTCCGGGTTGACGTACTTGGCGGCGAACGCCACGAACAAGGTGATGACCACGACCTTGATCGCCACGATGATCGTGTTGATGAAGGCCGACTGGGTGATGCCGACGTAGCACAGGCCGCTGAGCGCGGCGACGATGATCACCGCCGGCAGGTTGACCAGGCCGCCGGTGTAGACGAAGGCGCCGTCGACCATGTTGAGCGGCGCGGCCGACAGCGATGCCGGCAGGCCGACGCCGAAACTGGTCAGCAGGCTGTTGAGGTAGCCCGACCAGCCCACCGCGACGGTGGAGGCGGCGAACAGGTATTCCAGCACCAGGTTCCAGCCGATGAACCAGGCGACGAACTCGCCGAGCGTGGCATAGGAATAGGAGTAGGCGCTGCCCGACACCGGCAGCATCGCCGAGAACTCGGCGTAGCACAGGCCCGCCAGCGCGCAGGCGAAACCGGCGACGACGAAGCTCAGCACGATCGCCGGGCCGGCGTGTTCGGCGGCGGCGTGGCCGGAGAGGACGAAGATGCCGGCGCCGATGACCGCGCCGATGCCCAGCATCACCAATTGGGTCGCGGTCAGAGACCGTTTCAGCGTCGCCTCGCCCTGGAGGCTGCCCTCTACGGGCTCGCCGGCGTCCACATGGCCGGCGGGTGCCACCGGCTTGGTGATGAACAGGCCTCTCGACATCGAACTCCCCTCTCTCTCGTAAGAAGTGATCTGTGCCCGTCGTTCTGGCGACGACGTGACCGACCCCGGTACGGGGCGGCGGGCCACCTTAACTCAGGGTGTAAATAAGCGGCAAGCGCACACGGTCATGGTCCCGGTCATGGTCCGGGCGGCGATAATCCCGGGCCCGTTCCTGAATCGCCAGCCCGTCTCCATGCCAGCGCAACGCCCCGACGCACTCGCCGAACTTCGTTCCGAACTGACCGACTATGCCCGGCGCTGGCCGCAGGAGGCCGAACATACGGCGCCGTTTCTGCAATTGCTGGCCGAGGCCGACGCGGCCGCCGGTTCTGATGCAGCGCAACATGACGGCGCCGACCCGTTCCGCCGCGAACGCCTGGCCGGCCACTTCACCGGCGGCGCCTGGCTGGTCGACCGCACCGGCGCGCGGGTGCTGCTGACCCACCACCGCAAGCTCGGCCGCTGGCTGCAACTGGGCGGCCACGCCGACGGCGACCGCGACCTGGCCGCGGTGGCGTTGAAGGAAGCCGAGGAAGAATCGGGCCTGAGCGGCCTGCGCGTGGACCCGCAGTTGTTCGACCTGGACCGCCACTGGATTCCCGAACGCCACGACGTGCCGGGGCATTGGCATTACGACCTGCGCTATGTGGTCCACGCCGGCGACGACGAAGCCTTCGTGGTCGGCGAGGAATCGCTGGATCTGGCCTGGCGCGGGATCGGCGAGGTGCTGAGCGACCCCGACAGCGACGAATCGATGCGCCGGCTGGCGCGCAAGTGGCTGGCGCGCGGCGCCTGAGCCGCATGGCCCGCAGAGCGCGCGCGGGCGTTTATGCAGCGCCGGTGCGAGTGTGGACGAGGGGGCGGGCCCAGGCGCGCGATCGCGCCACCCCAACCACGACGAAACCTCAATCGCGCGGCGCCACCGCCGCAAACCCGAGCGCCCCGCCCCAGCGCACGGACAGGCTGCGCCGCGACCGCCGGATCGCCCCCTGTAGGAGCGGCGCAAGCCGCGACCGCGCCACCCCAACCACGACGAAACCTCAATCGCGCGGCGCCGCCGCCGCAAACCCGAGCGCCCCGACCCTGCGCGCGAACACGCTGCGCCAAGGCCGCCGCTCGCTATCGATGAAGCTCTCCCATTCCACCGCGAACCCGGCCCGGGCCAGGCGCTCGTCGAACGCCGCCGCGGTCCAGCGCACCACGCGGTAGTCGCCCGCGTCGCCTTCCCATTCCTCGCCGTCGCCGAGCATGTGCGACAGCAGCATCGCGCCGTTCGCCGCCAGCGCGCGCGCGAGCTTGGCCAGGACGCCGTCGAGCTGCTCGCGCTCGAAGTGCTGCACCACATAAAGCATCACGATGCCGTCGTAGACCGTATCGATCGCGTCGGTGAGCAGGTCGAGCGGGTAGGCGGCCTTGCCGCGCTCGATCTGCAACCGCAGGAACGCCGCGGTGACATCGGTGCGGCGCACCTGCACGCCGAGGGTTTCGAGGAAGTCGGCGTCCCAGCCCGGGCCCGAGCCGATCTCCAGCACCTGCGCGCGCGGCGCGAGCGCGGCGGCGAAGCGGCGCAAGTCCGCGGCCGCAGGTTCCGACGGCGTGGACGGCACCGCCGCGGCGTAGCCGCGCGCGTAGCCTTCGTAGGCGGCGACGGTGCGGCGGTTGTGGCGGCGGTCGGAGGCGCTCATCGGCAGATCCCGGTTTCGCTTGCGCTGCACCGTAGCAAATCCCGAGGCATGGAGAGCGCCGTTCGTCTGCGCTGCGATGTGCGCGGCTTGCGCGACCGCGCGACCGCTGTCGATCGGCGAATGCGAGCGCCGGCGCCGCAACGGACGGCGCCGCCGGACCGGGCCGCGGCATGACAGGGATCATTGGCCGCGCGCACCGGTTCGCGCGACCGTGTCCGCGGCCGGCCTCGCGAGGCGGTGTCGGCCCGCCGCGTCGCGCCGTGCGCGAGCCCGGCGCAGGCCCGCCTCGCGCCGCCACCGAACCGCGCAGGTACGCCATGACGCTCAAGACCTATCAAGCCAGCTGCCACTGCGGCCGCGTCCGCATCGAACTCGATCTGGACCTGCAGGCCGGCACCCAACGCTGCAATTGCTCGTTCTGCGCCAAGCACCGCAACTGGTTCGCCTTCGTGCCCGCCGCGCAGATGCGCACCATCGACGGCGAAGCGCAGCAGACCGAGTACCAGTGGACGCCGCCGGGCCGGCCGCATGCGTTCCTGCATCATTACTTCTGCGCCACCTGCGGCAGCCGCACCTATGCGACCGGCGAGCACGAATCGATGGGCGGCAAGTTCTACGCGGTCAACCTCGCCCTGCTCGACGACGCGTCCAACGACGAACTGGCGCAGGCGCCGATCACTTACCGCGACGGCCGCATCGACCGCTTCGACCAGGCGCCGGCCGATACCCGGTTGATGTAGCCGCGGACACGGCCGGCGCGCAGGACGCGGCCGGCCGTGCGTGCGCGGACGCGAGGCTCAGGCGCCGATCGCCGGATCGCTGACGCTGTCCTCGCCGTTCTCCGCATGCCCGGCGAAGCGGCGCAGATAACCCGCGTCCTTGTTCGAGGTCACGCTGAAGTCGTACCAGCGCTTGCCGTCCGCCAGCGGCCAGCTGTCGCTGCGGCGCGCGCCCGGGGCCAGCGCGTAGGTGCGCGCGGCGGCGCTGCTGTAGCGGTTGGGCGTCAAGGTCAGCGTGCACGCGGCCTTGCCGGTGTTGACCAGTTCCAGCAGCAGGCGGTCGCCGGCGACATCGTGGCGCACCGTCACCTCGGGATTGGCGCCGTCGGCCGCCAGCGCCTTGTTGAGGTCGCCCTTGAACGCGCGCAGGAAACCGTTCGGCCCGTACGCCGACAGGTCGTAGACGCCCTGGCTGTACTGCTTCGCGCTCCAGTAGTCCGACAATGCGGTGCCCGCATCGAGCGTGTAGTACCACGGCCCGTCGCTGCGGTTGCCGGCGTAGACGTTGAAGCAGGCGCCGGCGACGCCGCTGTTGCCGAAGTCGAGCCAGTAGCGCCCGCTCGCCGCTTCGATGCGGCCGCTCACCTGCAGCTCGTAAGGCAGCGCGCGCGCCGGGCGCTGGCCGCGTTCCTGCCTGGGCAGGCGCTGCTGCGCCGGCGGCTTGGGCGCGGCCAGGCGGCAGCTGGCATCGGCGTTGCTCATGCGGTCGTCGGTGTCCGGCAGCGCCGGCCACGCCGCGTTCGGCGTGGCGAAGTCGAACGCGGTGCTCAGGTCGCCGGCCACGGTGCGGCGCCACGCGCTGATGTTCGGCTCGGCGACGCCGAAGCGCGCTTCCAGGAAACGGATCACCGAGGTGTGGTCGAACACCTGCGAGTTGACCCAGCCGCCCTTGCTCCACGGCGAAATCACGAACATCGGCACGCGCACGCCCAGGCCGACCGGGATGCCGTTGTAGTTCTCGGTCGCCGTGTCGACCGTGCTCTTGCCGAGGTTGGAATTGATCGCCGGCAGTGGCGCCGGCACGTGGTCGAAGAAGCCGCCGTTCTCGTCGTAGTTGATGATGAAGACGGTCTTCGACCAGACCTCGGGATTGGCCACCAGCGCTTCCAGCAGGCGCGCGGTCAGCGACTCGCCGTAAGCCGGCGTGGCCGCGGGGTGTTCGCTCATGATGTAGGACGGCACGATCCACGACACCGCCGGCAGGGTGCCGTTGCGCACGTCCTTGGCGAACTCGGCGATGAGGTGCTCGCCGCGCGAAGTCTTAGCGTTGGCCTCGTTCGAACCCGGCACGATCGCGCGGCCGCGCTGGTACAGCTGCGAACTCGGGTCGAGCTTGCGGAACGCGGCGAAGTAGGCGAGCGAGTTGTCGCCGTAATTGTCGTGCTCCTGGTAGACGCGCCACGGGATTCCGGCGTTCTGCAGGCGCTCGGCGTAGGTGGTCCACTTGTGCCCGGCGAAATTGGGATTGTCGCGCGACGCATCGCCGGTCCAGTTGCCGTCGTCGGCGTTGTTGACCGCCTGCGGGCCGAGGTCGCCGACGGTCATGCCGCTGGTGCCGGCGAACAGGTGCATGCGGTTGGGATTGGTCGGACCGTGGTGCGAGCAGTAGTACGCATCGCAGACGGTGAACGCGTCGGCCAGCGCGTAGTAGAACGGCATGTCCTCGCGGGTGAAGTGGCCCATGCACATCGGGCCCTTGACCGAGATCCAGGCGTTGTAGTCCTTCCAGCGCGAATACGCGCCCTTCCAGCTGTGGTCGATGTCGGCCAGGCAGTACGCGGCGGTGTTGGCGGTGTCCAGGCGGAACGGCAGCACCACGTTGTTCGGGTTGCTCGCCGACTTGGGCTGCTCGAACACGGTCTTGCCGCCGGGCAGCGGGATCGGCCGCGGATCGTCGAAGCCGCGCACGCCGCGCAGCGCGCCGAGGTAATGATCGAAGGAGCGGTTCTCCTGCATCAGGATCACCACGTGCTGCACGTCCTGGATGGTGCCGGCGACGCGCGCGGCCGGCGTGGCCAGGGCGGTGCGGATGCTGGGCGGCAGCAGGCTCAGCGCGGCGGCGGAGCCGGCGAGCTTGAGGAAATCGCGACGGGTGGGAGATGACAAGGCCTTGCTCCAGTGCTGGGCACGGCGCGGGTGCGCCGCCGGGGAAACGATAAAGCTTGGGAAGCGCAGATTGCAGCTTCGTGGCAAGGGTTTCGGTGCGTGCGCGATCACGCAATGGCAAGCCGGCGGCCTGGTTTTTCCCGGATTTTTATGTGAAAGCCGTCGCTGCTATCGATATCCGGCGTTGTGCGGCCTGAGGTTCGTGGTTTGCGCGATGCGCGGGTGCGATGCAACGAAAGTCGCCGCCGGTTTTTCTTTCGTTTGCGGCTGAACAAGTGCCTCGGGCAGCGATTGTGGGAGGGGCTTCAGCCCCGACGCTGTCCGGTCCGATCGCCATGCCTCAGCGGATAGAAAAGCGTCGGGGCTGAAGCCCCTCCCACATTCAATGCCGAAGCCCCGCACAGTTGGGGCTGACACCTCTCCCGCCTTCAGGAGCGAAGCCGCTGACGCGACGATCTCAATCGCGCAGCCACAAGGTCATCAACCGACGCGGATGCACGATGTACCCCGCACGCTCGTAGATCCCCCGCGCATGCGCATTGTCGTCGTTCACTTCCAGCCGCAACGCATCCAGGCCTTCGGCCCGGCACAGCGCCTCGACTTCAGCCAGCGCGCGCTTGGCCAGTCCGCCGCCGCGGTGCGCCGGCAGCACGAACAATTCGTCCAACAGGCCGAAGCGCCCGCCGAATTCCAGGCTGAAGCAGAACCCCAGCACGAAGTAGCCGGCGATCTCGCCGTCGCGCACGATCAGCCGCAGCCGTCCGGCGTTGGGATCGCCGACCAGCGCGCCGAGCGCGCGCCGCAGCGCCGGCTCGTTCCACGGCAGGTGTTCGACGTCGTAGAACTCGCGCAGCACCGGAATCAGCCGCTCGATGTCGGCGGCGGTGGCGGGCGCGAAGGTGTAGGCGTCCTGGCTCATTTTGCTTGCCTCAGATGCGGCCCGGCCCGCGCGAGGCGGGCCGGGTTTGGTTACGAAAGACTCCGGCGCAGCTCAGTCCGCGCGTCCGGCGAACTCGCCGGTGGCGGTGTTGACGAGCACGCGCTCGCCGGTGCCGATGTACTCCGGCACCATGATTTCGATCCCGGTCTCCAGCCTGGCCGGCTTCGGCCGCTTGGTCGCGGTGCCGCCCTTGAGTTCCGGCGGAGTCTCGATCACTTCCAGCGACACGCTGGCCGGCAGCTGCAGGCCCACCGGCTGGTCGTCGATGATCTGCACGTAGAACCCGGCGAGATCGGCGATGATGTAGCCGGCGGCGTCGCCGACCACGTCGGCGTCGAGGGTGTAGGGCGTGTAGTCCTCGTCGTCGAGGAACACGAAGGCGTCGCCGTCCTTGTACGAGTAGGTCGCCTGGCGGCGGCTGAGCTCGACTTCCTTGAGCTCGTCCTCGGCGCCGGCGCTGAGGTCGAACTTGCTGCCGCCGGGCACCGAGTACATGGTGAAACGGAACTTCACGTTGCCGCCGCGGCCCTGCGGCGAGCTGCGCTCGATGTCGCGCACCTGGTACACGGTGCCGTTGTGTTCGATGACGTTACCTTTCTTGACGTCGTAGGCTTTCATTGCGTCGATTCCGATCGATGATGTGTGGCGTATCCGAATGTAGGAGCGGCGCAAGCCGCGACTGCGGTGTCGCACGTTCGCGCCGAAATTTTCGGCGCAGTCGCGGTGTCGCGGTCGCGGCTCGCGCCGCTCCTGCAGGTAGGTTAGGGGTTACTTCGGGGCGAGGCGGGTCGCGCCGTCGAGGCGGATGGTCTCGCCGTTCAAATAGCGGTTGCCGAGGATGTAGGCGACCAGGTCGGCGAACTCTTCCGGCCGGCCCAGGCGCGAGGGGAACGGGATCGAGGCCGACAGCGACTGCTGCACCGACTCGGGCATGCCGTCGACCATCGGCGTCCAGAAGATGCCCGGGGCGACGGTCATCACGCGGATGCCGAAGCGCGAGAGTTCGCGCGCCATCGGCAGGGTCATCGCGACCACGCCGCCCTTGCTGGCCGAATACGCGGCCTGGCCGATCTGGCCTTCGTAGGCGGCCACCGAGGCGGTGTTGACGATCACGCCGCGCTCGCCGTCCTCGCCGGCGTCGTTGTGCTGCATCAGGTCGGCGGCGGCCTTGGCCACGTTGAAGCTGCCGATCAGGTTGACCATGACCGTGGTCTGGAACTGCGACAGCGCCATCGGCGCCTCCTTGCCCAGCACCCGGCCCGCGCCGAGGATGCCGGCGCAGTTGATCGCCGCGTTCAGGCCGCCGAGGAACGCCTTGGCCGCCTGCAGGTTTGCCGCCACCCCGGCCTCGTCGGTCACGTCGGTGCGGAAATAGCGGGCGTTGGCCTCGCCCAGCGCGGCCACGGCCTGCGCGCCCTTGTCGTCGTTGACGTCGAACAGCGCGACCTTGCCGCCACCGGCGACCAGATGCTGGGCGACGGCGAAACCGAGGCCGGAGACGCCGCCGGTAATGACGGCGCGGGCATTTTCGAGTTGCATGGGGCGGTCCTGAGGGCGGAAAAGGCGCCATTCTAAAGGACCGCGGGTGAGGGCGCCGCCCCGGCGCGGGCCGCGGCTCGCGGCCGATCCGGGCCCCGGCCCTTGCGGGAGGGCCTTCAGGCCCGAGGCTTTTCGCTCAGGGCGCGGCGATCGGATCGAAACGCATCGGGCCTGAAGGCCCTCCCACGGCCTCGCCGCAGGACCCATCGGATCACAGCGAACGCAAGTACCAGGTATGGCTGCCGCGCAACTCGCCGTAACCCAGCGGCGCCTGCAGCAACTGGAAACGGTTGGCTTCCAGCAACCGATGCGCCTCTCTCATCCGGTCCAGCGCCTCGACGTAGCACTGGCCATAGCCGAAGCCGCGCGCGGTGAGCAGGCACCTGTCCAGCAGCGCCTGGCCCAGGCCGATGCCGCGCACGCCCGGCAGCAGATAGAACTTGCGCAGTTCGCACACGCCGTCGTCGCCGCCGAGCAAGGGCGCGATGCCGCAGCCGCCGCCGAGCCGGCCGTCGCGCTCGACCACGAAGTAGGCGCTGCGCGGCCGGCTGTAGGCGCGCTGCATCGCGTCGGCTTCCGGATCGCTGGCCAGACCGGAGCCGAACTCGGCCAGCACCTGCCGGGTGATCGCCGCCATCGCCGCATCGTCGCGCGGCAGGATCGGACGCAGGACGACTCCGGGCGGCAAGGTCATGGCGAGCGGGGTTCCTCAGGGCGAAGCGCACATCCTCGCTCAGCTTGCGGCGATTGCGAAGATGGGCGCGGCGCCGCGCCTGCGATGGCCGCCGGCCGGCGCGCACCGCGTTATGCGCGGCAAGGCGCGGCGACGCGCGCCGCAGCGCAGCCGGAGCCCGCATGCCGCAGCAATCTTCGCCGTTGACCATGATGGGCACGTTCCTGCTTGCGTCCGCGCACGCCGCTCGCGACGCGAAGGGTTACCTGCAAGGCCACGAAGCCATGCCCGGCGGCGGCCAGCGGATCGTGTTGCGGTCCATGCGCAAGCGCTACAGCGAGCCCGACCCGCCCGACTGCCTCGTCTGGGCCAGCTATCGCCATCCTGCCGACGGCGGGCCCTTCGACATGACGCTCTCGGCCGAACACGCGGCCAGCCTCGCCGGCGCCTGGCTCGCGTGCGAGATCCGATCCAACTACCCCGATCTGGCGCTGTCGGTGCCGCGCACGGCATTGCACGACGGCCTGCGCCTGCATCGCGCTGCGCGCCTGCCGCCGGACTTCTACGCCCATATCCTGTTGAGCTACTGGAGCGGCGACGCGCGTCCCACGCCCGATGCGGCGTTGATCGTGCACACGAGCGCGCGCGGCGGCCGGGGCGCGCCGGTGGAGGCCGAGCTGAAGCTGCACCCTTACGCGGCGGACGAGGACTGAACGTTCGGACCCGTTCCCGCTGGGCGAACGTGTCGGACCCAAGCCCGGCGGCGCAGGCCGACATCGCCGGAAAACCGACCGCGGTTGCGGTTTGAGCGAGGGGAGCCCGTCCGCGCGCCGCCGCTGGCCTCGGCTGCGGCGGCGCCGCGTTAATCCGGTGAGTCCACAGGGGAAGCCGTCACATGATGAAGACCGCACTGGCCGTCTCGGCCCTCGCGCTGGCCTGCGTGCTGGCCACGGCCGTGTCGCAGGAACGCTCCGCCGCGCCCGCCGCGCCC
>NZ_LXSD01000108.1:0-761 GCF_017168095.1 Lysobacter enzymogenes | reverse complement strand
GAACCGCGCGCCGAACCGCACGCGCGCGTCCGCAACGAACACCCCGCCGCGCCCGCATTGCCCGCCGACGACAGCCACCCCGGCGCGCGCGTGCGCGCCATCGCCGCGCGCACGCTCGACGCGGTGCTGCACCGCGGCCGCTCGCTCAAGGCTGAACTGGCCGCAGCGCTGCCGGCGCTGGCCGACCCGCGCGACCGCGCCCTGGTCGAGGCGATCTGCTTCGCCGTGCTGCGCCAGCCGCTGCGCCTGGAAGCGGCCTTGAACGAATGGATGCCGCGGCCGCTGCCGCCGCGCGACAGCGAACTGCGCGCGCTGCTGCTGGCCGGCCTGGCCCAGCTCGACCCGCTGCGCCTGCCCGCGCACGCCGCGCTCGACGCCAGCGTGGAGGCCGCACGCCTGCTCGGCCGCGCACATCAGGCCGGACTGGTCAACGCGTTGCTGCGCCGCGCCCAGCGCGACGGCCTGCCGGCGGCGGACCCGCGGGCGTCGCATTGGCCGAGCTGGCTGCGCGGAACGCTGCGCAAGGACTGGCCCGCGCATTACCAAACGATCCTCGCCGAAAGCGCGCTGGCGCCGCCGATGTGGCTGCGGGTCAACCGCGCCCAGGCCGCGCGCGAGGACTATCTGCGACGCTTGGCCGAGGCCGGCATCGCCGCGACCGCGCCGGCCGGTCTCGCCGACGCGCTGCGCCTGGACGAGCCGCACGCCGTCGCCGCGCTGCCCGGCTTCGCCGACGGCGCGGCCTCGGTGCAGGACGCCAG
>NZ_LXSD01000107.1:0-16222 GCF_017168095.1 Lysobacter enzymogenes | reverse complement strand
CGAGCGCACCGCCGCCGTGGTCGCCGCCGCGCTCGCCCAGGCCGACGCTGAGGCCGCGCCAGCCACGCACGCCACCTCCGCCACGCCCGACCCCAACGCCGCGACCTCCGCAACGGCTTCTGCCGCATCCGACCCGCACTCGCCCTACAGCGCCCCGCGCGCCGCGGTCGCCGAAGGCAGCCAGGTGGTGCAGGGCCAGGACGTGGTCGCGGCCGGCTTCTGGCGCCGCGCCGCCGCCTACCTGATCGATTCGACCCTGGTCGGCATCGCCTACTACAGCCTGTTCACCGTCGTGCTCCTGCTGGTGTTCGTGCTCGGCACGGTCGGCGACAGCACGCGCTGGCTGGAGAACGGCAGCGCCATGTCGGTGCTGATGATGGTGTTCGGCTACGGCCTGTACGGCCTGATCAGCGCCGGCTACTACGCCGGCATGGAGTCGTCCTCGATGCAGGCCACCCTGGGCAAGCTCGCGGTCGGGATCAAGGTCGTCGACGCCGACGGCGCGCGCCTGAGCCGGGGCCGCGCGCTGGGCCGCTGGGCCTCGTCCTTCGCCAGTTACGCGACCCTCGGCGTCGGCTACCTGATGGTCGCCTTCACCGACCGCAAGCGCGGCCTGCACGACCTGATAGCCGGCACCCAGGTGGTCGACCGCTGGGCCTACACCGCCCGCGCCGAGCTGCAGCGCCGCGAGCTGGGCCCGGTGACCTGGGTGGTGCTGATCCTCGGCGGCGTGGTCTGGCTGGGCGTGATCGGCTTCGTCGGCGCCGCGCTGGCGCTGGGGATGCGCTGAGCGTGGCCGGGTCGCGGTCACAGCCCGGCGGAGCTGAACGGGGCACACTTCGTCACGTGCCCTTGAGGCATTTCGATGCCACTTTATGGCGCCCGCCCCGGCGCCGACCGGAGCGTCCAGCTTGACAGCCGCGGCCGCCTCGTGATTCCACTAGAAAAAGGAAACCTGAACGCCCGCGGCCGAACGTCGCGGGCGTCGCCTTCTTAACCCCCGCCCCGCCGCGCCGGCCCCGGCCCGCGTCGCCGCCCCCCAAAAACGAGATCGAGCAGTCGAGCAGCGCCCCGCCCCGGGGCCCTGCGGAGTCCCAATGGCCAAGAACCTCCTCATCGTCGAGTCGCCCGCCAAGGCCAAGACGATCAACAAGTACCTCGGCAAGGACTTCACCGTCCTGGCTTCCTATGGCCACGTCCGCGACCTGGTGCCGAAGGAAGGCGCGGTCGATCCGGACAACCACTTCGCGATGGAATACGCGGTCATCGAGAAGAACGAGAAACACGTCGACGCCATCGCCAAGGCCGCGCGCGGCGCCGACAACCTGTTCCTGGCGACCGACCCGGACCGCGAAGGCGAGGCGATCAGCTGGCACATCGGCGAGATCCTGCGCGAGCGCGGCCTGCTCGAAGGCAAGCCGCTGCAGCGGGTGGTGTTCACCGAAATCACCCCGCGCGCGATCAAGGAAGCGATGAACCAGCCGCGCGCGATCGCCAGCGACCTGGTCGACGCGCAGCAGGCGCGCCGCGCGCTCGACTACCTGGTCGGCTTCAATCTGTCGCCGGTGCTGTGGCGCAAGGTCCAGCGCGGCCTGTCCGCCGGCCGCGTGCAGTCGCCGGCGCTGCGCATGATCGTCGAACGCGAGGAGGAGATCGAAGCCTTCGTCGCGCGCGAGTACTGGACCATCGAGGCCGAGTGCGCGCATCCGCAGCAGGCCTTCACCGCGCGCCTGTACAAGCTCGACGGCAAGAAGTTCGAGCAGTTCACCATCACCGACGGCGAGACCGCCGAGGACGCGCGCAAGCGCCTGGTCAAGGCCGCCAACGGCGCCCTGCACGTCACCGACGTGACCAGCAAGGAGCGCAAGCGCCGTCCGGCGCCGCCGTTCACCACCTCGACCCTGCAGCAGGAAGCCTCGCGCAAGCTCGGCTTCACCACCTCGCGCACCATGCGCGTGGCGCAGAAGCTGTACGAAGGCGTGGCGCTCGGCGACGAGGGCACGGTCGGCCTCATCAGCTACATGCGTACCGACTCGGTCAACCTGTCGCAGGAAGCCGTGGCCGAGATCCGCGACGTGATCGCGCGCGACTACGGCACCAAGGCGCTGCCGGACAAGCCCAACACCTACCAGACCAAGTCCAAGAACGCGCAGGAAGCGCACGAAGCGATCCGCCCGACCGCCGCGCTGCGCACGCCGGCGCAGATGGCGCGCTACCTCGACGACGACGCGCGACGCCTGTACGAGCTGATCTGGAAGCGCGCGGTCGCCTGCCAGATGGTGCCGGCCACGCTCAACACCGTCAGCGTCGACCTGGCCGCCGGTTCCGAGCACAGCTTCCGCGCCTCGGGCACCACCGTGGTCGATCCGGGCTTCCTCGCCGTGTACGAGGAAGGCAAGGACGCCAAGGCCGCCGAGGACGAGGACGAGGGCCGCAAGCTGCCGGCGATGAAGACCGGCGACCGCATCCCGCTCGACCAGATCCACGCCGACCAGCACTTCACCGAGCCGCCGCCGCGCTACTCGGAAGCCTCCCTGGTCAAGGCTCTGGAGGAATACGGCATCGGCCGTCCGTCCACCTACGCGTCCATCATCCAGACCCTGCTGTTCCGCAAGTACGTCGAACTCGACAGCCGCCGCTTCCGCCCGACCGACGTCGGCCGCGCGGTGTCGAAGTTCCTGTCCGGCCACTTCACCCAATACGTCGATTACGACTTCACCGCCAAGCTCGAGGACGAGCTCGACGCGGTCTCGCGCGGCGAGGAGGAATGGGTGCCGCTGATGGAACGATTCTGGGAACCGTTCAAGAAGCTGGTGGAAGAGAAGAAGGAATCGGTGGACCGCAGCGAGGCGACCGGCGCGCGCGAGCTGGGCACCGATCCCAAGAGCGGCAAGCCGGTCAGCGTGCGCCTGGGCCGCTACGGGCCGTACGCGCAGATCGGCACCGCCGAGGACGAGGAGAAGCCGACCTTCGCCTCGCTGCGGCCGGGCCAGAGCATGCACACCATTGCGCTGGACGAGGCGCTGGAGCTGTTCAAGCTGCCGCGCAAGCTCGGCCAGCACAACGGCGAGGAAGTCAGCGTCGGCATCGGCCGCTTCGGCCCGTTCGCCAAGCTCGGCAGCACCTACGCCTCGCTGAAGAAGGAAGACGACCCGTACACCATCGACCTGGCGCGCGCGGTGTTCCTGATCGAAGAGAAGGAAGAGATCGCGCGCAACCGCATCATCAAGCAGTTCGACGGCAGCGACATCCAGGTGCTCAACGGCCGCTTCGGCCCGTACATCAGCGACGGCAAGCTCAACGGCCGCATCCCCAAGGACCGCGAACCGGCTTCGCTGACCTTCGAGGAAGTGACCAAGCTGCTGGAGGAAACCGGCAAACCGGTGCGCGGCCGCTTCGGCAAGAAGACCGCGGCGAAGAAGGAACCGGCGAAGAAAGCCGCGACCAAGAAAGCCGCCAAGAGCGCCGACGGCGCCGCGCCGGCGAAGAAGGCCGTAGCGAAGAAGGCGCCGGCCAAGAAGGCGGCGAAGAAGGTCGTCAAGAAGGCCGCGGCGAAGAGCACGGCGGCCAAGGCGGTGGCGAAGAAGGCGGTCAAGAAGGTCGCGAAGAAGGCCGCGGCGAAGTAATCGCGCCGACGCGCGGGAACACGGAAGCGGGCGCCTGATGGGTGCCCGCTTTTTTGTTGGTGGCGTCCGCGGACGGAGCGGTCGATCGCGGCTTGTCGTCGTTCGCCGCCACCAGATGGCCGCGAAGGTTCGAACCCGACTGTAGGAGCGACGCGAGTCGCGACCGCGGCAACGCAACTACGACGTAACCCGCGCAATGGCTGCGTTGCCGCGGTCGCGACTCGCGTCGCTCCTGCAGTCGGACACCGACCTTCACGATCCTCGCGCCGCCAGCGACACGACGTCGCAGCACGCAACGCCATCCGTGACGCACCCCGCGTTTCCCACATCGCATCCGCCACCGCACCCCGGCGCATGTCCCCCCAGGCGACCGCCCGCACAGAATCGCCCGCCCCCGCCCACTAGGATCGGCCGCACAAATGCCGGGACGCCGCCGCGCGGCCGTACCCGTTTCGAGACGCGACCGCAGTCGCGCTGTGCCGTTCGCCATCGCGAAGCTGTTGGGGGGCCCGTCACCATTGCCCATCGACAGGTACCGCCATGACCCGCATCCCGCGTTGCACCCTGCTGTCCGCCGCCGTCGCCCTGTGCGCGGCCGCCCTGCCCGCGTCCACCGCCTTCGCCCACGGCTCGTTCGTCAATCCGCAGAGCCGCATCTACAAGTGCTATCTGGGCAACAAGGAAAACCCCTCCGATCCAGCCTGCCGCGCCGCCTGGGCCGTGGCCGGCTCGCAGCTGTTCTACGACTGGAACGGCATCAACCAGGCCAACGCCAACAGCAACCACCAGGCCGTGGTGCCCGACGGCAAGCTGTGCAGCGGCAACAACCCGACCTTCCGCGGCCTGGACATCGTGCGCAGCGATTGGCAGACCACCAACGTGCGCTCGGGCAGCAGCTACACCTTCACCTTCTACGCCACCGCGCCGCACGCGACCAAGGACTGGACGTTCTACGTGACCCCGCAAGGCTGGAACCCGAACTCGCCGCTGCGCTGGGGCGACCTGCAGCAGTTCTGCAAGACCGGGCCGATCCCGCTGTCGGCCGGCAACAACTACCACATCACCTGCACCCTGCCCGCGCGCAGCGGCCGCCATGTGATCTACAACACCTGGCAGCGCTCGGATTCGACCGAGGCGTTCTACACCTGCATGGACGTCAACTTCACCACCTCGCTCGCCGACGCGCGCTCGCCGTGGCGCGAGGCCGGCCCGCTCAACGTGGTCAACGACTATCCGGCCGGCACCGCGGTGACCTTGCGCGTGTTCAACGCCGACGGCAGCGACGCGGAGAAGGTCGAGACGGTGCTGCGCGCCGGCGAAACCTCCACCGCGCAGTGGCCGCAGCGCGTCGCCGAGCAGGTCAACGCGCGCGCCAGGTTCGCCCGCATCGGCCAGCAGCGCGGCGGCCAGGTGCAGGTGCAGGCCGGCACCGACAACCGCGTCTACCTCAGCGGCAATCGTTCCTACGCCTTCGACGTGCGCCTGCCGGCGTCGGCGCAGCCCGCGGTCGATCACGCCCATCACGGCCACTGACGGCGGCCGCGCGATCCGTCGCGGCGGCGCCCTGCGCGCCGCCGCGGCGCATGCGACACTGGATTTTTCGTCGCAGGATCCACCCATGTCCGCCCCGTCCCTGAGCCTGGAACAGTCCGCCGCGACGCTCGCCCGCGGCGGCGTGCTGGTGTATCCGACCGAAGCGGTGTGGGGCATCGGCTGCGATCCGTTCGATCAGGCGGCGGTGCTGCGGCTGCTGGCGATCAAGCAGCGGCCGGTGGACAAGGGCGTGATCCTGATCGCCGCCTCGCTCGATCAGCTCGATGCCTTGGTCGATTGGGCGGCGCTGCCGCCCGAGCGCGCGCAGGCGGTGCGCGCGAGCTGGCCGGGCCCGCACACCTGGGCGCTGCCGGCGACCGCTGCGGTGCCGGCGTGGATCAGCGGCGCGCACCGCAGCGTCGCGCTGCGGGTCAGCGCGCATGCGCAGGCCAGCGCGCTGTGCCGCGCCCACGGCGGGCCGCTGGTGTCGACCAGCGCCAATCTTGCCGGCCATCCGCCGGCGTTCCGGCGCGAGGAATTGGACCGCGCGTTGCTGGCGCTGGCCGACGGCGTGTGCGAGGGCGAGACCGGCGGGCTAGCCGCGCCGACGCCGATCCGGGTGGCGTTGACCGGGGAAGTGCTGCGCGGGTGAGCGCGGATTGCGGGAGGGGGCGCGCTGAAGGCTCCGGGTCCGCGCGTTCGCGGGGATCACGGGCTGGGGCTGCGCGCAGATCAGGCGCCGCTAAGCCTGCGGACGCTCGCAGGTCGGGCGCCCACGACCGCGTCGCCACGACAGGCGGCCACGACGCGGCTCCGACACCGCCGCTACCCGCACGGCGCTAGGCTCGGCCCAACTCGATACGGAGCCTCGCCATGAGTTCTCTGCCGGCCTGGTCGGTCTGGGCCCTGCTCTCGGCGGTGTTCGCCGCGCTGACCGCGGTGTTGGCGAAGGTCGGCGTCGCCGGCATCTCGGCCGACTATGCGACGCTGGTGCGCACCGTGGTGATCCTGGCGGTGCTGGCCCTGCTGGTGCCGCTGAGCGGGCAATGGGTGGATCCGCGCAGCCTGCCGGCGCGGTCGCTGCTGTTCCTG
This sequence comes from Lysobacter enzymogenes, assembly GCF_017168095.1. GTDB lineage: Bacteria > Pseudomonadota > Gammaproteobacteria > Xanthomonadales > Xanthomonadaceae > Lysobacter > Lysobacter enzymogenes_D. The sequence goes on along the minus strand of NZ_LXSD01000107.1, from coordinate 9,971 downwards.
GCGCTGTCGGGGCTGGCCACCGGCGCCTCGTGGCTGTGCTACTACCGCGCCCTGCAGCTCGGCGAGGTCGCCCTGGTGGCGCCGGTGGACAAGCTCAGCGTGGTGCTGGCGGCGCTGTTCGCGGTGGCCTTCCTCGGCGAGCGGCCGTCGCTGCGCGAATGGCTGGGGCTGGGACTGGTCGGCGTCGGGGTGGTGGTGCTGGTCTGGCGGCGCTGAACCGCCGCCGGACGGCGCCCGCCGCGGCTTCTCCCCGACGCGCCGGTGGCGCAAGATGCGCACATGCGCTCCGCCTGGGTCCGCCACCGCCGCTGTCTCCTCGCCGCCGCCGCGGCCGCGCTGGCCGCGACCGCGCTGGCCGCAACCGCCGCCGACGCGCCGGCCAAGCCCGCCGGCGAAGTGCTGATCTACCGCTGCACCGACGATCAGGGCCGGCTGAGCCTGCGCGACACGCCCTGCGCCGCCGGCCAGCGCCAGCAGACCGTGAGCATGATGCGCCCGGTCGATCCGCCGCCGCGCCCGGCCGACGCCGCGCCCGCCGCAGCGAGCGCGACGCCCGCGCGCAACGCCGCACCGCAATACCTGGTGGTGCGCACGCCGCAACCGATGTACGACTGCGTGCGCCCCGACGGCAGCCGCTACGTCAGCGACAACGGCGACGGCAATCCGCGGATGATGCCGCTGGTCGATCTGGGCTACGGCGTGCCCTATTACGAAGGCACCTCGCTCGGCCGCCGCATCGGCGCGCCGACGCCGCGGCCGGGCGATCCGGATTCGCGCATCGAGCCGCGCGTGCGCGTGGCCGATTCGTCCACCCGCATCGCCGTCGGCGGCCGCCACGGCCATGTCTCGTACTCCAGCAACAGCGGCTACGTCATTCCCGGCGGCTACAATTACGGCTACGGGGTGTATTACGGCAGCCAGCTGGTGCGCGACGAATGCCATCCGCTGCCGCAGCAGGAAGTGTGCGCGCGGCTGCGCGACCAGCGCTGGGCCGGCGACCGCCGCTACAACAGCGCGCTGCAGAGCGAGCGCACGAAGATCACCGAGGAACAGCGCGTCATCGACGCGCGCCTGAACGCCGATTGCGGAGCTTACTGATGCGCGTGTGGGGTTTGTGGGCGTTGTTGCTGGCCGCGTCCGGCGCGCAGGCTCAAGGCAAGGTGGTGATCTATCGCTGCACCGACGCGATCGGCCAGCTCACCGTGCAGAACAACACGCCGTGCCCGAAAGGCAGCACCCAGGAAAAACGCATCATCGAGGACGCGCCGGTGTCGTCGGCGCCGCCGACGGTGATCACCGGGCCGGGCCAGTACTCCAATCCCGCGCCGGCGCCGCCGATGCATCCGCCGGTGTCCTCGCAGCTGCCGCAGGTGGCGCGCCCGCCGCAGGCGCTGCCGCCGCAGACGCTGCCGTCTCCATCGGCGCCGGCGATGGCCTCGCCGCTGCCCAAGTCGGCCATCGCCGATGCCGACCGGCTGCCGCCGCCGGCATTGTTCGAATGCCGCACCTACGACAACGGCCGCTACCTCAACGACGACGGCAAGCCGCCGCAGCGCTGCGCGCCGCTGCAGACCACCGGCCTGGGCAACGTCGGCAGCGGCGCCGGCGTGGCCTGCCAGATGGTCGACGACCAATGCCAGCGCATCCCCGACGAGCGCCTGTGCGAGAGCTGGAAACAGCGCCTGCGCGAAGCCGAGTCGGCGCTGCGCTTCGGCCGCGCCGACAATCGCGACGCCTCGGCCGCGGAGTACGCGCGGATCCAGCGCATCGTGGTGGAGAGCACCTGCGGCAAGTGAACCGTCGCCGATGGGCCGCGAACTAGCGGTTTTCGGCGCGGCTCAGAACCCGTAGCGCAGGAACCCGCCGTCCACCGCGATGCATTCGCCGGTGATGTAGCCCGCCGCCGGCAGGCACAGGAACGCGACCGCCGCGGCCACTTCCTCCGGCTCGCCGATGCGGCCGGCCGGGGTGCGCAGCAGCACTTCGTCGAGATAATCCGGATCGGCCAGCTTGTCGGAGGTGCGGCGGGTGCGGATGTACCACGGCGCCACCGCGTTGACCCGGATGCCGTCCTCGGCCCACTCCACCGCCAGGTTGCGGGTCATCTGGTGCATCGCCGCCTTGCTCATGCCGTACGGCGAACCGGTGCGCACCGAGGTGTTGCCCGAGACGCTGCCGACGTTGACGATGCTCGAGGCGGCGTGGCGGGTCAGCAGCGCATGCGCGTAGCGCGAGAGTTCGAACGCGGAGAACAGGTTGATCTCGAACACCTGCCGCCATTCGTCCTCGGTGTAGTCGTTGGTCGGCTTGCTGAGGTTGCCGCCGGCGTTGTTGACCAGGATGTGCAGGCCTTCGCCGAAGTCCTCGACCCAGTCCAGCAGTTCGCGGCGCTGCTCGTCGTCGGCGACGTCGGCGACGAAGCCCTGCACCTCGCGCTCGGGAAAGTCCTCGACCAGTTCGGCGCGCGCCGACTCCAGCGCGGCCGCGTCGCGCGCGGCCAGCAGCACGTCGGCGCCGAAGCCCAGCAGCTCGCGCGCGATCGCCCGGCCGATGCCGGCGCTGCCGCCGGTGACCAGCGCGAGCTGTCCGTCCAATCGCCAACGCTTGGGGTCCATCGGTGCCTCCGTTACGGTCGTTGCAGGTCGCGCCGCGCGCGCGCCGCGCGACCGGCGTAGCATACCGGCCAGACCGTCGAGAGGATGCCGCGATGAAGCCGAGCCTTGCCGTCCTTGTGCTGATCTGCGCCGCGGCCGCGGCCTGTTCCAAGCCGCAGCCGCCGGAGAAGGAACGCCCGGTGGACCCGCAGGCCACGCAGATGCGCGATGCGATCCAGAAGCCGATCCAGCAGGCCAAGGACGCCGCCAGCGGCAGCGTCGACCAGGGCGCGCAGAACACGCGCGATGCGGTCGAGGCGGCGGGCGGTTGAGGCCAGGCCTCGCTTGAGCGGAAAGCATCGGGCCTGAAGGCCCTCCCACAACAGCGCCCCGGACGGCCTGGGCTTCGGCTTTTGTGGGAGGGCCTTCAGGCCCGATGCCTTTGGCTCCGACGCGAAACCGTTCCACAACCAACCACCACGCACGCCGAACCACAAACGAAAAACGCCGCATCGCGAACGATGCGGCGTTTCGTTTTTTGAGCGGCCGGCATAGCGCGCCGGCCGCGAACCCGCACTTACAACGTGCAGAAACAGTAGGCCAGCGCCTTCACCGGCGCGCCGTTGCCGGGCTTGGTCGCGCTTTCGACGAAGCGCAGGTCCGCCGCCGCCTGCGGCACGGCCTTGATCAGCAGGCCGCGGGCGAGCTCGGAATGGCCCAGCACCATCGCGCCGGCGCCGCTGCCGGCGAGGCTGGCGAAGAAGCGCTCGAACGGGCTGGCGATCTTCTCCACGTAGCGCACGCGGAAGTCGCCGGCCTTGCCCAGCTTGGCGCGCTGGGCGACGTCGTCGACGGCCGCCTGCAGGCCGCCCATCTCGTCGACCAGGCCGCGTTCCTTGGCCTGCGCGCCGCTCCAGACCCGGCCGCGCGCGACCGCGTCGACGTCGGCCACCGGCTTCTTGCGCGCCTGCGCGACGCGGCCGGTGAAGTCGGCATAGCCCTTGTTGATGATGGTCTGGATGACCTGACCGACTTCCGGCGTCAGCGGCCGGGTGATGTCGTAGGAGCCGGCGAAGCGGGTGGTGCCGACGCCGTCGGAATGCACGCCGATCTTTTCCAGCGCGCGCGGCACGGTCGGGATCAGGCCGAAGATGCCGATCGAACCGGTGATGGTCGAAGGATCGGCGAAGATGCGGTCGGCGTTCATCGAGATCCAGTAACCGCCCGACGCCGCCAGGTTGCCCATCGACACCACCACCGGCTTGCCGGCGGCCTTCAGGCCGACGATCTCGCGGCGGATCTGCTCGGAGGCGAACACTTCGCCGCCCGGCGAGTTGACCCGCAGCACCAGCGCCTTGACGTTGTCGTCGTCGCGCGCCTGGCGCAGCAGCGCCGCGGTCGACACGCCGCCGACCGTGCCCGGCGGCTGCTCGCCGCCGCTGATTTCGCCCTCGGCCACGACGATGGCGACCTGCGGGCGGCTGTCGGCCGGATTGGTCAGGCGGTCGAGGTTGAACAGGTAGGCGTCCATCGCGATCTGGCGGAAGCCGCCGTCGGCGTCCTCGTCGGCGACGCCGCGCTTGGTCAGGATCTGATCGACTTCCTCGCGGGTCTTGAGGCCGTCGACCAGCTTCAGGCCCAGCGCGTACTTGCCCAGGTCGCCCTTGACCGCGTCCAGCCGCGCCGGCAGTTCGTCGATCGCCGCGTTGAGCGCGGCCGGATCGAGCTTGCGCGCCTTGGCCACGTCGCCGAGGTAGCGCTGCCACAGGTCGTTCATCCAGAACAGGTCGGCGGTCTTGGACTCTTCCGAGGCCGCGTCGAGGATGTAGGGCTCGGCCGCCGACTTGAACTCGCCGACCCGGAACAGGTGCACGTCCACGCCGAGCTTGTCCTGCAGCAGCTGGCGGTAGTACAGGCGATAGCGGCCCAGGCCCTCGAGCATCATCCCGCCCATCGGGTCGAGATAGACCTCGTTGGCCTGCGCGGCGATCAGGTACTGCTTCTGGTCCATGCTCTCGGCGAAGGCGATCACTTCCTTCTTGGCCGCGCGCACCCGCGCCACCGCGGCGGCGACTTCGCGCAGGCTGGCCATGCCGGCCGACTGCAGCTTGTCCAGGCGCAGCACCACGCGCTCGATGCGCTTGTCGTCCTTGGCCGCGTCCAGCGCGCGCACGATGTCGCGCAGCTGCACTTCCGGATTCTTGTCGCCCAGCGCGCGGTTGAGCGCGCGCGAGGCCGGATCGGAGCTGTACTGCTCGACCAGCGCGCCTTCCGGCGCGATCACCAGGGTGGTGCGGTCCTGGAACGGCTTGGTGTTGCCGCCGAACAGCATCGCGATCAGCACGATCAGGAGGAAGCCGAAGAACACCAGGTTGAAGATCAACCGGCGGGTGAAGTTCATCGCGTCCCAGGCGCCAACGAAGAAACGGGCCAGCGGCCCGCGACGTGGGAGGGTCTCGTTCATTGCACAGGCTCCGTGGGTACGCGCTCAGACTAACCCGGCGCGGGGCGGGGTTTCACCCGCCATTCGTAACGTAGGGTGTTTGCAAACTTGCGATTCGGCCGCAATCCGTTCATTTACGCAACGCTGGGCGCCCCGGGTGGGCGCCCGCGGCGCGGCCGTCGCGGCGCGGCCGTCGCGGCCCGCTCCAATGCGGCCCGCTCAGGTGCAGCCGGTCTCGTGCGGGTCGACCTCGTGCGGGGCTTCCCGCGCCATCCGCTCGGCCAGCCGCCCGGGCTGGCTGGAGCGCAGGAAGCGGCTGCACAGCAGCACCGCGGCCACGGTCAGGCCGGCGATCAGACCGATCCACATGCCCTTGGGGCCCCAGCCCAGGCCCAGGCCGAGCCCGGCGCCGATCGGCATGCCCACGCCCCAATAGGCCAGCGCGGCCAGGATCATCGGCACCCGGGTGTCCTTGAGCCCGCGCAGCGCGCCGGCCGACAGCACCTGGATGCCGTCGGGGAACTGGAACATCGCCGAATACAACAGCAGCGAGGCGGCCAGCGAGGCCACCGCCATGTCGGTGGTGTAGAACCCCACCAGCACGTCGTTGGCGCTCAGCAGCAGGATGCCGGACAGCAACTGGGTGCACAGCACGATGGCGTAGCCGGCGAAACCGGCGCGGCGCACGCCGGCGTAGTCGCGCCGGCCCAGGGCGTGGCCGACCCGCACCGTGGTCGCCTCGGCCAGGCCCATCGGCACCATGAAGCACAGCGCCGAGAGATTGATCGCGATCTGGTGCGCCGAGGCCGGCACCTCGCCCAGCCGCCCGATCAGCAGCGCGGTGACGATGAACAAGCTGCCTTCCATCAACACCGTCACGCCGATCGGCAAGCCGGTGGCGAGCAGGCCGCGGATGGTCGGCCAGTGCGGCTTGTCGAAGCGCTCGAACAGGCGCAGGTCGGCGAAGCGTTTGGCGTTGCGCAGGACGAAGAAGAAACCGATCGCCTGCACCCACAGCATCGCCGCCGATGCGATGCCCAGGCCGCCGGCGCCCATCTCGGGCAGGCCGAACTTGCCGAAGGTCAGCACATAGCCCAGCGGCAGCAGCACCAGCAGGCCGCCGGCGCTGAGCAGCATGGTCGGCAAGGTCCAGTGCAGGCCCTCGCTGAGATAGCGCATGCAGAAGAACAACGTCAGCGCCGGCACGCCCCAGCGGATGCCGTGCAGGAACTCGCGCGCGCCCGGCACGATGCCCGGGGCGATGCCCATCGCCGGCAGCGCGTGCGGGATCAAGGTCAGGAACGCGAACAGGAACACGCTCAGCAGCAGCGCCATCCACAGCGCCTGGCGGAACAGCGCGCCGATCTCGCCGCGGCGGCCGGCGCCTTCGAGCTGCGACACCGACGGCGGCACCGACAGCAGGGTTCCGATCGGCACCATCATCGGCAGCCACCACAGCGCGGTGCCGATGGTCACCGAGGCCAGGGTGGTGGTGCTGTGGTGGCCGGCCAGGGTGTTGTCGACGAAACCGATCAGGCCGGTGGACACGTGGCCGGCGACCAGCGGCGCGGCCAGGATCAAGGTAGTGCGGATTTCCCGGAGCAGGCCGGGGCGCGAAACGGAGGGGGACGACGCAGACATGGGGGAACCAACGGCGACTGCGGCCGCGCATCCGGTCGGGGCGCTGGCGCCGGGTCGCGGCGGACGGCTATCTTACCCGCTCGAAAGTGAAGGCCGGGGAGCCTCGTTTCTGGATCCGCATGAGCGCACCTAACGAAGCCAAGGCCGCGTCGGCCGGCCACGGCCACGACGATCACCCCAGCCACTGCGAGAACTGCGACGCCGAGCTGCAAGGCCATTACTGCCACGCCTGCGGCCAATCCGTGCACAACCCGGTACGCAACCTCGGCCACGCGCTGGAAGAGGTGTTCGAATCGTTCTGGCACCTCGACGGCCGGGTGTTCCGCACTTTGCGCGATCTGCTGTCTCCGGGCAAAGTCGCCCGCGAATACCTGGCCGGCCGGCGCGTGCGCTACATCCCGCCGCTGCGCCTGTTCGTGATCGTCTCGGTGGTGACCTTCTTCGTCGCCCAGTTCGCGATCCACGTCGAGAGCAACACCCATTTCGACCTCGACACCGCGCAGAGCACCACGGTGCGGCTGGGCAACGTCAGGAAGCAGATGCGCGACGCCGACAGCGTCGTCGAGGTCGAGGAGCTGCGCGCGCGCATGGTCGGCGAACTGCGCGCCGCCGCGGCCGCCGCGCCGGTCGCGCGCAACACCATCGAAGCGTCGATCGCCGCGGTCCAGCGCCAGGCCGACAAGCGCATCGAACTGCTGCAGGCGCAGCAGGGTCTGGACGCCGAGCAAGTCGCCGCGCAGCGCGCCGAGGGCGAGCGCCTGGCCGGCGCGCCGCGCCCGGGCTCGATCGAGGCGGCCAGGAACCTGGCCGACGTCGAGCGCCTGCGCGACGAACGCATCGCCGCGCTGCAGGCGCAGCGCGCGCAGGCGACGCCGCAGGCGCGCGCGTCGTCCGATTACGCCGGGCTGATCCGCCAGGTCAACCTCGAAGCCGGCTGCCGCATCGCCCAGCTGCAGGTCGCCCATGCCGGCCGCAGCGAAGGCGCGGAGCTGCGCGCGCCCGACCGCCAGCGTTACGGCGAAGTGGAATGCGACGACGACGACGGCCCGCTGTCGTTCAACGGCCGGCCGTGGGATCCCAAGACCAATCCGCTCAAGGTCGAGTGGTGGCCGCAGTTCGCCAACGACTGGCTCAACCGCCAGGTCGGCAAGGGCGAGGTCAATTTCCAGCGCGCGACCAAGGACCCGGCGCTGTACATCCACGCGCTGATCGGCGCGATCCCCTCGGCGCTGTTCCTGATGGTGCCGATCTTCGCCCTGCTGCTGAAGATCGCCTACGTCGGCTCGGGCCGCGGCTATCTCGAGCATCTGGTGGTGGCGCTGTACAGCCACATCTACCTGTGCCTGGCGCTGCTGGCGATGTTCGTGCTGATGCTGCTCGGCGACGCGATCGCGCCGCACTGGAGCGGCGTGGTCTGGCTCAAGGGGCTGGCGATCGGCCTGTTGTGGACATGGATGCCGATCTATCTGCTGATAATGGAAAAGCGCGTCTACGCCAACGGCTGGCCGCTGACCCTGCTGCGCTATCTGCTGATCGGCAGCGCGTACTTCTTCCTGCTGAGCCTGGCCACGGTGGCGCTGATGACCGCGGCGATCGTGCGGATGTAACCGCGCGGCGCGCGGGCGCCGCCGCGGCCGCGCCGACGGCCGGGATTCGAACAGCGAACGCGAGGATGCGATGACCGACGAGACGATCTACGAAGTATCGCTGGACGTGGACGCGGCGGTCGCCGCGCAGTTCCTGGCCTGGCTGCGCGCGCACATCGGCGAGATCTGCGCGTTGCCGGGTTTCCTCGGCGCGGACCTGCACGAGATCGACGATCCGGCGCCCGCGCCGGGGCGGATGGCGCTGTGCGTGCGCTATCGCCTGCGCGATGCGGCGGCGCTGGAGGCGTACCTGCGCGATCACGCGCCGCGGATGCGCGCGGAAGGCTTGGCGCGGTTCGAAGGGCGGTTCGGCGCGAGCCGGCGGGTGATGCGGGTGTTGCCGCGCTGAGCGTTGGTTCGGTCGGGAATGGCCGCGGCGGTCGTCGTTTCGTCGCCTGCGCCAGGCATTCGTCGTAGTTTCGTTGTCGCGGTCGCGGCTTGCGCCGCTCCTACAGGGAGCCCATGCCGCAGCCGAAGCCCCTGTAGGAGCGGCGCAAGCCGCGACCGCGAATCCACGACAACGACAGACCGCTGCGATCTTCGCTCAGGCGCAAACCGAAACGCGGATCGCCGTCATCCCGCGCAATATCTGCGCAAGCGCGCCCGCCAAACCGATCAGCGCGCCAGCGCGTCCTGCAACCACGCTCCACGCTGCGCCGGCGGCGCCGCCAGCAGGCCCGCGCGCAGGCGTTCGCGCTCCTGCGGCGGCGTGCGCTGGGCCAGCACCGCCAGATCCTTGCGCTGCGCGGCGGTCAGGCCGCGCAGCGCGGTCAGCATCGCCGCGTGCTGCTCCGGCGGCAGTTGCGCCAGCAGCGGCTGCAAGGCCGGATAGTCGGCGCCCAGCGCCGGGCCGAGCAGCCAGCCGCGGCGTTCGCTGCGGTCGAGCGCGCCGAACTGGGCGCGCAGCGCCTGCTGCTGCTCCGGCGGCAGCGCCGCCAGGCGCGCGGCGGCGGCTTGCGACTGCGCGCGCTCGTCGGCGCTCAGCGCCTGCCAGGCGAGGTAGCGCTCGCGGCGCACGCCGCGTTCGGCCGCATCGAGTTGGTTCCACTGCGCGGCGCGCTGGGCGAACCCGCGCCGCTGCGCTTCGTCCCAGCCGTCCCAGCGCCGGCCGTTGGCCTCGATCCGCGCGCGCACCGGCGGCGGCAATTTGCTCAGGCTGCGCTCGAGCTCCGGCGGCAGCGCGCGCGCCGGCAGCCACGCCGCGGCGGCCACGGCGAGGGCGGCGGCGACAACGGCGATCCGGTTCATTCGCCCTCCTGCGCGTCGGTTTCCAGGCCCGGAGTGTCGCTGCCCGGCGTGGGCGCGGCAGGCGCCGGCTCGACCGGCGGCGCGGCGGTGGCCGGGATCGTCCCGGCGTCGCGCGCGGCCAGCCAGTTGTGGAATTCCAGGTCGGCCGCGGCGGCCTCGCCCTGCGGGTCGGCGAGCAGGTCGAAATCGCCGGCGGCGATCAGCCCGGCCTCGCGGCCGTAGCGCTCGGACGGGCCGCTGCCTTCGGCCAGCGGCGCCACCGTCACGCCCTCGGGGCCGGCGCCGAGGGCGAACCCGGACGGCCACCAGAAGGTCGCGGCGAAGGCCAGCGCGCACAGCGCCAGCAGGCTCCACAGCAGCGGCATCAGCCAGCGCGGCCGCGGCCGCGGCGCGCCGCCG
>NZ_LXSD01000106.1:0-418 GCF_017168095.1 Lysobacter enzymogenes | reverse complement strand
CCCGGCGCGCGCCGCCGCGGCCGAGGCGCTGCGCGGCTGGCTGGCGCGTTACGCGGCGCGGGCGCGCGAGGACGGTTCCTCGGCGGACGAGCGCGAAGCGCGCATGGACGCGGCCAACCCGCGCTACGTGCTGCGCAATTACCTCGCGCAGCAGGCCATCGACCGCGCCGAGCAGGGCGATCTGGCCGGCGTGCACGAATTGCTCGAGGTGATGCGCCGGCCTTACCACGACCAGCCCGGCCGCGAGGCGTTCGCCGCCCGGCGCCCGGACTGGGCGCGCGAGCGGGCCGGGTGTTCGATGCTTTCCTGTAGCTCGTAACGGCGCCTGCGATTCCCCTGTAGGAGCGGCGCGAGCCGCGACCGCGACAACGCAACTACGCCGTAAGGTTTGTCGCAGTCGCGTTGTCGCGGTCGCGGC
>NZ_LXSD01000105.1:0-14497 GCF_017168095.1 Lysobacter enzymogenes | reverse complement strand
CTGCGCGGGCGGCGCCGCGGCGGGCGCGGCGGCCTGCGCGCTGCCGACCGGATAGTCGGCCGGCGGCGGCGGTGCCGGCGCGTAGTCGTTGTCGACCCGGTAGTTGCTGACCTGGAAGCCCAGCGGATTGAGGACGCGCTTGTCGTCGTCCATCTTCAGGTTGGACTTGTAGGTGTATTCGATCGCCGCGATCTTGCTGTCCATCGGCTCCTGGCCGCCGCTCTCCTTGTTGAAGAGGCTGCGCTGGAAGCGGACGGTGGCGCTCTTGACCGCGGCGTCGCCGCCGTGCAGCTGGATGCTGAGGATGCGCACGCGGATCGTCTTGCCCTTGCCGAACAAGGTGATCGGATTCTGCGGGTTGGTGCTGGAGTAGATGTTCGAATAGGCCTTGGTCACCTGCGGGGTGGCCATGGCGAACACCGTCGACCAGTCGCGGTCGCCGATCTGCGAGAAGTCGTAGGACTCGCGCGCCATCACGAAGTGCGAGATGTTGCTCTTGTTGATCGCTTCGTTGGCGGTGATGCTGTTCTGGCTGAAGTCGTCGCGCAGGCGCGCGACCGTGGCCTGGCCGGTGTAGGCGTCGGCCATGACCAGATAAGGCACCTTTTCCTTGAGCGGCAGGAAGTAGAAGTAGCCGCCGGCGAGGATCAGCGCCATCACGATCGCGGTGAACGCGACGATCCAGGCGCGCTTCTCGCTGCGCCGCGCTATGTCGGCGATGGTGACTTCGTAATTGACCGCCTTGGCGACCGCGTTCTCCACTTGCGGAGTAACGTTCTTGTTCTTTCCGAACATCTGTGCTGCATCCCCTGGGTTTGCGCTGTACGGCGGAGCGGGCGCGCGCCCGACCCGCCGTCGTTGCCGGGTACGGCGGTTACGGCGCCGGAGCGGCCGTCGCCGCCGAGCCGACCGACCGCACCACGATCTGCTCGCCTTCGCGGCTGATCGACACGCCGTGGCCCGCGTAGGCGCTGTTGAGCTGCGACACCGCGTCGGGCAGGCTGGTGGTGTTGATCTGGGACACGCCCTGGAACAGGGTGAAGTCGGAATAGTGCTGGTAATCCAGCTTCAGATTCGCGTCCTTCGCCCAGCGGGTGAGCATGTTCTTGAGCGTGCCGTCCATCGGCGACGGGTAGTACACGTAGGACTTGTGCAGCGGAATCTCGTCGGGAACCTCCGCGTAGCGGTTCACCGGCTTCCAGCGGCCGCCGAAGTCCGGCGCCGGACGGGTGGCGCAACCCGCGAGGCCGACCGCCAAGGCGATCGCGATCCACAGACGCGGGCTGGTTGCAATTGAATTTCTCACGCTATCCCCTGCCATAGGTTGATCTTGTACGCGCAGTCGTCCGGTGGATGCCGCGGCGCCGGCCATTGGGCCCTGCGCGCGTGGCGCCCGCGTTGCGGTTATCGGAATTGCGGCGGCCAAACCCGGGCCGACCAAACTGAGACATAGGACACGCCCAGCGAATGAAGGCGTGCGAGTCCTGCCCCCTTTTCGCAAGGCAGCGACTGCATGACCGCGCCGGACGCGCGGCTCACGTAGATCGTTCTGTCCATGAACTCCCCATAGAAAACTACGGCTCTCCCCCGACCGCCTTAGCGGCGCTCGTCCTCAAAGAGTAGACCGAAGCTGAAGCTTACGACAAGAGCGGGTGAGATATCCATCTCAAGAATGCAATTAAAGTGAGACCAAGCGCTTGATTGCCGCATCCAGAGTGGCCTGGTTCTTGGCGAAGCACAGCCGTGCCAGGCGCTGCCCGGGCGGCGGCGACTCGTAGAACGGCGACAGCGGGATCGCCGCGACGCCCTTGTCCACGGTCAGCCAGCGGCAGAACGCGGCATCGTCGAGGTCGCTGACCGCCGAGTAGTCGACCAGCTGGAAGTAGCCGCCCGGCACCGGCAGCGGCTTGAGCCGGGTGGTCAATAGTTGCTCGCGGAAACCATCGCGCTTGTCCTGGTAGAACGCGCCGAGCCGTTGGTAGTGCTCCGGTTCGGCCCGGATCATCTCGGCGAACGCCCATTGGGCCGGAGCGAAGCTGCAAAAGCTATTGTACTGATGGACTTTGCGCAGCTCGGCCGACAAGGCGGGAGGTGCGATGCAGTACCCGATCTTCCAGCCCGTGCAGTGGTAGGTCTTGCCGAAGCTCGACACCACGAAGGCGCGCTCGCGCAGTTGCGGGTAACGCAGCACCGATTCGTGCCGGCGGCCGTCGAAGACGATGTGCTCGTAGACCTCGTCCGACAGCAGCCACACCCCGGTGGATTCGACGATTTCGCTGAGGCGGGCGATGTCGTCGGCGTCGAACATGGCGCCGGACGGGTTGTGCGGCGAGTTGACCATCAGCAGGCGGGTGTCGGGGCCGATCGCGGCGCGCACGCGGTCCCAGTCGACCGCGAAGGTGGCCGGGTCGAGCGGCACGTGCACGGCGCGGCCGCCGGCCAGGTCGATCGCCGGCTCGTAGCTGTCGTAGCACGGGTCGAGCACCACCACTTCCTCGCCCGGCCGCACCACCGCCTGGACCGCGTCGAAGATCGCCTCGCTGGCGCCGGAGACCACGGTGATCTCGGCGTCCGGGTCGGGCCGGTAGCCGTAGCAGGCCTCGGTCTTGTCGGCGATGGCCTGGCGCAGCGCCGGCACGCCGGTCATCGGCGCGTACTGGTTCTTGCCCTCGGCCATGGCCCGGGCCAGCGCGTCGACCAGGCGCTGGGGCACGTCGAAATCGGGAAAGCCCTGGCCGAGGTTGACCGCCTGGTGCTCGAGCGCGAGCTGCGACATCACGGTGAAGATGGTGGTGCCGACTTTCGGCAGCTTGGTGGCGAGCGTCATGGGCGCGGCGTTGAAGGCGTGGAAAGGATCGAGTGTACGAAAACCCGGTTGCCGCCGGTGAGACAGGGTGAGGCGGCGGCGATGATCCCTCGGCATGTGTCTATCGCCGCGCGCGACTGGACAAGCGCTCGCCCGCCGCGCCGGGCGCCCGGATTTGCGCGCGGCCCGGCCGGCCGCGACACTGGCGGCATGCGCGAACTGCAAGTGGTCGACGCCGCCGGACTCGCCCTCGCCTACGCCGCCGCCGAATACGCGGTGGCGCTGGACGGCGACGCCCTGCCCTTGCGCGTGGGCCGCCCCGCGCGCGACCTGGAGGCGTACTGGCCGGCGCAGCGCTATGTGTTCGTCAGCGCCTGGAACCCGGCCTCGCAGCCGCATTCGGACAGCGCCAACCAGGCCGCCGACGAGCGCCTGGTCGCGCGCCTGGACGCGGCCGGGGTGCAGCGCCACGCCGCCTGGGCGCAGGACCAGGCCGGCCAGTGGCGCGAGCCGGGCTGGCTGCTCGCCGACCTCGACGATGCCGCCGCCGACGCCCTGGCGCGCGAGTTCGGCCAGGCCGGGGTGCTGGCCTGGCAGCGCGGCGAACCGGTGCGGCTGCGGATGCTGATCGCGCGGCCGGACGCGGCGGCGGCGAGCGAGCACACCGATTGGGTCGGCGATTGAGCGCAGCGGGCGGTCGGGCGAACGGCTCGTCCCGCGCGTACGGTTCCTGCCGCGCCTGCTCCTCCCCGCCCCCTCTCTTCCCGTCATTCCGGCGAAAGCCGGAATCCATTTTGCTTTCGACGGCCTGCCCACAAAGCGGGGGCTCGGTGAAAGCCAGAGCAAAATGGATTCCGGCTTTCGCCGGAATGACGGGTGGGAGAGATTGACGGGTGGGAGAGATTGACGGGTGGGAGAGATTGACGGGTGGGAAAGATTGACGGGCGGGAGAGACCGGCGGGAACGAGAGGCCGACGGGCGCGAGAGACCGATGCGATGTTTCGTCGGAACGGCGCAAGACCGAGCCCGAGGCAGTCACCGGACCGGGCGACTCGCATAAACTGCGCGATCCGCGGCCGGCCGGCCGCACGCCTCCGACCCGCACCCGCCGACCGGTGACCGCCCTGCTCTCCGCCGCCCCCCCGCTGCTGCAAGCCCGCGGCCTGCGCTTCGCCCGCAACGAGCAGCCCGTGTTCGGGCCGCTGGACTTCGCGGTCGAGGCCGGCGAGGCGCTGCTGGTGCAGGGCGACAACGGCGCCGGCAAGACCACCTTGTTGAGAGTGCTGGCCGGGCTGCTGCGCGCCGACGGCGGCGAGATCGCGCTGCACGGCGAGCCGGCCGACCCGGCCCGGCGCGCCCGCGCGCTGGCCTACCTGAGCCACCTGCCCGGGCTCAAGGCCGACCTGACCTCGGTCGAGAACCTCGACTTCCTGTGCGGCCTGCACGGCCGCCGCCACAGCCAGAACGCCGCGCGCGCGCTGGCCACGGTCGGGCTGGCCGGCTACGAGGACGCGCTGGCCCGGCAATTGTCGGCCGGGCAGAAAAAGCGCCTGTCGCTGGCGCGGCTGTGGATGTCGCCGGCGCCGCTGTGGCTGCTCGACGAGCCCTACGCCAACCTCGACCTGGAAGGCATCGAGCTGGTCAACCGCATGGTCCAGGCGCATCTGCGCGAGGGCGGCGCCGCGCTGGTGACCACCCACGGCGCCTACGCCGCGCCGCCGGTGCGCACCCGCCTGCTGCAGCTGGAGAAAGCCGCATGAGCGCGCCGGCCGAGCCCGCCGCCGTCGCCGCCACCGCCCCGGGCCTGATCGGCGCGGCCCGCGCCCTGGTCGCGCGCGACCTGCGCCTGCTCTGGCGCCGCCGCGGCGACGCCCTACAGCCGGCGCTGTTCGCCCTGCTGATGGTGGTGCTGTTCGCGCTGGCCCTGGGCGGCGACCACGCCGCGCTGGCCAAGGTCGCCGCCGGGGTGCTGTGGCTGGCCTGCCTGCTGGCCGGGCTGCTGGCGCTGGACAGCCTGTTCCGCGGCGACGCCGACGACGGCTCGCTGGAGCAGTGGATGCTGGCGCCGGTGCCGCTGGGCTGGCTGGTCGCGGTGCGCACCTTCACCCACTGGGCCACGACCTCGCTGCCGCTGCTGATCGCCGCGCCCGTGCTCGGCGAACTGCTGTACCTGCCGCGCGAGCAATTGCCGGTGCTGCTGCTGTCGCTGGCGCTGGGCACGCCGGTGCTGAGCCTGCTCGGCGCGGTGGTCGCGGCGCTGACGGTCGGGATGCGGCGCTCTGGTATCCTCGTGGCCTTGCTGGCCTTGCCGTTGTACGTGCCG
The DNA here is from genome assembly GCF_017168095.1 of Lysobacter enzymogenes. Lineage (GTDB taxonomy): Bacteria > Pseudomonadota > Gammaproteobacteria > Xanthomonadales > Xanthomonadaceae > Lysobacter > Lysobacter enzymogenes_D. The sequence continues at coordinate 9,368 of NZ_LXSD01000105.1, read as the reverse complement.
GTGCTGGTGTTCGGCGCCGGCAGCGTGGCCCGGGCGGCGCAGGGACTGGACCCGGTCGGCGGCTTGCTGCTGCTGGCCGCCATCCTGGTCGTCGCGTTGCTGCTGGCGCCGCTGGCGGCGGCGGCGGCGATCCGCATCGCGCTGAACTGACGGCGCTGCGGCATGGTCCCAAGGCGGTACGCCCGACCCAGCAAGGTAGAACGCCCCGTCCTTAGCCCGCGCGCCGCCCGGCGCGCGCCAACCGTCCAGGCCGCCGCCCGCGACCCAGACGCCAGACCGCGAACGAACCGCTGAATGAATCCGCTCGTCCTGTGGTTCCACAAACTCGGCTCGCCGCCCGTCTTCGACCGCTTCGCCGCGCGCTGGGCGCCCTGGGGTTACGGCCTGGGGCTGCTGGTCATGGCCTGGGGCATCTACGGCGCCTTGTTCGTGGCGCCGCCGCACCGCGAGCAGCTCGACGGTTTCCGCATCTTCTACATCCACGTGCCCAGCGCCTGGATGAGCCTGGCGGTGTTCGCGCTGATGGCGATCTATTCCGCCATCGCCCTGGTCTGGCGGATCAAGCTGTGCGAGATCCTGGCCATGGCCTGCGCGCCGATCGGCGCCGGCTTCACCCTGATCACCCTGGCCACCGGCTCGATCTGGGGCAAGCCGATGTGGGGCACCTGGTGGGAATGGGATCCGCGCCTGACCACCGAGCTGATCCTGCTGTTCCTGTACCTGGGCGTGATGGGCCTGTACCACGCCATCGACGACCGCCGCAACGCGGCGCGCGCGGCCGGCCTGCTGGCCATCGTCGGCGTGGCGCTGCTGCCGGTGATCCGCTATTCGGTGGTGTGGTGGAACTCGCTGCACCAGGGCTCGACCATCAATATGTTCGGCCAGTCGCACATGGACCCGAGCATGCTGCCGCCGCTGATCTGGATGCTGATCGGCACCAAGCTGTGGTTCGTCGGCGCCCTGCTCGCGCGCGCGCGCGCCGACAACCTGCGCCGCGAATCGGGCAAGGCCTGGGTCGCCCAACTCGCCCAGGGCGCGCCGGCCGGAGGCGAGCGCGCATGACCCATCTGCCCTACCTGATCGGCGCCTACGCCGTGTTCGCGGTCGTGCTCGGCTGGGACTACCTCTCGACCCGGCTGCAGATCCGCCGCGAACTGCGCCTGGCCCGCCAGCGCGCGCAGCGCCCGCCTGCCCGCCCCGCGTCGCGCGACGACGCCTCCAACGCCTCCAACGCCTCCAACGAGTTGAGCCGATGAATCCGACCCGCCGCCGCCGTCTGCTGTGGGTGCTGGGCCTGGTCGCCGCCGCCGGCGTCGCCACCGCCCTGGTCGCCACCGCCTTGCAGCGCAACATCGCCTATCTCTACACCCCCAGCGAAGTGCTGCGCGGCGAAGCCGGCGGCCACGCCCGCTTCCGCCTCGGCGGCATGGTCGCCGCCGGCTCGTTCCAGCGCGCGCCCGGCTCGCTCGAAGCCCGCTTCAAGGTCGACGACGGCGACGCGCAGATGCCGGTCAAGTACACCGGCATCCTGCCCGACCTGTTCCGCGAGAAGCAGGCCGTGGTCGCCACCGGCCGCATGCAGGGCGACACCTTCGTGGCCGAGGAGATCCTGGCCAAGCACGACGAGAGCTACATGCCCAAGGAAGTGGCCGACAAGATGGGCCAGGCGCACAAGAAGCACGATGTGGCGGCGCCCGGCGGCAAGGAAGCGGCGCGTTGATCGCGGCCGCAGCGCCGGCTTCGGACGCGGCCGCGCCGGACGCAAACGGGCCGAACGCAAACGGGCCGGCCGCGATCGTTCCAGCCGCCACCGCATCGCCGCGCGCCCGGCGCACCGCCCGCGCGTTCCCACTTCTCCGCAAGGCGCCGCCGCATGCTGCCTGAACTCGGCCAGATCGCCCTCATCCTCGCCCTGCTGATTTCGGCGCTGCAGGCGAGCCTGCCGCTGATCGGCGCGCAGCGCGGCATCGATGCCTGGATGGCGCTGGCGCGGCCGGCGGCTTACTCGCAGCTGGCGATGGTCGCGTTCGCGTTCGCGATCCTCACCGAGGCCTTCGTCACCCAGGATTTCTCGCTGCGCTACGTCGCCGAGAACAGCAACTCGCTGCTGCCGGTGATCTATCGCTATTCGGCGGTGTGGGGCGCGCACGAGGGCTCGCTGCTGCTGTGGGCGCTGGTGCTGGCGCTGTGGACCGGCGCGGTGGCGCGCTTCTCCAAGGCCTTGCCGGCGCCGGTGATCGCGCGCGTGCTCGGGGTGATGGGCATCGTCAGCGTCGGTTTCCTGGCGTTCCTGATCTTCACCAGCAACCCGTTCGCGCGGCTGCTGCCGGCGGCGGCGCAAGGCCGCGACCTCAATCCGCTGCTGCAGGATCCGGGCCTGATCATCCACCCGCCGATGCTCTACATCGGCTACGTCGGCTTCAGCGTGCCGTTCGCCTTCGCCATCGCCGCGCTGCTGGACGGCCGCGTCGACGCGCGCTGGCTGCGCTGGACCCGGCCGTGGACCAACATCGCCTGGGCCTTCCTCACCCTGGGCATCGCCCTGGGCTCGTGGTGGGCGTACTACGAACTCGGCTGGGGCGGCTGGTGGTTCTGGGATCCGGTCGAGAACGCCAGCTTCATGCCGTGGCTGGCCGGCGCGGCGCTGCTGCATTCGCAGGCGGCGACCGAAAAGCGCGGCAGCTTCCGCGGCTGGACGTTGTTGCTGGCCATCGCCGCGTTCTCGCTGTCGCTGCTGGGCACCTTCCTGGTCCGCTCCGGCGTGCTGACCAGCGTGCACGCGTTCGCCGCCGATCCTTCACGCGGGCTGTTCGTGCTGATCTTCCTCGGCATCGTCATCGGCGGCTCGCTGCTGCTGTACGCGCTGCGCGCGCCGTCGGCGCAGGACGACCCGGGCAAGCCGTTCGAATTCTCCTCGCGCGAAACCCTGCTGCTGGCCAACAACCTGCTGCTGACCACGGCCTGCGCGATGGTGCTGCTGGGCACCTTGTACCCGCTGCTGGCCGATTCGCTGAACCTCGGCAAGATTTCGGTCGGCCCGCCCTACTTCGCGCTGATGTTCGTGCTGCTGATGGCGCCGCTGGTGCTGCTGCTGCCGTTCGGCCCGCTGTTCCGCTGGCAGCGCGAGCAGGCCTCGCGGCCGGCGGCGATGCTGGTGCCGTGGGCCGGGCTGGCGCTGGGCGGCGCGATCGCCGCGTTCTTCCTCGCCCCGCAAGGCCCGCTCAAGGTCGCCGCCGGCGTCGGCGGCGCGCTGTGGGTCGGCGCCGGCACCGCGCGCTTCGTCTGGACGCGGCTGCGCGGCGGCAGCGCCGGCAGCCGCTTCACCGCGGAAATGCTCGGCATGACCCTGGCCCACTTCGGCGTCGCGGTGTTCCTGGTCGGCGCGTTGCTGGTCGAGGGCCTGAGCGTGCAGCGCGAGGTCGCGCTGGCGCCGGGCAAGAGCCTGGAGCTGGGCCGCTATTCGTTCCGCTTCGACAGCGTCAAGCACAGCGTCGGGCCGAACTACGAAGCCGACTACGGCACCGTGACCGTGTTCGACGGCGACCGCGAGCTGACCGTGCTGCATCCGGAGAAGCGCGCCTACGCCAGCGGCGGCCAGGTCATGACCGAGGCGGCGATCGCGCGCGGGTTCACCCGCGACCTCTACGTCGCCCTCGGCGAACCGCTCGGCGACGGCGCCTGGGCGGTGCGCGTGCACATCAAGCCGTTCGTGCGCTGGATCTGGCTCGGCGCGCTGCTGATGATGCTCGGCGGCTTCGTCGCCGCGGCGGATCGGCGGTTCCGGATCAAGGCCGACGCGCGCGCCGGCGCGGCATCGCGGCCGCAGGCGGACGACGCGCCGCTGCGCCCCCTCGCAGGAGAGCAACAGGCATGAACACTCCCGTCCCCAACGGCGGCGCGCGCCGCGACAAGGCCCGCTGGCTGCCGCTGGCGGTGTTCGCCGCGCTGGCGATCCTGCTTGCCGCGGGCGTGTGGCTCAGCCGCAACCCCGACCGCGAGAAACTGCCCTCGCCGCTGATCGGCAAGCCCGCGCCGCACTTCTCGCTGCCGGTGCTGCACGAGGCCGGCCGGCTGATGTCGATCGAAGATCTGCGCGGCGCGCCGTACCTGCTCAACGTCTGGGGCAGCTGGTGCCCGGCCTGCCGCGACGAACACCCGGTGCTGACCCGCTTCGCCGAGACCAAGCGCGTGCGCGTGGTCGGCTTCAACTGGAAGGACGAGCACGCCGACGCGCTGCGCTGGCTGGAGGAGTTCGGCAATCCCTACTTCGTCGTGGTCGCCGATTACGAAGGCAAGGCGGCGATCGACTGGGGCATCTACGGCGCGCCGGAGACCTTCCTGGTCGACGCGCGCGGCATCGTGCGCTGGAAGTTCGTCGGCCCGCTGACCGACAAGGTCATCCGCGACGAGCTGATTCCGCAGCTCGATCAACTCGGCCCCGCCCCGCGCGGACAGGCGCGATGAGCCGGGCCGGCTACCTCGCCGCCGCAGCGGGCGGCCGCCGTTTCGTCGCCGCGGCGCGCCACGCGCTGGCCGCGGCGGCGCTGGTGTTGAGCCTGTACGCGCCGCTGTCCGCCCAGCCGGCCAGCGACCCGCAGCCGCTGCGCTACAACGACCCGGCCGAGGAGCGCCGCTTCCACGCCCTGGTCGCCGAACTGCGCTGCGTGATGTGCCAGAACCAGTCGCTGGCCGATTCCAACGCGCAGATCGCCCACGACCTGCGCCGCGAAGTGCTGGAGCTGATGCACCAGGGCAAGAGCGACGCGCAGATCAAGGACTTCCTGGTCGAGCGCTACGGCGAGTTCGTGCTCTACCGTCCTCGTGTTGAATCCACCACCTGGCTGCTGTGGTTCGGCCCGGCCCTGGTGCTGCTGGCCGGCGGGTTCGCGCTGGCGCGGGTGGTGCGCTCGCGCGCGGCCGCGGCCGATGCCAGCGCAGCGGGGCAGCGCAACGACGAGGAACAGGAGTGGTGATGGCGGCGACGATGGCTTTGGGTTCCACCGCCGCGTTCGCCGCGGCGGGCACGGCATTGGCGCTGTTCGCGCTGGGGTACGCCCTGCATCCGCTGTGGCGCGCGCGCCCGGCGCTGGGCGCGGGCCTGGGCGTCGGCCTGGCGCTGGCGACGCTGGCGCTGTACCTGGGCCTGGGCGCGCCGCGCGCGCTGCAGCCCGAACAACGCCGCGCGCCGCAGACCCTGGCCGACGCGGTGACCCAGCTGGAAGCCGAGCTCGACCGCGATCCGAATCAGATCGAAGGCTGGCGCCTGCTGGCCAGCGCCTACACCGCGCAGGGCCTGGCGGTGAAGGCCCGCGACGCCTACGCGCGCGCGCTCAAGCTGGCCCCGGACAATCCCGACCTGCTCGCCGAGGCCGCCGAAGCGCGCGCCCTGGCCACGCGCGAGCGCCGTTTCGACGACGACGCCGTGCGCATGCTCGAACACGCGCTGGAGCAGCAGCCGATGCACCAGCGCGCGCGCTGGTTCCTCGGCATCGCCCAGCGCCAGGCCGACCGCCCCGGCGACGCGGCCAAGACCTGGGAACCGCTGCTGGGCGTGGTCCAGGCCGGCACCGCGGCGAGCCTGCTCGAGCAGATCAACGGCGCGCGCAAGGACGCCGGCCTGGAACCGCTGGCGTTGCCGGCGGCCGGCGCCGCCGCGACCGCGCCGGCCGCGGGCCCCGGGCTCAAGGTCCGGGTCGAACTGGCCCCGGCGCTCAAGGCCAGACTGCCGGCCCAGGCCAGCGTGTTCGTGCTCGCGCGCCGGGACGGCGGCCCGCCGATGCCGCTGGCGGTGGAAAAACACCCGCTGGCGGCGTTCCCGCTCGAGGTCGTGCTCGACGACGGCGACGGCCCGATGCCGACGATGAAGCTCTCGCAATCGCCGAAGGTGCAGGTGCTGGCGCGGATCTCGGCGTCCGGCAACGCGATGCCGCAGCCGGGCGACCTGGCCTCGGCGCCGAAGACCGTGGCCAGCGACAGCCGCGACACGGTGGTGGTGGTGATCGACCGCGTGGTCGAGTGATCCGTTGCCGGTCCGCGCTGCGGGACAGGCTTCGGCCCTGAAGCTCGCCCGTGGGGGAGCGTCCTCCTTATCAGAGGCGCCTGCTTGTGGGAGGGACTTCAGTCCCGATGCCTTTGTGCCGGATCGCCGCGACCCGACCGAAAAGCATCGGGACTGAAGTCCCTCCCACAAGAGCGGGCTGCGGGGGCGGAAATCCCGCAGAAAAACCCCGCCGCCCCGCCTGCCGGCCATATCGCGATAACGCATTCGCCGTTCGCGTCGCACTCGCCTGCCGCGGCGATGGTTTAGGCTGCACCGCGAACGCCGCGCGCATCCGCCGCGCCGCGCCCCATTGGCCCGCCCGCCGGCCCCGCGCCGGCCACACGAGCAAGGCATGACCGAATTCATCCCGCCCGGCACCCGCCATATCGACCTGCCCTCGCCGTTTGCGATGAAACGCGGCGGCGCCCTGAACGGCGCGCGTATCGCCTACGAAACCTGGGGCGAACTCAACCCCGCGCGCGACAACGCGGTGCTGATCGTCACCGGCCTGTCGCCCGACGCGCACGCCGCCGCCAACGCCGCCAATCCCGAGCCGGGCTGGTGGGAGGCGATGCTCGGCCCGGGCAAGCCGATCGACAGCGACCACTGGTTCGTGATCAGCGTGAACTCGCTCGGCAGTTGCAAAGGCTCGACCGGCCCGGCCTCGGTCGACGCCGCCAGCGGCGAGCTCTACCGCCTGGACTTCCCCGAACTGTCGATCGAAGACGGCGCCGACGCCGCCGCCCACGTGGTGCGCGCGCTCGGCATCCAGCGGCTGGCCTGCGTGATCGGCAACTCGATGGGCGGCATGACCGCGCTGGCGCTGCTGGCGCGCCACCCGGGCCTGGCCCGCGCCCACATCAACATCTCCGGCGCGGCGCGCGCGCTGCCGTTCTCGATCGCGATCCGCTCGCTGCAGCGCGAGGCGATCCGCCTGGACCCGAAGTGGAACCAGGGCCGCTACGACGAAACCGACTACCCCGAATCGGGCATGCGCATGGCGCGCAAGCTCGGCGTCATCACCTACCGCTCGGCGCTGGAGTGGGACGGGCGCTTCGGCCGCGTGCGGCTGGATTCCGACCGCCTCGACGAGGAGCCGTTCGGCCTGGAATTCGAGGTCGAAAGCTACCTGGAAGGTCATGCGCGCCGGTTCGTGCGCCGCTTCGATCCCAACTGCTACCTGTACCTGAGCCGCTCGATGGACTGGTTCGACATCGGCGATTACTGCGGCGCCGGCGACGGCCTCGACAATGATGAACAGGTACGGCGCGGGCTGGCCTCGATCCGGGTCGAAAAGGCCCTGTCCATCGGCGTGCACACCGACATCCTGTTCCCGCTGCAGCAGCAGCGCGAGATCGCCGACGGCCTGCGCGCCGGCGGCGCCGACGCGCGCTTCCTGCCGCTGGAATCGCCGCAGGGCCACGATGCGTTCCTGGTCGACATCGGCCGGTTCGGCCCGGCCGTGGGCGGATTTCTCAGCGAACTGCGGACGGGCGTAGAATCGGCGGCATGAACGCCACCGATGCCCTGCCCGATCTGGATTTTCCCGGCCACGACAAGCTGGTCGCCGCCATCGACGCCGCGGTCTGCGCCGGCGACGAGCACGCGGTCACCGCGGCCTTGCGCAACACCCTGTGCAAGATGATCCGCGACCGCGACGTGCACCTGCCCGACTGCGTGTTCGATCCGATCCACGACCACTATGCCCGCCGCGAGCTCTACCGCAGCCCGGAACTGGGCTACAGCGTGGTGGCGATGACCTGGGGCCCCGGCCAGGGCACGCCGATGCACGACCACAGCGGCCTGTGGTGCGTGGAAGGCGTGTGGGACGGCGAGCTGGAGATCACCCAGTACGAACTGCTCGAGCGCAGCGGCGAGAACTTCCGCTTCCGCGCCGCCGGCGGCATGCACGCCGGCCCCGGCAGCGCCGGCAGCCTGATCCCGCCGCACGAGTACCACACCATCCGCAACGCCAGCAACGATGCGGTGGCGGTGTCGCTGCACATCTACAAGGCGCCGATGGAGTGCTGCTCGATGTTCGTCCCGCGCGAGGGCGAGTGGTTCCGGCGCGTGGACAAGGCGCTGGAGACCGACGAGGCGGCCTGATCCGGCGGCAGCGTCGAACCGGAACAAGCGCGAGACGAGTACGCAACGGGCACAGCGCCGCGCGCGCTTGCCCGTCTTCCTTTTGCGCGTGCGCCCGAACCATGCCGCGGCGCCGGCGCCGCTGCGTCGGCCGCAACGTTTACGATAGCCGCCACCCCTAGCCCGCCCGCACAGGCCAGCGCCATGCTCACCGACCTGCTCCTCGCCATCGCCCATCACTTGCTGGTGTTCGCGCTGATCTCGATGCTGGTGGCCGAATCGGTGCTGCTGCGCGGCCCGGTCGACGCCGCCGTGGTGCGCCGGCTGGCCGGGCTCGACGCCGGTTACGGCATGAGCGCGGTGCTGTTGCTGGCGGTGGGCGTGTCGCGCCTGCTGTACGGCGTCAAGGGCATGGACTTCTACCAGCACAATCCCTGGTTCCACGCCAAGTTCGGCCTGTTCGTGCTGGTCGCGCTGCTGTCGGTCCTGCCGACCGTGCGCTTGCTGCGCTGGCGCCGCGCGCTCAAGCGCGACCCGGGCTTCGTGCCCGACGCGCGCCAGCTCGGCGCGCTGCGCCTGCTGATCCGGCTGGAGCTGGTGGCCGTGGCCGGCATCTTCGTCTGCGCCGCGGCGATGGCGCGCTACGGCGGCTTCTGAGCCGCGTCGCGGCCCGCGCATGAGCCACGTCGCAGTCGACTTCGCCGGCCACATCCTGATCCTGTCGGGTCCGCCCGGCGCCGGCAAGACCACGCTCGCGCGCCGCCTCGCCGCGCGGCCCGGTTCGAGCAAGGCGCATCTGCACGCCGACGATTTCTGGCACGCGATCAAGCACGGCGCGATTTCGCCGTACCGGCCCGAAGCGCACGCGCGCAACGCGGTGGTGACCGACGCCCTGGCCGCCGCCGCGCAGGCCTACGCCGCGGGCGGCTTGTTGACCGTCGTCGATGGCGTGATCGGGCCGTGGTTCCTCGCCGCGTTCCGCCGCCTCGCCGCGCCGGTGCATTACCTGGTGCTGCAACCGCCGCTGGAAGCCGCGATCGCCCGCTGCCGCGAACGCGGCTACGGCCTTCAGGACGCGACCGCCGTCGCCGCGCTGCACGCGCAGCTTGCGGACTTGGGCGAGCTGCGCGCGCACGCGCTGGCCACCGGCGAGGCGACGCCGGAGCAGGCGTTGCAACGAGTCGTGGACGCGCTCGCCAGCGGCGCCTTCGCGCTGCCGCGCTGAGCGCCCGCGCGGCAGCGC
>NZ_LXSD01000104.1:0-627 GCF_017168095.1 Lysobacter enzymogenes | reverse complement strand
CGGCTCCGCCCAGGCGCCGGCCCAGGCCGACGCCGCGCACCGCGATGCGGCCGCGCCGGCGGTCGGCGAACGCGCGTCCTACGCTGCCGGCGCGCCGGTCCAGGCCGAAACGAACCACCGCGCGGTCGCGAAGACCGAGGCTCCGGCCGATGCCGGCGAAAGCGCGTTCGCGCCGAAGGCCGAAGCCGCGAAGGCCGAAACCGCGAAGGCCGAAGCCGTCGCTGCGGCCGAGGCCGAAGCGCCCGCGGCCGCCGCGGTCGAAGTCGCCGCTGCCGAGCCGGTTCCGGCGCCGGTCGCTCCGGCCCAGGTCGAGCCGTCGAGCTACATCGACGCCCGCGCCGATGCCCCGGCCCGCGCCGAACCGGCCGCCGAAGCCGCTCCGGCCCAGGTCGCCGCCGAGCGCGCGATCCAGGCTCAGCCGCAGGCCGAAGCCGCGCCTGCGGCCGTCGCTGCCGCGCCGGTCGAACCGGCCGTGACGGTCGAAGCGGCGGCGGTCGAGACGGCGGTCGTGGCGACGCCGGAACCGGTCGTCGAGCCGGTCGTGGCGGTCGCCGCAACCGTGCAGCCGAGCGAAGCCGAACGGGCCCAGGCCGAAGCCGCGGCGCAGGCCGCGGCCTCGCCGGCGCG
>NZ_LXSD01000103.1:0-17988 GCF_017168095.1 Lysobacter enzymogenes | reverse complement strand
GCCGGCCGCGCGGCGCGCAGCATCGCCACCGCCTCGTCCACGCTCGCCGCGCGGCCGCTGCGCAGCAGCCATGCCGTCACCGCCGCGGCGCTGCGCGAATAGCCCAGGGCGCAACACACCAAAATCTCGCCGCGCCCCTGCCGCTGCGCGATCGCCTCGGCCGCCGCGTGGAGCTGCTGCGGCGTCGGCGCCACCAAGTCGAGCATCGGCCGCACCGCATCGCCTGCGCGCGCATCGGCCAGCGACAGTTCGGCGCTGACGTCCACCACCGCGGCGAAGCGCGCGCGCTCGCCGCGGCCGGGGATGCGGCCGAGCCAGACGCCGTCGGCAACCGCCGCCGGCTGCGGCGCGCGCCGCGTCCACAGCCGCGAATTGATCCAGGCCGCGAGCAGATACGGCGCGAACAGCCAGCGCGCGGCCACGCTCAGGCGGCCGTCGTCGCGCTTCTGGAAACCCAGCGGCCCCAGCAGCGCGTAATTCAGCGCGACCAGCGCCAACGACGCCGCCGGCCACCACAGCCACAATGCCCAGCCGCCGAGCGCGCCCGCACTCAGCGCAACGGCGGCCCAAGCGCACAATGCCGCGCCGCCCGAATACAGCGCCGCCAGCGTCCAGCGCCTGGGATCGCGCGCCAGCGCCGCCTCGCGCCACGGCGCGCGGATGCGCTCGGGCCACAGCCACACGCACAGCCAGCCGGCCAGCAGGCCGGTCGGCACATCGATGAAATGGTGCTGGAACGTCGTCAGCACCGACACCGCGATCAACGCGAACCAGCCGTGCAGCAGCCAGCGCCACGCACCGCTCACGTGATGGGCGAAGCGCACCCACAGCACGATCAGCAGCACGATATGCAGCGACGGCGCCTGGTTGTACGGCTTGTCGAAGCCCAGCAGCACGTCGAACAGCCAGCCGAACACGCCGTCGCTGTCCGGCCGCACGAAGCTGTAGCGCAGCGGCCACAGCAGGAAACAGCTCACCGCCACCGCCTGCGCGGTCAACAGCCGCAGCGCCTGGGTGTCGAGCTCGCGGCGGTCGCGGCAGACGAACAGCGAGATGCCGTAGAACAGGTCGATCGACCAGTACGGGACGATGGTCCAGGCCCAGAACGGAATCGCCCGCTCCCAGGCGAAGGCCAGGCTCGGCACGTCCGCGCGCGCGGCCGCGACCGAGTTGGCGTAGCCGTAGCTGGCGAAGAACAGCGGCCCCAGCAGCAACAGCCACAGCGCCGCGCGCCCCCACGGACGCCGCGCCCGCTCGGCGGCGGTCATTGCGCGACCCGCTGCGCCATCGACACGGTGAAGATGCCCCAGCGGTCGATGCGCTGGTCGACCTTGACGAAGCCGGCCGCGCGCACCAGGTCGTCCATCTCCTGCTGGCTGCGCCGGCGCATCACCCAGGCCGCGCCGCCGCGGTGGCTGGTCAGCGCGCGGGCGATGAACTCCAGCTGCGGATGCCAGGGCTGGCCGGTGTAGACCAGGAACCCGCCCGGCGGCACCGCCGCGGCCAGGCCGTCGAGCGAGCGCCGCACCTGATCGTTGTCGGGGAACAGTTCGTACAGGCCCGAGACCACCGCCAGCGTCGGCTTCGGGTCCAGCGCGGCCAAGGCGTTGCGGTCGAAGGCATCGCCCTGGTCGAAACGGGCGATCGCGCCGGCCTGCAGTTGCTCGATCAGGGCCCGGCCCTTGTCGACGTTGAGCGGGCTGTAGTCGCGCAGACGCACGCTGTCGGCGTGCGCGCCCTCGCCGGCCAGCGCTTCCAGCGCATAGCGGCCGTGACCGGCGGCGATGTCGACCGCGTGCACCGGCAGCCCGGCTTCGCGAAGCCTGCGCATCGCTTCGCGCAACAGCTCATGCAGATGCAACCGGCGCACGCGGATGCCGCGCCAGCCGATGGCGTCGAGATAATTGCGGTCGACCATGCGCCCGAGCGGCCCGCCGCCGCGGGCCTCGTTGCGATAGACGTAGTCCAGGCTGCTGCCCGAATCGAAGCCGGTGTCCAGGCCCAGGCGGATGCCTTCGGACATCGTGCCGCCGAAACGCAGCCCCGCGCGCACGAAGCGCCAGCGCAGGTCGGCCAGCGACCAGCGCTGCGGCGGCCACGCCAGCTTTTCCGATTCCTCGAAGCTCGGCCCGCGCCTGTGCGCCTGGCTGAGGTCGGCGCGGCTCAGCGGTTCGGCGAAGCGCGCCTGCACGAACGCGCGGATGCGGTTGACCGCGGCGACGCGGCCCTTCTCGCCGAGGGTGTCGTGGAAGAAATCCGCCAGCAGGTGGCGTTCCTTGATCGCGCTGCCCAGGCGCTCGTAGAACCGGTCCTGCGGGCCGCGATGGACGACGAAATCGGCGCCGGAGACCAACAACTGCGTCGGCACCGTAATCGCCTGCGCGTCGGCGACGATGCGGTCGGCCGCCTCGTACAAGCCCAGCAGCACCCGCACCGAGATCGGCCGCGTGATCAGCGGATCGCTGCGATAGCTGCGCACGCGCTCTTCGTCGTGGGTCAGCCACTGCGGCTTGACGTAGCTGTTGACGAAGAAGTTGCCGCGCAGCTTCTGCATCAGCGCCAGGCCCGGCCGCGCCAGCGGTACGTACAGCTTGACCTTGAACGCCGGCGAGGCCAGCACCAGCGCGCGCAGGCGCGGGGCGTAATCGTGGACCCAGGTCGCGGCGACCACCGCGCCGACGCTCTGCGCGATCAGGGCGATGTTCTCGACCTCCACGCCGTGCCTGTCGCGGATGTGCGCGACGAAGCGGTCGAGATCGCGCACCAGCGCTTCGAACCCGGGCGCGTCGCCGCGCTCGCCGGGCGAGCGGCCGTTGCCGCGCGCGTCCCAGGCGAAGAAATCGCAGTCGTCTAGGCCCAGCTCCGGCACCAGGTGCTCGACCCGGCCCGAATGCTCGTGGCCGCGATGCAGCAGCACCACCGCCTTGCGCGCGCCGACGCCGGCCTGGCTCGCCGGCCAATGCCGGTAGAACAGCTCGGCGCCGTCGAAACTGGCGAACCAGCGCTCCTCGGCCGCGCGCGCGCCGCCGGACTTGACCACGACTTCCTCGTTCATTCCCGCTCTCCTTGTCGAACCTTAGCCGCGTCCGTGCCCGCATCCCGAGCGGCGCCGGGCGCGGCATCATGCCGCAAACCGGCGCGCACGCGGCGGACCACCGTCCATGCGCACAGCATCGAGGCCAGCACCAGCGCCAGCTCGAGCGGCCACGCCGCACTCCATCCCAACGCCAGCGCCAGCCCCAGCGCGCCGACCACGAAGGCGCGGTCGCTCTTGCCCATCGGCCCGTCGTAGCGCCGCGGCGCGCCGACCATGAGCGCGAGCACGCCGGCGTATTCGGTCAGCGCCGCCAGCAGCACGAACGCCAGCAGCGGCGCCGGATGCAGCCCGGCCACCGCCAGCAGCGACAGGTACAGCGCGCTGTCGGAAACCACATCGCACAATTCGTTGAGGTAGGCGCCCAGCCGCGATTGCTGGCCGAACTCGCGCGCCAACATGCCGTCGATGGCGTTCAGGGCCATGCGCGCGAACATCCACAGCGGCAGCAGCGCGAACAGCCACGGCCGCTGCGGCGCGCCCCAGTACACCAGCGCGGCCGCCGCCAGCGACACCAGCGCGGCGGCGACGGTGACCTGGTTGGCGCTGACGCCGGCGGCGTACAACCGCCGCACCAGCGGCCGCAACAGATCCTGGAAGCGTCCTTTCAAAGCATAGATCGAGGCCATCGTTACCCGTCTTCGTCCTGACTCGGCGCGCCCGGCGATGGGGCGCCGCCGACAGCTTAGCCGCTGCGCGCGCGGATGCGCGCCGGACGCGGCGCGGGCGCGGCGGTTTCGGCCGGGTATAGCGACAGTGGCCCCGCTGGCGCGCGCGGCGGCACCGGCGCGGCGCGACTTTGCCCGCACGGGCGGCAAATCCCGCGTGAGGGCGCCGTCCGCAGGCCCTGAACGGGCGGCCCGGCCGGCCCGCGCGGCTATAATTCCCGCGCCCTTCCGCTGCCCTCCTCCCCGCATGACCTCCGAGCTTTCCGCCGGTAATCCGGTACGCATCCGTCGCGCCTTGCTGTCCGTGTCCGACAAGACCGGCCTGATCGAACTCGCCCGCGCGCTCGCCGCGCACGGCGTCGAACTGCTGTCCACCGGCGGCACCGCCAAGGCCATCCGCGACGCCGGCCTGCCGGTGCGCGACGTGGCCGAGGTCACCGGCTTCCCGGAAATGATGGACGGCCGGGTCAAGACCCTGCATCCGGTCGTGCACGGCGGCCTGCTCGGCCGCGCCGGGCTCGACGAGGCGGTGATGGCGCAGCACGGCATCGGCGCGATCGACCTGCTGGTGCTGAACCTGTATCCGTTCGAGAAAGTCTCGGCCGATCCGAACAGCTCGTTCGAGGACGTGATCGAGAACATCGACATCGGCGGCCCGGCCATGCTGCGCTCGGCGGCGAAGAACTTCGCCCGCGTCGCGGTCGCCACCGACCCGGGCCAGTACGGCGAGCTCGTCGCCGAACTCGACGCCCACGACGGCGCGCTGAGCGCCAAGACCCGCTTCGCCCTGTCGGTGGCCGCGTTCAACCGCGTCGCCCAGTACGACGCGGCGATCAGCAACCACCTCTCGGCCATCGGCGAAGACGGCGGCAAGCTCGAATTCCCGGCCCAGCACAACGCCAGCTTCGTCAAGGTCATGGACCTGCGCTACGGCGAGAACCCGCACCAGAGCGGCGCGTTCTACCGCGACGCGCAGCCGCTGCCGGGCGCCCTGGCCAGCTTCGTCCAGCTGCAAGGCAAGGAGCTGAGCTACAACAACCTCGCCGACGCCGACGCGGCCTGGGAATGCGTGCGCCAGTTCGAGCGTCCGGCCTGCGTGATCGTCAAGCACGCCAATCCCTGCGGCGTGGCCGAAGGCGTGGCCTGCGGCGATGCCTACGAGCTGGCCTACGCCACCGACCCGACCTCGGCCTTCGGCGGCATCATCGCCTTCAACCGCACGCTCGATGCGGCCACCGCCAAGGCCATCCTCGACCGCCAGTTCGTCGAGGTGCTGATCGCGCCGGACTACGAGGACGCCGCGGTCGAATACGCCAAGAAGAAGGCCAACGTGCGAGTGCTGCGCATCCCCGGCGGCGACGGCCGCAACGCCCTGGATTTCAAGCGCATCGGCTCGGGTCTGCTGGTGCAGAGCGCGGACCTGCGCGAAATCGGCCGCGACGAGCTCAAGGTGGTCAGCCAGCTGGCGCCGACCGAAGCGCAGCTGGCCGACCTGCTGTTCGCCTGGCGCGTGGCCAAGTTCGTCAAGTCCAACGCGATCGTCTATGCCCGCGACCATCGCAGCATCGGCATCGGCGCCGGGCAGATGAGCCGCGTGGTCAGCGCCAGGATCGCCGCGCTCAAGGCCGAGGAAGCCGGACTGGTCGTGCCGGGTTCGGTGATGGCCTCCGATGCGTTCTTCCCGTTCCGCGACGGCATCGACGCGGCCGCGGCGGCCGGGGTCAAGGCGGTGATCCAGCCGGGCGGCTCGATGCGCGACAGCGAAGTCATCGCCGCGGCCGACGAACACGGCCTGGCGATGGTGTTCACCGGCGTGCGCCACTTCCGCCACTGAGCCGCCCGCGGCGCGGGCGCCACGCCCGCGCCGCACTCGCCATGCCGCTGGAATTCAAACCCTATCCGCCGCCGGGCCAGCGCCAGCTCGGCCGCGAGCTGCTGCGCTCGCTAGCCCGCAAGCTGATCGTGCTGGCGGTGCTGGCCGCGGTGCTGGTGCTGTGGGCCGGCTGGCAGTACTCGCGGCGGCAATCGGTGGACAGCGAAACCCTGGGCGATTACCGCATCGATGGCGACGCGGTCAGCGTGCTGCTGGTCCAGCCCGACATCTCGCTCGACCTGGGCACCGGCTTGCGCGGCGATTACACCGCGCAGCTGGCGCGCGCGCTGGCGACCCAGTTCGAACAACTGGGCTACCGGGTCAGGCCGCTGTCCGCGCGCAGCGACGAGGAACGCTTCGGCCAGGCCTCGCGGCGCGAAGACAAGGACGCGGCCATCGCCCACCAGGCGCGGGTCGCGCAATCGCTGCGCGAGACCGGCGCGCCGGTGCTGCGGGTGTCGCTGGACGGGCTCGACAACGACGGCGCGGTCGTCACGGCCCATCGCTACCGGATCGAACTGCTCGACCCGCGCACCCTGCAGCCGTCGTGGCGCGCGGCGCTGACCTGGCGCGAAGGCCGCTCGCAATCGATCGCCCTGCTCTGGCACCTGCGCCGCAACCGCCTGCCGCCGCCGCTGTGGGACAGCCTGGCGACGCTGGCGGTGCAGCGCATGCGCGAGGACGGCAAGCTGCCGTCCGGCACGATCCACTGAGCATCGGCGCCTCGCGCCCGCAGCCTTGCGCTTACCGTCATTCCGGCGAAAGCCGGAACCCGTCTTGCTGTTGTCGTTGCGGTCGTGCTCCGCCAAGCGGATTACTGCGCAACGATCAAAATGGGTTCCGGCTTTCGCCGGAATGACGGCGGGAGAATGTCGGTCTGCCACCTGTAGGAGCGGCGCGAGCCGCGACCGCGACAACGCAACTGCGCCGAAACTTGCGCCGTGGCTGCGTTGTCGCGGTCGCGGCTCGCGCCGCTCCTACAGGTAGTTTGACAGCTTACGCGCCGGGCTTGTAGCGCTCGCGCCAGATGTCGTGGTCCACGCCGTGGCCCAGCTCGGGATACTGCGAGATGTGGAACTCCGGCGATTTGCCTTCGTCGAGCTGGCGGTCGTAGTCGCGGGTCAGCTTCACCACCACCTTCCACAGCAGCACCACCGCGATCAGGTTCAGCGTCGCCATCACCGCCATCGCCGCGTCGGCCGCGTCCCACACCAGCTGCACCTTCGAGAACACGCCCCACACGATCACGCACAGCGCGACGACGCGCAGCACGAACAGCGACTTGCGCCCGCCGCCGATGTACAGCAGGCCGCTCTCGGCGTACGAGTAGTTGCCCAGGATGGTGGTGAAGGCGAAGAAGAACAGTGCGATCGACGCGAACCACGCGCCCCACTCGCCGAAGAACACCGTCATCGCGCGCTGGGTGATGACCACGCCGTCGCCGCCCTGGCCGAGCACGCCCGACAGCAGCACGATCAGGCCGGTCGCGGTGCAGATGAACATGGTGTCGAAGAACACGCCCAGCGACTGCACGAAGCCCTGGCTGGACGGGTGATGCGGCACCGGCGTCGCCGCCGCGGCGATGTTGGGCGCGCTGCCCATGCCGGCCTCGTTGGCGTACAGGCCGCGCTTGACGCCGTTGAGCATCGCCGCCGCCATGCCGCCGGCGATGCCGCCCGCGGCCTGATCGATGCCGAACGCGCCGCGCAGGATCATCATGACCGCCGCCGGCACCTGGTCGTAGTGCGCGATCAGCGCCCACAGCGCCAGGCCGATGTAGCCGGCCGACATGAACGGCACCACCCACTCGGCGACCTTGGCGATCGAGCGCAGCCCGCCGAAGATGATCGTGCCGGTCAGCAGCACCAGCACCACCGCGACCGTGGTCTGCGAGAACTTGAAGGTCTCGCCGACCGACTGGGCGATGGCGTTGGCGTGCACGCCGTTGAACACCACACCGTAGGAGAACAGCAGGCAGGCCGCGAACGCCCAGCCCATCTTCGGCGCGCGCAGGCCGCGGGCGATGTAGTAGGCGGGGCCGCCGCGGTATTGGCCGTTCTCGTCGCGCACCTTGTACAGCTGCGCCAGCGAGCTTTCCGCATAGGCCGTGGCCATGCCGACCGCGGCCGTGCACCACATCCAGAACAGCGCGCCGGGGCCGCCCAGGCTCATCGCGATGGCGACGCCGGCGAGGTTGCCGGTGCCCACGCGCGCGGCCAGCGAGGTGCACAGCGCCTGGAACGGCGAAATGCCGGCGTTGTCGCCGTCGGTGCCGCGGCCGATCACCTTGAGCATGTGCGGGAAGCGGCGCACCTGGACGAAGCCCAGGCGCACGGTGAAGAAGATGCCGACCGCGAGCAGGCCGTAGATCAGCACGTAGTTCCACAGCACGTTGTTGATCGCGCCGATGATCGGAGAGATGGCGCGTTCGATCAGGTGCAGCAGCCAGTCCATGCGGTCGGTTCCGGGGTTGGGGCGAGAAGGAGAGTCGGTGGATGCGGCCGCGTCCGTGCCGCCCGGCGCCGCGCTCCGCGACCGGGCCCGCGCCGCGCGCATCGCCCCGCAACGGGCGCGATCGCGCGAAACCGCGGAAAACCCGACCGCAAACCGCCGCCTCCGGAGCCGCGGCCGCCGCAGGCGGGCGCGCGGTCCCCTCCTTGGGCCGGAACCGGGGGATGGTACCAGTCCGGTCGCCCCACCCCGCCGCCTGCCGTAAAATCCCATCCGGCATGAGCCGCTGCCCATCCGTCATGTCCCCCCGTCGTTTCCCTTAATTTCCCTGGAGTACGCATGAAGGTCCTCGTCATCGGGTCCGGCGGGCGCGAACACGCGCTGGCCTGGAAGCTCGCCCAATCCCCGCGCGTCGACGAGGTCCTGGTCGCTCCCGGCAACGCCGGCACCGCGCGCGAGGACAAATGCCGCAACGTCGCGGTGGCCGCCACCGACCTCGACGGTTTGCTGAAACTGGCCGCGGACGAAGGCGTCGCGGTCACCGTGGTCGGCCCCGAGGCGCCGCTGGTGGCCGGCGTGGTCGACCGCTTCCGCGCCGCCGGCCGCCGCATCTTCGGCCCCACCGCCGCAGCCGCCCAGCTCGAAGGCAGCAAGGCCTTCGCCAAGGACTTCCTCGCCCGCCACGGGATTCCGACCGCTTATTACGCGGTGCACACCGACGTCGACGCGGCGCTGGCTTACGTGCGCGAGAAGGGCGCGCCGATCGTGGTCAAGGCCGACGGCCTCGCCGCCGGCAAGGGCGTGATCGTGGCGATGACGCTGGCCGAAGCCGAGGACGCGGTCCGCGACATGCTCTCCGGCAACGCCTTCGGCGCCGCCGGCGCGCGCGTGGTGATCGAGGAGTTCCTCGACGGCGAGGAAGCCAGCTTCATCTCGATGGTCGACGGCGAGCATGCGCTGCCGATGGCGACCTCGCAGGACCACAAGCGCGTCGGCGACGGCGACACCGGTCCCAACACCGGCGGCATGGGCGCTTATTCGCCGGCGCCGGTGGTGACCCCGGACGTCCACGACCGGGTCATGCGCGAGGTGGTGATGCCGACCGTGCGCGGCATGATCGCCGACGGCGTGCCGTTCACCGGTTTCCTCTACGCCGGCCTGATGATCGACGCGCACGGCGCGCCCAAGGTCATCGAATTCAACGTGCGCTTCGGCGATCCGGAAACCCAGCCGGTGATGCTGCGCCTGCGCTCGGACCTGCTCGACCTGGTCGAGGCCGCGCTCGACCAGCGCCTGGACGCGATCCAGGCCGAATGGGATCCGCGCCCGTCGCTGGGCGTGGTGATGGCTGCGCAGAACTACCCCGACACCCCGCGCAGCGGCGATCCGATCGGCGAATGGGACGTGCCGCTGCCGGCCGACACCCAGGTCTTCCACGCCGGCACCAGGCTCGTCGACGGCCAGGCCGTGACCGCCGGCGGGCGCGTGCTGTGCGCCTGCGCGCTCGGCGACAGCGTGGCCGACGCGCAACGCCGCGCCTACGAAGTGGTCGCCGGGATTTCCTGGCAGGGCGAGTTCCATCGCCACGACATCGGCTGGCGGGCGATCGAGCGCGAAACCGCGAAGCGCTGAAGCTCGCGCCTGAGCAAACCGAAACGGCCGGAAGAGCCTCTCTTCCGGCCGTTTCGTCTTTGGGCCGCCCCCTGCAGGAGCGGCGCAAGCCGCGACCGCGAAACCACGCATACGATGCAAGCGCGATGTCGCGGTCGCGGCTCGCGCCGCTCCTACAGTCGGACTTCAATGCAACGCGGCCGGCGTTTCCTGCGCTTCCGGTTGCAGCGACACCGCTATCTCTTCGAGTTCCGCGATCTCCTTGTCCAGCGCCTCGTACAACTCGCCCTGCCGGGTCATCAACTCCTCGATCCGCTGCGCCTGCTTGAGCTTCTTCAACTCGCCATCGAACAACAGCCACTGCGCGGTCAACTGCTCGACGTAGTTCTTCGAGTAATGGCGCATTTCCTTGAGCTGGCTCAGCGTCGCGTTGACGTGATCCAGCGGCGTCTTGGCATCAGCGGACATGGCGACCTCCTCGTAGCACGGTGAGGCCCCAGGGTATCGGCGCCAAGCTGGCTGACGGCGAAACGCGCGCGACGACGCGCATCGCATTTCACCTGGCGCCGACAATTCCGAATGCGCCAACGCGGCGATCGCGGCGCCTAGAGCACCGGCGACATCATCGCCACCGCGTTCTGCACCAATCGCGCGGCGAACGGCCAGGCCTCGACCTCGTCCAGAGCGACCCGGCGCGATACCGACAAATACCTGTCCTGCCGATGCCGGATCGCCGCCGCCACCTGCGCATCGGCGATCAGCAGATTGTTCTCGAAATTCAGATCCAGGCTGCGTCGGTCCATGTTGGCCGAACCGATCAGGGCGATGTCCGCGTCCAGCGTCAGCGCCTTGGTGTGCAGCAGGCCCAGCGGGTATTCGTAGACCTCTACGCCCGCGCGCAGCAGGTCGGGATAGGCGCTGCGGCAGGCCTGTCCGACCAGCCAGGAATCGTTGCGCCGCGGAAACACGATCCGGGTGCCGACGCCGCGGCGCGGGGCGGCGCAGATCGCGCGCAGGATCGATTCGTCCGGCACGAAGTACGGCGTGACCACGACCAGTTCGCGGCGCGCGGCGTACATGCAGGCGACGAACATGTCGGCCATCGCGTTGCGCCGCGCGATCGGGCCGGTTTCGAACGCCTGGGCGATGCAGCCCGATTCGAAACGCTCGGGCACGACCGCGTCCGGATACTGTTCCAGCCCGTCCTCGCCGGTTTCGGGAATCCAGCCGCTGAGGAACAGGAACTGCGCCTGCCGCACCACCGGCCCTTCGCAGCGCAGCAACAGGTCGATCCACGGCGCATACGCGGCCTTGACCCGGAATTCGGCGTCGGCGCAATTCTGGCTGCCGCAGTAGGCGATGCGGTTGTCGATCACCACGATCTTGCGGTGATCGCGCAGGTCCATGCGGCTGAACGCCATGTGCTGCAAACGATGGATGTCGTCGAGCGTGCGCAGCAGCTTCACGCCGGCGGCGCCGAGCTGCTTCCAGCGCTCGCCGGCGATGAAGGCGCGCGAGCCGAACGCGTCGACCATCACCCGGCACGCGACTCCGCGCCGTGCTGCGGCCGCCACCGCATCGGCGACGCGGCCGCCGTTGCGGTCGTCGAGCCAGATGTAGAAGGCGATGTGCACGCTTTCGAACGCGGCATCGATATCCGCCACCAAATGATCGATGGCGGCCTGGCAATCGCGCGTGGGCTCATCGGCCGCGCTGTCCGCCGCTCCGAGCACGGCGATGCGGTTGCCGTCGACCGCGTGGAATCCGTTGATCGAACGCGCCAGCTCGAACAGCGCGGCGGCGTTGTCGGCCAGCGCGCGCGGCGCATTGGCTTCGTCGCCGGGCGAGGGCATGCGCTTGTAGGCGTTCTCGATGCGCTCGACCCGGGCGCGGCCGACGCTGGTTTCGCCGAGCAGCAGATACGCGACCATGCCGGCCACCGGCGCCAGCATGATCACCGCCACCCACGCCGCACGCGAGGCCGGCGTGCGGTTGGCGCGGGTCAGCGCGCGTGCCGCGACCAGCAGATGCGCGACGAACCCGAATGCGGTCACGCCCAGGTTCAGGGATGCGGACAATCCGCTCCAGTCGAACGCCATGCGACCTCCGTGGGCTCCTGCGCGAACGATTTTTGCCTGAATTCGGCTGACCCGGCAGCTTGCGGCGCGCCGCGTCGTCAAGCATCAGAGTGCCCCGTGGCGCCATTCCGAGTCCAGGCGCCGCGCGTTCATCGCGTTGGGGGCGCCGCTTCATCGCCGAATAACGAACCCTCTGTCTCACTTCGGCGTGCCGATGGCGGCCGAGACCGAATCGCGCCCGCGGATCGGCTAGGATCGGCGCAGATGCATCCCACCGGCACGGCCGTGCCGCTCACGCGTTACCGGTCGCCCAACGACCGACCATTCGACGGGGACATCACGTTGACCCATACCGACCTCGACCTGTCCACGCCCGAAAAGGCGCTGCACGCGCTCGAAGACGCCTGCCGCAACGACGACCGCGAGCTCGCCCGGCGCTGCCGCAACTTCGAAGACGAAGCCGAACTGCTGCTGCACCACCCGCGCGCGCGCGGCAATGCGCCGATGCCGCCGGCGCAGATCCCGCCGGCCGAGTTCGCGCGGGCGCTGCAACGCGAGTGGGAGCAGACCGCATTGCCCGACTTCCTCGGCGTCAGCACCAGCGTCGCCGCGGTCGAGCACTTCGGCGGCAAGTTCTTCCTGGTGACCCAGAACGTGCGCAATGCCGACGGCCGCACCTTCGCCCAGCGCCTGTACATGTCGCACTCCGAACACGGCTGGGCACTGCTGCGCCCGGAGCCGGCCTACGAGCCGCCGGCGCAGCCCAAGCCCTGGTGGGCGCTCTGGCGTTGAGCGCCGGCGCAGCGCGAGCCTGCCCGCGCTGCCCTTGAGGCTAAGGCATCGGCGCTGCGCGGCGTAATGCGGTCGTAGTCGGCCGCTGGCGAGCGCGCCGTCGGCGGCGCTATCCTGACCGCGCCGCCGCGCCGCGACCGGCGTGCCGCCGAGAGCCGTCCATGTTCGATTTCCGCCGCGTGCTGTTCCTGATGATCGGCGGCGCCCTGGCGCTAGGCCTCGCGCTCGCGGACTGGCTGGGCTGGCAACGCGCGATCATCGTCGCCGCCAACAGTTTCTTCTTCGTCTACCTGGCCTACGACATCCCCGCCTTGTCGCGCCTGAGCGGCGATCGCCTGCGCAAGGCCGCCGTGCGCAGCGACGTGCCGGTCTACGCGTTGTTCATGATCGTGGTCGCGACCGTCAGCACCGCGCTGGCGGTGCTGTTCATGACCATCAACGCCGACGACCGCCCCACCCCGATCTGGCTGATCTTCGCGCTGCTGTCGATTCCGCTGGGCTGGGCGACCATCCACATGATGGCCGCCACCCACTACGCCCACCTCTACTGGCGCCCCGGCCCCAACCGCGCGCCGCGCGGCGGCCTGGACTTTCCCGGCGAGAGCGAACCCACTGCGATGGACTTCATCTACTTCTCGTTCGTGATCGGCATGACCGCGCAGACCGCGGACGTCTCGATCACCGGACGGGCGATGCGGCGGTTCGCGCTGATGCACTCCATCGTCGCGTACTTCTTCAACGCGGTGCTGGTGGCGGCGGCGGTGAATGTGGCGGTGGCGGCGAATTGAAGCCGGCACGACTGAAGCCGGAGCGTAGGCGGATCATTCCCGCGCGCCCGCATACCGACTCGGCGCCCGCCCCACCCGCCGCGCGAACGCCACGCTGAAGGCGCTGCCGGAACCGTAGCCGACGCGCTCGGCGATCTGCGCCACGCTCAGCTCGCCGCGGCGCAGCAGGTCCTTGGCGATCTCCATCCGCCAAGTCAGCAGATATTCCATCGGCGCCGCTCCGACCACGCGGGTGAAGCGCTCGAAGAAGGCCGAGCGCGACAGGGCCGCGATGTCGGCCAGTTGTGCCACGCTCCACGGCCGCTCGATCTGCGCATGCATCCGCCGCAACGCCGGCGCCAGGCGTTCGTCGCCCAGGCCGCGCAGCAGGCCCGGCGGCGCATCGCCGGCGGCGGCCGAGCGCATCGCTTCGATCAGCAGCATCTCGGCCAGCCGGCTGAGCATGAACTCCGCGCCCGGCTGCTGCTGCGCGTATTCCTCGCCGACCATCTGCACCAACCGCATCAGCCGCTGCGAACCGGGCACGTGCACCACGCGCGGCAGCAACGACACCAGCAGCGCGGTGTCGGCGCGATCGAATGCGAACGCGCCGCCGAGCGAGCGCATGTCCGGCGGGCCGTGCTGCTCGCCGTGGCGCAACTCGCCGCCGCCGCCCGGGACCACGTTGGGATCGATGAACACCGGCGGCGCCGGCGCGAAGCTCGACAGGGTGAACGCCGGCGTGGTCGGCAGCAGGACGAAATCGCCGGCGCGGATCTCGATCGGCGCGTGCCCGTCCACCGCCAGCCGGCAATGCCCCTCCAGCACGATGCAGAATCCGGGCTGGCCGTACTCGGCGTAGCGCACCGCCCAGGCGCCGCGCCCGCTGATCAGGTTGGCGAACACCGCGCGCGGCCGCAGCAGTTGCACCAGTTCGGACAACGGGTCGCCCATGACTGGACTCTGGCTAAAGAAACAAGGACTTTATCTTATCGAACATCCGCCGGCTGCGGCCTAAGGTGGCGCCACACCCAACCGCTCCCGGAGCCCGCAATGAAGACCGTCCTGATCACCGGCTGCTCGTCCGGCTATGGCCTGGCCACCGCCCGCCACTTCCTCGCCTACGGCTGGAACGTCGTCGCCACCATGCGCACCCCGCGCGCCGAGCTGCTGCCCGCCGACGACCGCCTGCGCATCCTCGCCCTGGACGTGACCCGCGAGGACAGCATCGCCGCAGCGCTGGACGCTGCCGGCCCCATCGACGTGCTGGTCAACAACGCCGGCCTGGGCCTGTTCGGCGCGTTCGAAGCCACGCCCATGACCACCGTGCGCGAGATCTTCGACACCAACACCTTCGGCGCCATGGCCGTGTGCCAGGCCGCGATCCCGCACCTGCGCGCCCGCGGCGGCGGCACCCTCGTCAACGTCACCTCCAGCGCCGTGCTCGCCCCGTTCCCGCTGGTCGCCGCCTACACCGCCAGCAAGACCGCGATCGAAGGCTTCACCGCCTCGCTCGCGCACGAGCTGGAGGCCTTCGACATCCGGGTCAAGCTGGTCCAGCCCGGCTATGGGCCGAGCACGCGCTTCACCGCCAACGGGCAGCAGCGGATGCAAGGGTTGATTCCCGAGGCGTATGCGCCGTTCGCCCAGCGCGTGTTCGCGGGGTTGGGCGAGGTGGCTGCGGTGACGCATGAGAAGGATGTCGCCGATGCGGTGTGGCGGGCGGCGAACGATGTTTCGCAGCGATTGAGTTACCCCGCCGGCGCCGACGCAGTGGCGCTGGCGAAGCAGCGCGCCGTCGCGTAACGGATTGCGCCGCGGCTTACGACCCGGAGGGCTTCGCTTCGCCGGCCGCGCCGATGCGACGTTCTGCGAGGAAGGACGTCACGTCGACATAGCCTTCGCCGACGCGGCGGAAATGCAAGACGCCGTCGCGCAGATCGGCCTCGTCGACGAGCCAGTCCTCGTCGGCGACGAAGAACTTCGCATCCTCCAGGAACGGCGCCAGCTCGCGCAGGCTCTGCACGAAGGCCTCGTAACCGCACCACATCTTGCCGCCGCTCTGGATGACGACGACATCGCAGTCCTGCGGGTCCTGGTCCACATCGGGCCCGTCGAGATTCGGAAACGCGATCCGTACACCCGCCGGGCAGAAGAACGTGTAGAAGTGGCGCACCGAGGTGTCCCCGAGGACGCGCAGCACCTCGTCGCGCCGACCCTCGCGCACGGCGATGACGACGCCGAGGCCGTCGCGCGGGGACACTTGGCGGATTTCGCGTTGGTTGCCCATTACCGATCGCCTTCGCCGGCCGACGGCCAAGAAGCGAATGCCTCCGGCCGGCGGATGCTCAAGCCTCCGGCCGCTTGTACAGCGGACCGAACAAGGAAACCCGATATCCCGCCTTGCGGATCAGGCTGACCGAGAAGAACAGCAACACCACGATGCAGATCAGCCGCAGATAAGGAACGATCGTAGACAGCACGATCAGGCCCGTGATGGCGCCCGACCACCCCAGCGCGCTCGCCGCCAGATAACTGCCGTACGCGCCGGCCACGAATGCCGCGACCGTCAGCGCCGCCCCCACCCACCCCAGCGCTCCCGGGTCGTGCGCGGCCGCCGCTACGGCCACCAGCCCCGTTGCCAGGATGCTGGCCAGAAAAGCGAACACGAGCAAGCGCAGCCCAGTGACCGCATCCTTCGCGGCCGCTTCGAGCTTGTGGTTCTTGTTGAAAGTGACATTGCTCAGGTCCACGCCTACCCCCTATAGGTCGTTGAATCGCGATTGTGTGCGAAGCGTC
Source organism: Lysobacter enzymogenes (assembly GCF_017168095.1). Classification (GTDB taxonomy): domain Bacteria; phylum Pseudomonadota; class Gammaproteobacteria; order Xanthomonadales; family Xanthomonadaceae; genus Lysobacter; species Lysobacter enzymogenes_D. The sequence continues at coordinate 1,855 of NZ_LXSD01000103.1, read as the reverse complement.
TGCCGCCGGCTAGAGTCGGAGGGCATTTCGCAAGTGCGTGCAGAGCGGACCTTTCGGGTGGCTCGGCGCGGGCGCCTGTTTCGCCCGCGCCGGCACGACGCGCTAACCCGTGGCCTCGTACACTGCCGTTCCATTCGACCCGCGCAGGACCGTCCCACCATGCCTCCCATGCTCGCCCAGGCCACCTACATCGCCACCAAGATCGGCGAGGCCTTCGCGATCCTGGCCGTGGCCTGGCTGTTGACCACGCTGCTGCGGCAGTTGGTGCGGCGGATGTCGACGCGCTACGACATCGCGCCGGCGTTCGCGCTGGGGCTGCGGCGCGGGTTGAGCACGGTGATCTACATCACCGCGCTGCTGATGTTCCTCAACCGGGTCGGGATTTCCGGGTCGGTGGTGTGGACCACGCTGACCGGGTTCGTGGCGGTCGGCGCGGTGGCGTTCTTCGCGGCGTGGAGCGTGTTGTCGAACATCTTCTGCGCGTTCTTGATCCTGACCACGCGGCCGTTCCGTCTGTACGACTACATCGAGGTGCTGGAGAACGGCGACAAGCCGGGGCTCAAGGGGCGCGTGGTCGACATCAACTTCGTCTATACGACGTTGCAGGAAACCCATGCCAACGGCGACGACACGGTGCTGCAGGTGCCCAACAGCCAGTTCTTCCAGCGCACGACCCGGCGCTGGCGGCATGAGCCGGAGTGGAGCCGGGTGGCGCGCGAGCTGAAGACGGCCGAAGGCGCGGAGTGGCAGGACGCGGGCGGGCGCTGAGCGCGACGAAAGCCGCGTGATCGCCCTGTAGGAGCGACGCGAGTCGCGACCGCGAATCCGCAGCTACGACGAAGGTTGCGCCGCGAGCGGCTGGTTCGCGGTCGCGGCTTGCGCCGCTCCTACAGGGGGCGGGCGGAACATTCGTCAGAGCCGGGTTACGTCGATAACGGCCCGCGCGAAGGCTTGCGGGGCTTCCTGCGGCAGGTTGTGGCCGATGCCGCCCTCGATCTCGCGGTGCCGGTATTTGCCGGTGAACTTGCTCGCGTAAGCCGACGCCGGCGGATGCGGCGCGCCATTGGCGTCGCCTTCCAGGGTGATCGTCGGGATCGCGATGTTCGGGGCCTTCGCCAGCCGCGCTTCCAACCCGTCGAGGCGCGCTTCGCCTTGCGCCAGGCCCAGCCGCCAGCGGTAGTTGTGGACGACGATGGCGACGTGGTCGGGGTTGGCGAAGGCGGCGGCGCTGCGGGCGAAGGTGGCGTCGTCGAAGCGCCATTGCGGCGAGGCCAGTTCCCAGATCAGGCGGGCGAATTCGTCGCGGTGTTCGGCGTAGCCGCGTTCGCCGCGCTCGGTGGCGAAGTAGAACTGGTACCACCATTGCAGCTCGGCTTTCGGCGGCAGCGGCGTTTGGCCGGCCTGCTGGTTGCCGATCAGATAACCGCTGACCGAGACCAGCGCCTTGCAGCGCTGCGGCCACAACGCGGCCAGGATGCCGGCGGTGCGCGCGCCCCAGTCGCAGCCGCCGACGATCGCCGATTCGATGCCCAGCGCGTCGAGCAGGGCGATGGCGTCGACGGCGAGCGCGGCCTGCTGGCCGTTGCGCGGGGTGTCGGCGGACAGGAACGCGGTCGGGCCGTAGCCGCGCAGGTAGGGGACGATCACGCGGTAGCCCTGGCCGGCGAGGATCGGCGCGACGTCGGCGTAGGTGTGGATGTCGTAGGGCCAGCCGTGCAGCAGCAGCACCGGGGTGCCGTGGCGCGGGCCGAGCTCGGCGTAGCTCACCCGCAGCGCGCCGGCGTCGATCTGCTTGAGCGGGCCCCATGCGGGCGCGCCGGCGGGCGTGGGTGCGGACGCGCGCGGCGGCGCCGCG
>NZ_LXSD01000102.1:0-2542 GCF_017168095.1 Lysobacter enzymogenes | reverse complement strand
CGCTGCGCCCGCCGGGGCCGCCGCGGCCACGGCCGCTGCCGCCACCGCCGCGCCGCTGTTCGTCGGCGGCGCGCTGCTCGCGCGCTTCCTTGAAGATCGCGCCGATGCTCTCGCTTTCCTCTTCGCCCTCTTCCAGCGCCGGCGCCTCGCGCTGCGGACGCGGCAGCGCCACCAGCAGTTCGGCGTCGACCGGGGCGGTCGGCAGCTTCTGCTCGATGTAGGCCTCGATGTCCGGCAGGCTCATCGCATAGCGCTCGCAGGCGAAGCTGATCGCGTCGCCCTCGGCGCCCAGGCGCGCGGTGCGGCCGATGCGGTGGACGTAGTCTTCCGCGTCGAACGGCAGGTCGTAGTTGTAGACGTGGCTGACGCCGTCGATGTGCAGGCCGCGCGCGGCCACGTCGGTGGCGACCAGGATCTCGAGCTGGCCTTTCTGGAACTTGTTGAGCAGCGACTCGCGCTTCTTCTGCGGCACGTCGCCCGACAGCACGCCGACCCGGTAGCCGCCGCGCTCCAGCGCGCGCGCGACGCGCTCGACGAAGGCCTTGGTGTTGACGAACACCATCGTGCGCGCGCCCTCGCTGCGCGACAGCAGGCCCAGCAGCAGCGGGATCTTCTCGTCGTCGGCCGGGAAATAGACCTTCTGCCGGACCTTGGCCGCGGTGATGAACTCGGTCTCGACCACGACCTTCTCGGGCTCGTTCATGTGCTCGTAGGCCAGCTCCAGCACGCGGTGGCTCAGCGTCGCGGAGAACAGCAAGGTCTGGCGCTCGGTGCGGATCGGCATGCGCCGCAGCAGGAAGCGGATGTCCTTGATGAAGCCCAGGTCGAACATGCGGTCGGCTTCGTCGAGCACGCACACTTCGCAGGCGTGCAGCGAGACCACCTTGTGCTGCTTGACGTAGTCGATCAGCCGGCCCGGGGTGGCGATGATGACGTCGGCGCCCTTCTGCAGCAGCTCGCGCTGCTTGTCGTAGTCGACGCCGCCGTAGACCAGGGCGAACTTCAGGCCCAGCTCGGAGCCGAACTTGACCGCGTCCTTGTGGATCTGGATCGCCAGCTCGCGGGTCGGCGCCAGGATCAGCGCGCGGGGGTCTTCGGGCTTGCGCTCGGCCAGGGCCGGGCGGGTCAGCAGGCGGTTGATGACCGCGACCAGGAAGGCCAGGGTCTTGCCGGTGCCGGTCTGGGCCTGGCCGGCGACGTCGCGGCCGGTCAGGGCGATCGGCAGGGTCAGCGCCTGGATCGGGGTGCAGCGGGAGAACCCGGCCGCTTCCAGACCCGCGAGCAAGCTCGGATGCAGGTCGAAGGAGGAGAACGTGATATCGGTTAAAGGCTTGTCGCTCATGCGTTTCCGGAATCCGCGCCGGTTCGGCGCCATAGGGTGTCGCTTGCGTGGGTGGCGTCGGCGAAGCAGACTGCCGGGGCCGAGCCGGCACCCGTTTTATGCATCGGGAAGACCGGTTCGAGGAGGCCGTGGCGCGACGCGATACGCTGTGTCCCAGCCCTTGAAGGGGCCTTGAAGGCGCCACGAAACGCCCCAGTTTAGCGTAAGCCCCCGCCCGGCATGGCCCGCCCGGGCGTTCCGTTCCAAATTAGCCAAAACCGTATGGTTTGGCACCCGCAGGAGACCCCCGTGAGCGAAAAAGTTCTGCATGCTGGCGCTACCGATTTCGACGCCACCGTGCTGCAGTCGTCCGAACCCGTCCTGGTCGATTTCTGGGCGCCGTGGTGCGGCCCGTGCAAGGCCATCGGCCCGATCGTCGAGCAGCTGGCCGAGCAGTACGACGGCCGCGCCAAGGTGGTCAAGGTCGACGTGCAGGAACACCCCGCGCTCGGCGTACGTTTCAACATCCGCAGCATTCCGATGCTGATGATGTTCAAGGACGGCCAGATCCACTCGACCCAGCTGGGCGCGCCGCCGAACATCAAGACCCTGCTGACCCAGATGATCGACAAGGCCATCTGAGTCCGGCGCCGCGGACCGGGCCGGCGCGAGCGCGGCGGCCCGGGCGGCTTCGGCCAGCAAGCTTCAAGCGGATCCACGCGATCCACAGCGCGCGGCGCAGTCCGCAGCGCGATCCGCAGCGACACCACGTTCGCGCCCGCCACGGGCGCGGGCGCTCCTGAGCCCGAACCGGCCGACGCCGGCCCGGCCAGGTGAACGGCAGGATGCAGGAATCTTGCCGCAGCCCCGCAGCAGTGCTAGTTTCGCAGTACCCGGCGTCGGACTCCGCGTCCCCGCGCCGCACCCCGTCTAGCAACTCATCACATCAACCCACGTCCCTGACGTCCCGCTCGCCCGATGCGAGCGCTCGCCGCTTAGCGAGGAACCTCCGCTTGTCCGATAAGACCCCCGACGCTGGCGACACCGCCGAGAAGCGCGTGCGCAAGCCGCGCGCCAGCAAGGCCGCTGAGGCCGCTCCGGCCATCGTCGCCGATGCCAGCCCCCTGATTCCCGCGCCGATGCCCGCCAGCGAACCCGCTGCGGCAGCCGCGCCCGCGCCGCGCCCGGCCAAGGCCGCCGCGTCCGCTCCGGCCGCCAGCG
>NZ_LXSD01000101.1:0-1409 GCF_017168095.1 Lysobacter enzymogenes | reverse complement strand
CCCGCGGCCGCCCCGGCGCCCGCGCCCAAGCCGGCCGGCGCGCCGGCGACGCCCGCCAAGGGCTGAGCGCGCGCGACAGCGACGAAAACGCCGGCCTCGCGCCGGCGTTTTTGTTTGTAACCGCACCGCCCCCTGTAGGAGCGGCGCAAGCCGCGACTGCGACAACGCAACCGCTGCGAAAGCAGCGACGTAGCCGCGCTGCCGCAGTCGCGGCTCGCGCCGCTCCTACACAAAGCTCACCACCGCCTGGGTAAAAGTGACGCACCTCACACCGCGCAGCCGCGCGGGAACTCCGCTACCGTCGCCCGGTCCCACCCCGCACTCCTGGTCGCCCGCGCCCACCGCTATCCTTGGCGACGCGATTTCGCTTTCCCTGCCCGCTCCACCGGCGCGACGCGCAGCCGGCCCCACTTCGACGAGACCCTTTCCGATGAACCGACGCCTCGCCACCTTGCTGCTGCTCGCCGTGATTCCCTTCGCCGCCGCCGCCGCGCCCAAGGCCGCCGCCCCGGCCGGCCCCGCGCCCGAACCCGGCGTGGACTACGTCGAGATCCCCGGCGGCAAGCCGTTCGCCACGCCGGCCGGCAAGGTCGAGGTGGTCGAAGTGTTCGGCTACACCTGCCCGCACTGCGCGCACTTCGAGCCGCTGGTGTCGAAGTGGAAGGCCAGGCTGCCGGCCGACGTCAACTTCGTCCCGCTGGCCGCGCCGTGGGGCGGCTACTGGACGCCGTACGCGCAGGCCTTCTACACCGCGCAGTCGCTCAAGCTTCTGCCGCAGACCCACGAGGCGGTGTTCAAGGCCCTGCACGAAGACAAGAGCCTGCCGATCCAGAACGCCAGCGCGCAGGAAATCGCCGGCTTCTACGCCAAGTTCGGCGCCGACCCGAGCACCTTCGCCGCGACCATGACCGGCAAGGCCACCGAGCAGGCGATGAAGCGCGCCACCGACTTCATCATGGCCTCCGGCGTCGACGGCACTCCCGGCATGGTGGTCGCGGGCAAGTACCGCATCACCACTCAGAAGGGTTTCGACGACATCCTGCGCGTGGCCGATCACCTGATCGCGCGCGAGCGGGCCAAGGCGAAGCGCTGAGGGGCAATGGGAACAGGCAATGGCGGGATTCGATTCGCCGCCATTCCCCCTGTCCCTGATCCCTCGTTTCCCCGCCGCAGCCCCTACACTCCCCGTTAAGTCGCCCGCCCGCTATGCTGGCGGGCCTCGCGGACGGCATCGCCGCCGCAACCGACATTCCCAGCTTTTTCTGCGGAGATCCCGATGAATTCGCGTATCGCCACCCTGTCCCGTTATCCGCTGGTGCTCAGCGCATTGTTCGCGCTGGCCGCGTGCGGCAAGACCGAGGCGCCGAGCGCGCCCGCCGCCGAGGGCACGCCCGCCCCGGCCGCCGCTG
>NZ_LXSD01000100.1:0-4530 GCF_017168095.1 Lysobacter enzymogenes | reverse complement strand
CGAAGCCGGCCACGCCGCCGGCGGCCAGCGCTGAGCGCGACGCGCGACGCGCTCAGCCGGCGTCGGCGGGCGCGTTCGCCAGCTTGCTGTGGCGGATACCGTATCCGAAGTACAGCGCGCAGCCGATCAGCAGCCACAGCGCGAAGCGCTCGTAGGTGACCCACGGCAGCCCCGAGATCAGCCACAGCGAAAAGCCGATCCCGATCAGCGGCACCCACGGCGCGAACGGGGTGCGGAACGGCCGCTCCAGCTCGGGCCGGGTCCGGCGCAGCACCAGCACCGCGCTGCAGATCACCACGAACGCGCACAGCACGCCGATGTTGACCAGCTTGGCCAGCTCTTCCAGGGTGAACAGCCCCGCCGCCAGCGCCGCCACCGCGCCGATCAGCCAGGTGGTGCGCCACGGCGTGCGCCAGCGCGGATGGGTCTGGCCGAACCAGCGCGGCAGCAGGCCGTCGCGCGCCAGCGCGAACCAGATCCGCGCGCCGGCCATCAGGTTGGCGAAGATTACGCTGGTGATCCCGCACACCGAGGCCAGCGAGATCGCCACCATCACCCGCGGCTGGCCGATCGCGGCGAAGGCGTTGGCCACCGGCGCGTCGTTGTCGAGCGTGGCGTAGGGCACGATCCCGGTCAGCACCAGGCAGATGCCGACGTAGAGCGTCATCGCGATCGCCAGCGACAGCACCACCGCGCGCGGCAGGTCGCGCTGCGGGTCGATCGCCTCCTCGGCCGCGGTGGTCATCATTTCGTAGCCGAACACGGCGAAGAACACGATCGAGGCGCCGGTCACCACGCCGCCGAAGCCGAACGGCATGAACGGCTGCCAGCGCGCCGGGTCGACGAACGCCGCGCCGGCGACGATCACCAGCGCGGCCGCGCCGATCTTGATCGCCACCACCACGGTGTTGAAGCGCGCGCCGGCCTGGGTGCCGAACGCCAGCAGCGCGGTGATCGCCAGCGCCACGAACACCGCCGGCAGGTTGACGATCTGCCCGGGCGCGTCGCCGAAGTACGCGCCGCGCGCCCACAGCGGCAGCTCGACCCCGGCCGCCGCCAGCAGCGCCTGCACATAGCCCGACCAGCCCACCGCCACCACCGCGGCGATCAGCGCGAATTCCAGCAGCAAGTCCCAGCCGATCAGCCAGCCGGCGAACTCGCCGAGCACCGCGTAGCCGTAGGTGTAGGCGCTGCCCGAGACCGGGATCAGCCCGGCGAACTCGGCGTAGCACAGCGCCGCCGCCGCGCTGGCGACCCCGGCGATGAGGAAGGACAGCACCACCGCCGGCCCGGCGTGGCCGGCGGCGACGGTGCCGGTCAGCACGAAGATGCCGATGCCGATGATCCCGCCCAGGCCGATCGCGGTGAGATGCCACAGCCCCAGCACCCGCTGCAGCTCGCCGCGCGCCTGCGCCTGGCGTTGCAGCTGTTCGACCGATTTGCGGCGCAACAGGCGGGCGGTGAGGTTCATCGAAGCTCCCGGCGGCGAAGGTCCGGGCGATGCTCGCACCCGCATCGCGCGGCGGACTAGTCGCGCTTGCGCGGCTGCGGCGCGGAAGTCCGCACAATGGCCGCGGCTACCCCGTCGCCAGCAACCGCACCGCCAGCCACGCCGGCACGCCGAGGTAGAACGCCAGCCGCCCCAGCCATTCCAGCGCGTCGCGCACCGCCGCTGCCTGCGCCGGGCGCAGCGCCGCGGCGAGCGCCGCGGCGGTTTCGATCGCGATCCGCAACAACGCCGCGAACAGCATCAGCCCGATCGACCACGACGCCCACCAGATCAGCAAGCCGCTGAGGTAGGCGCCGAGCCCGTAGCTGTAGTACTCGCCGAAGGTGCCGCCGAAGGCGATGACCTGATGCAGGCGGAACGCGACCAGCGCCAGCAGCAGCGGGAACAGCGCGAACTTGAGCAGGCCATGATCGAGCCGCGGCCGGCGCGCATCCGCGCGGGCCTGGAGAAAACCGGCCCAGGCCGCGGCGAAACGGCCGTCCCAGCCGATCGGCGCGCCGCTGGCGGCGAGCAGGTGTTGCAAGGCGCGCGGGCCGGCCACCGCGACGCTGCGCGTCCACAGCGGCCCCGCGGCCAGGCGCACATCGACGCCGCTGCGCGGCAGCGCGATACGCCAGGGCCGCAGCGCGGCCAACGAGGCCAGCGGCAGTTCGATGCGCTGCCGGCGTTGCTCCAGCACCCAGGTCGCGCCTTCGACCCGCGCCTGCGCGGCGAACGCGCGCTCGATCGCCCATGTAGCCAGCGCGGGCGCGACCACCATCGCGGCGAACAGCCGCAGCTGCGCCAGCGACTGAACCTGCAAACCGATGCGCGCGACCATGTCGTAGGCCAGCCACAGCAGACCCACGCCGGCGCACAGCCTCAGCGCGGCGGCCAGCGCCCGCCACGGCGGCGTCAGCACCACCACATCGAGCGTCGTCGCTGCCAGCGCAGGCGCGGCGGCGGCGCGGCGGCGCGAGGCGCGCCACAGCGACAGCGCGGCCAGGGCGAGCAGCCACACGGCGCCCGCGCGTCCGACCCAGTCGCCCCAGCGCACCATCAGCGTCGGCGCCGGATCGCGCGCGCCGATGACGGCCGTCAGCACCGCCTGATCGCCGGTCGCGGTGCTCGCCAGCACCTCGCCGCTGTCGTCGATGATCGCGCTGAGCCCGTTGGTGGTGACGCGCACCTGCGGCAGCCGCGTCTCGATGCTGCGGAACGCCGCGACCGCCAGATGCAGGCGCGCGCCCATCGGGTAGTCGGTGAACCACGAATCGTTGGACATCCCGAGGATCGCCTGCGCGCCGAGGCGGGCGCCGGCGATGGCCAGGTCGGGATGCACGTCGTCCAGGCAGATCAGCGGCACCACCTCGACCTCGCGGCCGTCGGCGCTGCGCAGCGGCAGCACCCGCGCGCCGTCGCCGGCGCGCCAGCCGCCGGTCCACGGCAGCGCGCGCCGCAGCCACGGGCTGTCCAGCCACGCCGGCACGGTCTCGGTCAGCGGGAACGGATGGGTCTTGCGATAGAAGCCGAGCAGGCCGCGGCCGGGTTCGAGGAAGGCGGCCGCGTTGTATTCGCCTTCGGCGTCGCGGTCGTAGGTGCCGAACACCAGCGGCACGCCGGCGTGTTCGACGAAGCCTTGCAGTTCGCGATCGAGCTCGGCGCCGTCGGCGCTGCGCGGGTGGCCGAAGCTGGTGGGATACACGGTTTCCGACCATAACAGCACGTCCGCGCCGTGGTCGCGGATCGCCGAGGCCGACAGCGCGTAGTGGGTGTCGAGCACCTTGCGCACCACCGCATACGCGCCGATCTGCCGGCGCAGGCGTTCGTAATCGGTGATGCTGGCCTGGACCATGGCCACGCGCAGCGACGGCGCGGGCGGCGGCGGCGCTTGCAGGGCCGCGCGCCGTGCGAGGCCGTAGCCGGTCATGCAGGCGAGGATCAGCGCGGCCGCCGCCAGCGGCTTCGCCAGCGCGCGCACGCCGCGACGGCGTTGTTCGATGGCCAGCGCCAGCGCTTCGTTGACCAGCAGCAGCAACACGCTCAGGCCCGCGGCGCCGCCGAGATCGGCGACCTGGCGCAACACCGCCGACGGATACAGGCCGTGCCCGAGCGTATCGCCCAGCAATTTCGGCGCCAGCCACTCGCAGGCCACCCACGCCGACGCCGCGGCCAGCGCGCGCAGCACCGGCCCGAAGCGGCGCCCGGCCCACTGCCGCACCAGCGCGAAGGCGAGGAACTGCGGCTGCAGCACCGGCGCCAGCACCAGCATCGCTGCGGTGGCGCTGGCCGCGCCCAGGCCGAGGTAGGCGCCGATCGCCGCGCCGAACCAATACAACACCGCGGCCACGAAGGCGACGCTCATCAACGCGCCGCCGGCCAGCGCGCGCAGCATCGTGGTGTCGCGCTGCAGCGTCAGCAGCCACGGCACCAGCGCGACGAAGCCCAGGCCCCAGGCCGCGCCGCCGCGAGCATACAGACCGAACAAGACCGCACTGGCGACGATGCCGGCGAAGCTGCGCCAGCGCGCCCAAGACCACCGCTCGTGGATCAAAGTCGAAACGCTCCGTGTCGCGGTGTCAGTGCGGGGGAATCCGGATCGGCCGCAGCGGCAGCCCGGGCGGCGCGAGGTCCGGCGGCACGATCCGGTCCTGCGGCATCGCCCGCGGCCGCCCTTGCGCATCGCGCAGGACGAAGCCGGGCGCGAACATCAGCACCGGTTCGATCGCCACGCCTTCGTCGGTGACCTGATGGTGACGGACATAGCCCGGAGGCAGTTCGAAATCCTCGGGTACCGCCAGCCCGGCCAGCGGCGGGCTGGTGCCGGGCGGATTGAACGCGCCCAGGCCGGTGCGCACGCCCGCCTGCTGCAAGGCAGTGATGACCTGCGCGCCGGTGGGTTCGGGATCGCCGGGGCGGAAGTACGCGGCGAGGTCGTCGGGATCGTTGCTGGGCATCGACGGCTCCTGCGCGGGCTGCGCTGGCGAACGCGGGGCCGGCGCGCGCCCCGCGGGGCCCGCGTCGGCCGCGCGTTCGCCGGG
>NZ_LXSD01000099.1:0-12027 GCF_017168095.1 Lysobacter enzymogenes | reverse complement strand
CGACGCCGGGCCTGCACGGCGGCCGCAAGCGGCGTACACTGCCCGGCCCCGTCGCGCGCCCGCGCGCGAGTCCGGGCGGCCCGGAAGGCCCGGGCCCACGACCGTCCGGGCGCGCAAGACGCGGCGGGGAGTCGTGCCTTACGCCATCAGGGGTCCCCACGTTGACGACCACGCTGCTGCAATCCGAACTGCCCGGCCTGCCCTTGCGCCATCGCGGCAAGGTCCGCGATGTCTTCGATCTGCCCGCCGACCGCTTGCCCGCCGGCGCCGCGCCCGGCGGCGACTGCCTGCTGATGGTCGCCACCGACCGCCTCAGCGCCTTCGACGTCGTGCTGCCCGACCCGATCCCGGGCAAGGGCGAGATGCTGTGCCAGATCAGCAATTTCTGGTTCGGCAAGACCGCGCACATCATCCCCAACCACCTCACCGGCATCGAGGTCGCCGCGGTGCTGCCCGACGGCGTCGATCCGGCGCTGTACGCCAAGCGCACGGTGGTGACCAAGAAGCTCAAGCCGGTGGCGATCGAATGCATCGCCCGCGGCTACGTGATCGGCAGCGGCTGGAAGGACTACCAGCGCACCGGCCGGATCAGCGGCATCGCCCTGCCCGGCGGGCTGCGCCAGGCCGAGCAGTTGCCCGAGCCGATCTTCACCCCCTCGACCAAGGCCGCCGTCGGCGACCACGACGAGAACATCGACTTCGACACCGCGGTGCGCACGGTCGGCGCCGAGCTGGCCGAAGCGGTGCGCGACGCGACCTTGCGCCTGTACCGCTACGCCGCCGATTACGCGGCCCAGCGCGGCATCCTGCTGGCCGACACCAAGTTCGAGTTCGGCACCGACGCGGACGGCCGGCTCTACGTCATGGACGAGATGCTGACGCCGGACTCCTCGCGCTACTGGCCGGCCGACCAGTACCAGGTCGGCACCAGCCCGCCGAGCTACGACAAGCAGTTCGTGCGCGACTACCTGGAGACGCTGGACTGGGACAAGACCCCGCCGGGGCCGAACCTGCCGGCGCAGGTGATCGAGCGGACCCGGGCGAAGTACGCCGAGGCGCTGCAGAAGCTGGCGGGCATTTCGGTCGACTGAGCCGGAACGCTGCGAACTGCGAGAGGAAGGGCCGCGCGAGCGGCCCTTCGTCGTTTTGGGGGTGCGTAGCCGGATGTTGTGGCGCCGTGGTTCGGATTGGCGGGAGGGGGCACAGAGGCTACCTGTAGGAGCGGCGCAAGCCGCGACGCGGCCAATGGGCCGCCGAGGCAAGACCGACGACCGGCGTTCCCGCCCGATCGCGCGCCGACGCGCCCCCCAACCCACGCCCCGCCAACTGTCGCCCGCTTTACAGACCCCGCCCGCACCACGCGCGACACTGGCCCCATCGCCGCCAGCTAACTCCCGCCCGCCCCATGCGCGCTACCCTGCCGATCCCCCTCGCCGCAGCCCCGCCTCCGCATGAACATCGGTTACCTGTACCTGGCCGTCGCCATCGCCGCCGAGGTCGTCGCCACCAGCGCGCTGAAGACCTCCGAGGGCTTCACCAAGGCCGGTCCGTCGCTGATCGTCGCCGCCGGCTACGGAGTCGCGTTCTACTTCCTGTCGCTGGTGCTCAAGACCGTCCCGGTCGGGATCGCCTATGCGCTGTGGTCGGGCGTCGGCATCGTGCTGATCTCGCTGATCGGCTGGCTGTTCATGAAGCAGCACCTCGACGCCGGCGCGATCGCCGGGATCGGCCTGATCGTGGCCGGGGTGCTGGTGATCCAGCTATTCTCGAAGTCGGCGGCGCACTGAGCGCCGCGGGCCCGCGCCGGGGCCCGCGCCCGGCCCGTTCGAGCCGTCCGAGCCGCGCGTCCGTCCCGGGCGCCTCGGCCACTCCGCGGGCCGCGCGCCCGCGCCACACCCACGGGAGCCGTCCATGAGCACCCTCGCCCACCCCGCCGCCGTTACGCAACGCCCGATCGACCGCTGGTTCGCCAGCTATTCCGGCGATCACCGCAACGCCACCAACCAGCGCATCCACGTGTTCGCCGTGCCGGCGATCCTGTGGAGCGTGATCGCGCTGCTGTGGTGCATCCCCTCGCCCGACGCGATGTTCCGCCCCGGCGTGTGGGCGGCGCTGCCGATGTTCGCGGCGATGCTGTTCTACTACCGCGCCTCGCGCCCGCTCGGGCTCGGCATGCTGGTCCAGTTCGTCGCGCTGTCGGCGCTGACCTATTGGATCGCGCAGCGCTTCGGCATCCGCACCCTGCTGTGGAGCGCGATCGGCGTGTTCGTGGTGGCCTGGATCGCGCAGTTCATCGGCCACAAGATCGAAGGCAAGAAGCCGAGCTTCCTGACCGACCTGACCTATCTGCTGATCGGCCCGGCGTGGGTGCTGGCCAAGCTCTATCGCAAGCTGGGCTGGTCGTACTGAGCGGCGCGCTCAGCCGGCCAGCATCGGCGGCGGGCTGAACCAGCCGAGCAGCAGCGGGACGCTCAGCACCAGCGCCGTAACCAGCCACCAGGCCAGCGCCGCCGGCAGCGCGAGCGCGCCGGCGCGCGGCCACGACAGCGGCCGGCGCTCGCCGTCGCGCAGCGCCAGGCGCAGGCCGAGGGTCAGGGCCAGCCACGGCAAGGCGGCGATTACGGCGATCTGCAGCCACTGCGGCGCCTGCGCACCGAACAGGCCCCAGGTCAGCGCGGCCGGCATCATCGACATCAACGCGAACTGCACCGCCTGCATCGCCGCGCCGTCGCGCAGCGGCGCGCCGAGCGCGCGCGGCGCGAGGCGCCGCAGCACCCAGGCCACCGGCTTGAGCCACACCAGGAACAAGGCCACGACCAGCAGCGCGATGCACAGCGCGGCGAGGACTACTTTGCCGATCATCGCGATGTCCATGCATTCGTTTCCGTCGGGTTGAAGCCGGCGCGCGTTTCGGCGTGCGGTGTTCGGGGGCGGCCGGTGGCGGCGTGGTTGCGTTGTCGCGGTCGCGGCTTGCGCCGCTCCTACAGTCGGATACGTAGCGGCCGAAGCCCCTGTAGGAGCGGCGCGAGCCGCGACCGCGCCAACGCAACGACCGCGCAACCGCCCCACGCTCAACCGACATCGACCCAGCGCAGCGCCTGCCGCACCACCGCCACCTCGCCCCACAACACCACCACCGACGGCAGCGCCGCCCACAACGCCCGCGGCCACGCCAGCCTGGCCCCGGCCGGATCGGGCAGATACAAGCGCACGCCGACGCCCAGCGCCAGCCACGACAGCGCCACCGCCAGCGCCGCGAACGGCGCGCCCGAGCCCAGCGCCGTGCCGTTCGTGGCGATCAGCGCGGCCACCGCCAGCATCGCCCACAGCACCGCGCCGAACAGCACCGTCCACAGCGCCGCGCCGAACGCCGGCCGCGCGCCGACCGCACGCGCGACCCGCGCGCGCAGCAGCCACGCCGCCGGCGCCAGCCCCAGCACCAGGACCGCGAGCAACGCCAATCCCCAGCCCATCGGTCCCGCAGCCTGCATCGCTTGCCTCACAATGTCCGCCCCATCACGCCATTCGCGTCCGCCCGCAAGGCGGCCACGATAGCCCACCTGTCCCGGCCATGCCCGCCCGCGATCTGCTCCTGCTGCTGCTCGTCGTCCTGTCGTGGGCGATCAACTTCCTGACCTCGGCGCTGGCCTTGCGCGAAATCCCGCCGTTCCTGTTCACCGCGCTGCGCTTCGCCGCGCTGGCGGTGCCGCTGGCGTTCCTGCTCAAGCGCCCGGCGCCCGGGCAATGGCCGCGCCTGGTCGCGGTGTGCCTGTGCATCGGGGTGATGCATTTCGGCCTGAGCTTCAGCGCGCTCAAGGCCGCCGGCGATCTGTCCTCGCCGGCGATCGTGATGCAGAGCTATGTGCCGATGACCGCGCTGCTGGCGTGGTGGCTGCTCGGCGAGCGCTTCGCCTGGCGCACCGGCGCGGCGATCGCGGTCAGCTTCTGCGGCGTGCTGGTGCTGGGCTTCGACCCGATGGTGCTCGACCACCCGCTGGCGGTGGTGCTGATGCTGGTCTCGGCCGGCTTCCTCGCCCTGGGCACGGTGCTGATGAAAGGCCTGCGCGGGCTCGACATGTTCAGCCAGCAAGGCTGGACCGCGCTGATCGCGGTGACGCCGCTGCTGGCGATCAGCCTGTGGCTGGAGCCCGGCGGCGTGGCCGCGCTGCCGCAGGTCGGCTGGGTGGCCTGGGCCGGCGTGGCCTATGCCGCGTTCGTGTCCTCGCTGCTCGGCCACGGTTTGTTCTACGTGCTGGTGCAGCGCCATCCGGTCGCGCAGATCACCCCGTGGCTGCTGCTGGCGCCGGTGATCGCGATCGGCCTGGGCATCGCCTTCTGGGGCGATCGGCCGGGGCCGAGCCTGTGGCTCGGCGGGGCGATGGTGCTGGGCGGGGTGCTGATGATCGCGCTGCGCAATCTGGCCAAGTCGCGCGCGCGCTGAAACGGGCTGGAATGGGCGCAGGCCTGTGTGGAGGCTTTCAGGCCCGATGGTTCGAGGCCTCTGTGGGAGGGCCTTCAGGCCCGATGCTTTCCGGCCGGATCGCGGCGATCCGAAACGAAGGCATCGGGCCTGAAGGCCCTCCTACAGTTCAACCGCGCGGGGGGTCGAACATCTCCGCGCTCGGTCGGAACGGCCGCGGCGCGTAGCCGAAATCGCGCTGCGCCGGCCCGATGTCGAAGGCCATGTCGCTGCGCATGCGCCGCACCGCCGCCTCGCCCAGCCCGGTGGCGCGGCCGGTGGCCTGGGCCGCCAGCAATGCCAGATTGAACAACGGCGAGGGCAGCTCGATCAGCCGCACCGGCGGGCGCAGGCAGGCCAGGGTGCGCGCGACCATGTCGCGATAGCTCAGGGTTTCGCCGCCCGGCACCGCATAGGTCTTGCCGAAGCTCGCCGGCGCCGCCAGCGCCGCGAACGCGGCGTCGGCCAGGTCGTCCACGTGCACCGGCTGGCGCAGGCCGTTGGCGCCGCGCGGCAGCGGGAAATAGCGCAGGCGCCTGGCCAGTTGCGCGATCCGGGTCAGGGTGGCGTCGCGGCCGGCGCCGTAGATCAGGGTCGGCCGCAGCACCGTGGCCGCGTCGCTGCGCGGCTGCGCGGCGGCGAACAAGGCCGCCTCGCCCTCGCGCAGTTCGGCCGCGACCCGGCGCTCCTCGGCGTCGGCCGAACCGCGCTTGGTCTCGGCGCTGGTCGAGCCGAACGCGACCACGCGGCTGGCCTCGATGCCCGAGCCGTCGTACCACCGGGCGAACTTGAGCAGCGGCCCGCAGCTGAAGATCGCGTCCACGCGCTTGGGCAATTCCGGCATGTTCTGCAGATCGCCCTGCAGCCAGTGCAGGCCGGGCCGGTCGGTCTGCTCGCCGCGCGAAATCGCGGTGACCCGCCAGCCGTCCTGGTACAACCGCTGCAGCAGCGGCAGGCCGATCTGGCCGCTGCCGCCGAACACCAATGCGTGCTTCATCCGTTCGTCTTAACCCTGGGCGCCGCCGCGCGCGGGCAATACCGCGCGCAGCCAGAAGTAACCGATCACCGCCGACAGCAGCGAGGCGCCGAGAATGCCGAGAACGGCTTCGTCGAACAAGAGCGGCTCCTGGTAGGCCAGCGAGGCGATGAACAGGCTCATGGTGAAGCCGATGCCGCACATCAGGCCCAGGCCGACCATCGCCCGCAGGTCCATCCCGGCCGGGAACCGGGCCCAGCCCAGCGCGCGCATCGCCAGCGCCGCGCCGACGATGCCGACCGGCTTGCCGACCACCAGGCCGATCACCACGCCCATCGGCAGCGCCGCCAGCATGTCCTTCATCTCGATCCCGCCCAGCGACAGGCCGGCGTTGACGAAGGCGAACAGCGGCAGGATCGCGTAGGCGACCCACGGGTGCAGCGCGTGCTCGAGGGTCTCCAGCGGCGAGTGCTCCTTGTCGTCGTCGATGTTGTTGCGCTTGTCGACGTGCGGAATCATCAGGCCGGTGGCGACGCCGGCCAGCGTCGCATGCACGCCGGACTTGAGCACGCACACCCACAGCACCACGCCCAGCGCCAGGTACGGCCCCAGCGACTTGACCCCGCGCCGGTTGAGCAGCCACATCGCCGCCAGCGCCACCGCCGCCCAGATCAGCGCGGTCACCGACAGGCCGTGCGAATAGAAGAACGCGATGATCAGGATCGCGATCAGGTCGTCGATGACGGCGATGGTCGACAGCAGCAGCTTCATCGCCGCCGGCACGCGCGAGCCCAGCAGCGCCAGCACGCCCAGGGCGAAGGCGATGTCGGTCGCGGTCGGCACCGCCCAGCCGCGCATCGCCGCGGCATCGCCGCGGTTGAACGCGTAGAACAGCAGCGCCGGCGCCGCCACGCCGGCGATCGCGCACACCAACGGCAGCACCAGTTGCGAACGCTCGGCCAGTTGCCCGCTCAGCGCTTCGCGCTTGATCTCCAGGGCCACGACCAGGAAGAAGATCGCCATCAGCCCGTCGTTGATCCACAGCAGCAGCGGTTTGCCGATGTCGAGCGCGCCGATGCGCACCTGCACCGGAATCTCGCGGAAGGCCCCGTAGGCCGATTGCAGCGGCGAATTGGCGGCGATCAGCGCCAGCACCGCGGCGGCGATCAGGACGATGCCGCCAGCGGCTTCGAGGCGGAAGAACTCGCTGAGCGCGCGCAAGGCGCGTCGCGGCGTGCGCGGCGTAGGAGTGGTGATTTCGCTCATCCCGCCATTATAGGCGGGGGGTTTGCATGGAAATTGTGGACGTCGCGCCTATGCGCCCGCGCCCGGCGCGGGCTCAGCCCAGCATCGCCAGTTCCAGGCCGATCCAGGCCAGCAGCGCCAGCACCAGCACCGCGCCCTCGCGCCGGCTGATGCGCAGATCGCCGCGCAGCATCGGATACAGCATCAGCGCGAACACCGCCGCGGCCGGCAATTCGAAGCGCACGAACGACGCCGGCAGCGGCAGCGTGCGCAGCGCGGCCATGCCGCCGAGCACGAACAACAGGTTGAACAGGCTCGAGCCGATCACGTGGCCGACCACGATCTCGCCCTGCCCGCGCCGCGCCGCCGCGATAGCCGCGGCGGCCTCGGGCAGCGCGGTGCCGATCGCCACCGGCAGCAGGCCGGTCAGCAGCGGCGACAGGCCCAGCGCGGCGCCGATGATCGCCGCGTTCGGCGAGCCGAAGCCGCCGGCCGCGGCCGGCAGCGGCGCGTGCAGGCTCCACAGGCCGTGGCCGCCGACGATGAGATACGCGCCCAGGTGCAGCAGCACCGCGGCGATCAGCAGCCGGATCAGATTGAGGCCGAGATGGGTCTGGGTCTGCGCATACGCGGCGATGGCGTCCTGCACCTCGGGCTTCTCGTGGCGGGTGCGCGCGGTGGCGAACACGACCACGGCCACGAACACCACGAGCATGGCCACGCCTTCGCCGCGGCTCAGCGCGCCGTCCAGGCCCAGGCCGATCACGCCCAGCGTTCCCAGCAGCAGCACCAGCAGCAGCGGCGCCAGCGCGCGCCAGCGCACCGTCAGCGGCGCGGCCAGCGCCGCCAGGCCCAGGGTCAGGCCGAAATTGACCACGTTGCTGCCGACCGCGTTGCCCAGCGCCAGCGCCTGCTGGCCGCGCAGCACCGCCTGCAGGTTCACCGCCAGCTCGGGCAGCGAGGTCGCGAAGGCCACCAGCACCAGGCCGGCGGCGAACGGCGAAACGCCCAGGCGCTGGGCCAGCCCCGATGCGCCCTTGACCACCGAGTCGCCGCCCAGGGCCAGCAGCAGCAGGCCCAGCACGAACAGGCCGACAGCTTCGATCATGATTCAACTCCCCAGGGACAGGCCTCGTGGCGATAGTAACCTCGCGCAAGGCTCCTGGAACGGGGGCGGCCGGGCGATCCGGCCTGGAGGGCCGGCCTCAGCGCGCAGCGTCCTCGGCCTCGTCCTCGCCGCCGGGCGGGAAGTTCAGCTCCATGCCGGCGTACAGGCGCACCTCGCGGATCTGCTTGCGGTATTCGTCCAGCGCCGCCTTGCGTTTTTCGGTCCATTTCGCGCGCCTTTCGTCCGAGGTCGCCTCGGTCTCCCACTTGCGGTACAGCTCGACCAGGCCGCGCTGGTGCTCGATCAATGCGGTCAGCGCCGCGATCTTGACCCCGGCGCGCACCGCCTGCGCCGAGGCCTCGTTGGCCTGCGCCTGCAGCCAGACCGAATGGGACAGGTAGTACAGCGCCAGTCCGCCGACCACCGCGGCCATGAAGCCGAAGGAGTCGCCGAACTCGCTGGCCTTGCCGGACACCTGGAAGCACAGCAGCGGAAACAGCGCGCATACCACCATCGCAGCGATGAAAACGCCAAGGCGCGGACGTTGCAGCGAGGATTTCACGGGAGCCTCCATGCATGATCGGTGCGCGACCGAATCTAGCCGCAGCCCTCCACGTAATCCACCTGCGGCGGCAGGCCGATGCGCCAACTTGTGACGCGTCCCGCCGAATCGGTTTCGAACACCAGCGCGCTCGACGTACCCGATGCGTCTTTAATGCGCAGATATTTCGCACCCTGCTCGTACTTGTGCGGCTGGGTTTCGACACGCCCGGCGTAGAGCTTGCCGATCTCGTCCGCGCTCATGCCCTTCTTGCCGCCGCCGGGCGCGATTTCCTTGTCGTTGCCGACATCCAAGCGCACGAACTTGCCGTCTTCGACCATGAAGCCGAACTCGCGCGGATTGCTGCCCCAGATCGGTTGCAGGTAATAGCAGCCGCCGGGTTCGTCGGGCTTGCCCTTGAGTTCGCCGCCCCAGGCCTGTTTGGCTTGCTCGGCGGTCATGCCGAAGCGCAGGTCGCCGTAGCCGTCGAAGCGCGCCTGGCCGGCCGCGGCCGACGGCGGCGGCGAGGACACCGGCGCGGTCGCAGGCGGCACGCTTTCGGCAGGTTGGTCGTCGATCGGCGCGGGATTGACCGGCGGCGCGGCGGACGCCGACTCCTGCGGCGGCGGCGCGGCTTCGCGCTGGCACGCGGCCAGCGCGAGCAGCGCGGCGGCGAGCAGGCCCAGGCGGGCGGGCAGCGAGTTCGGCGCGAGGATCATGGGCGGACTCCGGCGCAAGAGCGCGTTGCGAATGGCCGGAGCAGCCTAGCGGTTTTGCGTGAACGCGGCGAGAAGCGCAGCGGCGTATGCAGGAGGGACTTCAGTCCCGATGCTTTGGTTCCGCGTTTGTGGGAGGGACTTCAGTCCCGATGCTTTACGGCCGGATCGCGAACGCCGGGAGGAAAAGCATCGGGACTGAAGTCCCTCCCACAAAAGCCGCGGCCGCGGGACTGCAATCCCGCGGCCGCGCTCAGTCGCGCTTGGACGGATCGAAATGCTTCTGCAATCCGGCCCAGCACGCCTGGTAATCGCGCTGGCGGTGCGCCGCGTCGAAGGCCTGCGCGGCCGGACGGATCACCGCACGGGTTTCGAACATGAAAGCCATGGTGTCGACGATGACGTGCGGCTTGCTCAGGTCGGCGTGCGAGGCCTTTTCGAAGGTTTCCGCATCCGGGCCGTGGCCGGTCATGCAGTTGTGCAGCGACGCGCCGCCGGGCGCGAAGCCGCCGGCCTTGGCGTCGTACACGCCGTGCACCAGGCCCATGAACTCGCTGGCGACGTTGCGGTGGAACCACGGCGGGCGGAAGGTGTGCTGGGCCACCAGCCAACGCGGCGGGAAGATCACGAAGTCGATGTTGGCCGTGCCGGGCGTGTCGCTGGGCGAGGTCAGCACGGTGAAGATCGACGGATCGGGATGGTCGAAGCTGATCGAGCCGATGGTGTTGAAGCGGCGCAGGTCGTACTTGTACGGCGCGAAGTTGCCGTGCCAGGCGACCACGTCCAGCGGCGAGTGGCCGATGTCGGCGCGCCACAGATGGCCCTGGAACTTGGCGATCAGTTCGAACTCGCCGTCCAGGTCTTCGTAGGCGGCGTGCGGGGTGGCGAAATCGCGCGGATTGGCCAGGCCGTTCGCGCCGATCGGGCCGAGGTCGGGCAGGCGCAGCAGCGCGCCGAAGTTCTCGCACACGTAGCCGCGCGCGGCGCCGTCGAGCAGTTCGACGCGGAAGCGGATGCCGCGCGGGATCACCGCGACTTCCATCGGATCGACTTCCAGCGCGCCCAGCTCGGTGCCGATCAGCAGGCGGCCGAGCTGCGGCACGATCAGCGTTTCGCCGTCGGCGTTGTAGAAGAACCGGCCCTGCATCGAGCGATTGGCCGCGTACAGGTGGATGCCGCAGCCGTGCTGGCCGGCGGCCGAGCCGTTGCCGGCCATGGTGTACAGGCCGTCGACGAAATCGACCGCGCCGCCTTCGGGCAGCGGCAGCGGATCCCAGCGCAGCTGGTCCGGCGACACCGGGCCGTCGCCGAAATCATTGTGGAAACGCGGCTGCGCATACGGCGAGAACGCGCCGTGCATCGCCGCCGGACGGATCCGGTACAGCCAGCTGCGGCGGTTTTCCTTGCGCGGCGCGGTGAAGGCGGTGCCGCTGAGCTGTTCGGCGTAGAGCCCGAACGGCGCGCGCTGCGGCGAGTTCTGCCCTTCCGGCAGCGCGCCGGCGACGGCCTCGGTGGCGAATTCGTTGCCGAAGCCGCTCATGTAGCCGCGCGGCTGCTGGCGCTGGCTGTCGGCGGACGGCAGGGGGATGACGTTGTCGGCGGCGGTGTTCATGACGGGGTTCGACGCTGGGAGGTGGGGACCGGCCTTGCGCAAGGCGGGACGCGCTCGCGTCCCGCCCCGGTGTCGCAAGTTACAGCACGCCGCGGCGCATCTGGTCGCGCTCGATGCTCTCGAACAGGGCCTGGAAGTTGCCTTCGCCGAAACCTTCGTTGCCCTTGCGCTGGATGATCTCGAAGAAGATCGGGCCGATCGCGTTCTGGGTGAAGATCTGCAGCAGCTTGCGCTGGTGGGTTTCCGGGTCGGCGTCGATCAGGATCTTGTTCCTGGCCAAGCGGGCGACGTCCTCTCCATGATTCGGCACGCGCATGTCGATCACGTCGAAGTAGGTGTCCGGCGTGTCCAGGAAGTCCACGCCCTGCGCGCGCATCGCCTCGACCGTGTCGTAGATGTTGTCGGTGAAGCAGGCGATGTGCTGGATGCCCTCGCCCTTGTAGGCGTCCAGGTATTCGTTGATCTGGCTCTTGGGGTCGTTGGACTCGTTGAGCGGGATACGCACGATGCCGTCCGGCGCGGTCATGGCCTTGGACACCAGCCCGGTCTTGGCGCCCTTGATGTCGAAGTACTTGATCTCGCGGAAGTTGAACAGGCGCTCGTAGTAGTCCGACCACTTCTGCATGTTGCCGAAGTACAGGTTGTGGGTCAGGTGGTCGATGAAGGTCAGGCCGAAGCCGGCCGGGTGCTGGTCGGCGCCGGCGATCGGCTCGTAGTCGGCGTAGGCGTCGCCCTTGTCGCCGTACTGGTCCACCAGGTACAGCATGCAGTCGCCGATGCCCTTGACCACCGGCGCATCGATCACGCGGGTGTCGGCGCGGTCGGTCACCGCTTCGCCGCCGTTGGCGAGGACGGCCTCGAGCACTTCGCCGGCCGGCTTCTTGAAGCGGATTGCGAAGCCGCTGGCGCAGGGGCCGTGGGCGTCGGCGAAGGCGGAGGCGAAGCTGTCGGGGGTCTCGTTGACCAGGAAGTTGACCCCGCCCTGGCGGTAGACGGTGACCGGGCGCGACTTGTGCTTGAGCACGGCGGTGAAGCCGAGCTTGCGGAAATAGTCGTGCAGCATCGCACCCTGGCCCTGCGGAGCGGCGAATTCGACGAACTCGAAGCCGTCGATGCCGAGCGGATTTTCGAAGGTGGTGACCTGCATGCCGAGGTTGGGCTGTGCATTCATGGCATTGTTCTCGGGTGGCGGCCGGATCCGCTACGGACGGCCTCAGGGAAAGTGGTCGTTATAGTTTCACATGAAACCATAATCAAGACACAGTGCAGCATGAATCGACCGAATTCCCATTCCGGGGCGCCCGCCCCGTCCGACCCGGCCGCGGCCGAACCGCCGTCCGGCCGCCCCGTCGCCGCGCCCGCGCGCGCCG
>NZ_LXSD01000098.1:0-521 GCF_017168095.1 Lysobacter enzymogenes | reverse complement strand
GCATCGGCCGCGATCTCGCCGCGACGCCACGACGGCAGGCGGAAGCGGTGCAGCGCCCACCACGCCAGCGCCGGCATGCCGACCAGCCACAGCGGCAGCCAGCCGATCGCCGCGTGCGAGCCGCGCGCGGCCGGCAGCATCAGCACCAGCAAGGCGCCGACGGCCGCGGCGTAGCGCAAGCCCAGGTCCAGGTCCGCGCGCCAGCGCGCGGCGCTGTCTTCGACGATGTCGTCGCCGAACTCGGCGTCGACCGGCGGGGCATCGACAGGCAGGGCATCGCTGCAGCGGGTGGATTCGAGAGCGGTCATGGCCGGGCTCCGTAGCGAAGGGGTCGTGTGCCTCGCACGTTCCGGCTCCGCCGTCTCAGAGACTGCGATGTCGGCGACCGCCGGTCGGCCCGGGCCGCGGGCCGGCGCCGGCGCCTGGCCGCCACGCCCCGGCCCGGCTGCCGGGACGCGGTTTGGCCGATGTCAGCGCTTGAGCGCGCTGCGCAACTGCCGGCCGATCTGCGCCCGCGCGGC
>NZ_LXSD01000097.1:0-990 GCF_017168095.1 Lysobacter enzymogenes | reverse complement strand
GCTGAGCCTGCGCGGGTCGAGTCTGCGCGGGCTGCGCCGGCTTGGCGACAGCCGGCGCCGACGCGCGAGCAGCCGGCGCCCCGGCTTCGCGCGAGGTCACGCCGCGCAGCGCGGCGATCACCCGCCCGGTCGGTTCGCACAAGTCGATGTCGAGCTTGTTGCTGGCCTGACGGCGGTCGCGGCGGATCCACACCCACATCTGCTCGCTGCACGGTCCGTACAGTTCGATCTGGTCGAGCGCGAACAGCATCAGCGAACGCGGCGCGGCGCCGTCGGAAGGCTGTTCCTCGCGGCCGTCGCCGATCTCGAAGCCGATCGAGGCCTGCAGCGCGCTGTCGAGCAGGCTCGGATGCAGGTGGAAGCCGTCCTGCGCCGAGGCCGCGGCCGGCAGGCGGATCCGCGCCAGCAACTGGTCGGCGCCGACGAAGGCCTGCTCGATGCCGCGGTAGCTCTCGCCGTAGGCCAGGCCCATGAGGTCGAACACGCGGTAATAGTCGCTGCCGGCGACGGTGCGCAGATCGCAGCGCATGCGCACGGTGGCGACATCGACGAACGGCGCGCGCGCGACCGCGCCCAGGGCGATGCGGCCCTGGCAGTGCGGCACGTCGCTGCCGGCGCCGGTCAGGCGGAACGCGAACTCGGCGTCGGCGCCGTGCGCCGCGGCCTGCACCGGTTCCAGCGCGATGCGCAGGTCGACCGGTTCGGACACGGCCAGCGGCCGCAGCCAGACCACGTTGCGCAGTTGCCGCACGCGCTGGCCGGGCCGCGCCAGTTCGGCGGCGGCGCGCGCCATTTCCAGGCAGGCCGCGCCCGGCAGCATCGGCGCGCCCTGGACCACGTGGTCGCGCAGGAACGGTTCGCGCCCGCTCCAGCGGGTGGCGTAACGCGGGCCGTCGGCGCCGGGGTCGGCGGCGTGCACGAACGGATGCAGCGCGGCGCTGGAGACGGACGGCGCGGCGGCGCTGGCAGTCGCCACCGCATCGACGCGCG
>NZ_LXSD01000096.1:0-2194 GCF_017168095.1 Lysobacter enzymogenes | reverse complement strand
CGCAGTTGCACGGCTTGCGCGTCGCGCTGTTCGGCGTGCGCGGCCTGCGCGCGGCGCCAGGCCGCGTCCTCGATCGCGGCGACCGCGCGCAGGCGGTCGAGATCGAGCGCGCCCTCGAGCAGGCGCGCCTGCGCCTGCCGCACCTCGTCCACCCGCGCCTGCGCCTGTTCGCTGCGCTGCGCGGCGTGGCGGGTCTGCTCGACCCGGCGGCCGTAGGCGTCGGCGGCGCGATCCTCCTGGAACTCGCGCCAACGCAGCAAGGTGGCGATGGCGCCGATGTCGTCCGCGCTCATGCGCTCCTCCCGTTCACCGCCGCGCCGAGCCGGCGCAGCGCCTCGGCGCGCGCGCAGCTTTCTTCCGGCGCCTGCCGCAGCACCTTGTCCAGCGCCGGCTTGAGGTCGATGGCGCGGTCCAGCGCCGGATTGCCGCCGCGCTGGTGCGCGCCGAGCTCGATCAGGTCGCGCGAGGCCTCGTACGCGGCCAGGTGCCGGCGCGCCTCCGCCGCCAGCGCGTTGTCGTCGGCGCCCGCGATCTGGCTCATCAGGCGGCTCACGCTGTGCAGCACGTCGATCGCCGGATGGTGGCCGCGCGCGGCCAGCTCGCGGGTCAGCACGATGTGGCCGTCGAGGATCGCGCGCATGTGGTCGGTGATCGGCTCGTTCATGTCGTCGCCTTCGACCAGCACGCTGTAGATGCCGGTGATCGCGCCGGAATCGCGCAGGCGGCCGCAGCGCTCCAGCAGCCGCGGCAATTGGCTGAACACCGACGGCGTGTAGCCGCGGAAGGTCGGCGGCTCGCCGATCGCCAGGCCGATCTCGCGCTGGGCCATGGCGAAGCGGGTCATCGAGTCGACGATCAGCAGCACCGACTTGCCGCGGTCGCGGAAGTACTCGGCGACCGCGTGCGCGGCGTGGGTCGCGTGCACGCGCAGCAGCGCCGACTCGTCGGAGGTCGCGGCCACCACCACCGCGCGGCGCAGGCCTTCTTCGCCGAGCGAATGGCGCAGGAACTCGCCGACCTCGCGGCCGCGCTCGCCGATCAGGCCGAGCACGGTGACGTCGGCGCGGACCTGGCGCGCGAGCATGCCGAGCAAGGTGCTCTTGCCGACGCCGCTGCCGGCGAACACGCCCATGCGCTGTCCCGCGCCGAGCGTCAGCAGCGCGTCGATGGCGCGCACGCCAGTGTCGAGCACCTGGTCGATCGGCGCGCGCCGCAGCGGATTGATCGGTTCGCGGTACAGCGGATAGTCCGCGGCGCTGGCGATCGGGCCGAGCCCGTCCAGCGGCTGGCCGAGCGCGTCGACCACGCGCCCGAGCAGGCCGTCGCCGACCGCGATCGCGACCGGCCGGCCGCTGGCGCGGATCCGGCTTTCGGTGGAAATCGCGCCGACGTGGCCGTAGGGCATCAACAGCACGCGCTCGTCGCGGAAGCCGACGACTTCGGCCCGCACCGGCGCGTCGCCGGCGGCGCCTTCGATCTCGCACAACTCGCCCAGCCGCGCGTCCGGCCCTTCGGCCTCGATCACCAGGCCGTTGAACGAGACGATCCGGCCGAGCCGGCGGCTCATCGGCGCGGCCTGGATTTCCTCGCGCAGGCGGGCGGTCAGCGGGTTCATCGCGGCGCGGCCTCCAGGCCGCGCAGCAAGGCTTGCTTGAGCGCGTCCAGGCGGTCTTCCAGGCGCGTGTCGTAAGCGCCCTTGCGGGTCTGCAGCCGGCATTCGCCCGGGCGCAGGGTCGGATCGACAAGCACGCGCAGTTCGGTCTGCGCGGCGACCGCGGCCTCGACTGCGTCGAAGGCTTCCGGCCCGATCCGCAGCGTGGCCGGGCGATGCCGGTATTCGTCGAGCAGTTGCGCGCACAGCGCCGCGGTGGTCTGGCCGCGCGCGGCCGCCTCGCGTTCGCCGAGCGCGCGGCACAGCGCGGCGTAGGCGATCTCGACCACGGCTTGGCCGAGTTCGGCTTCGGTTTCGGCCACGCGCCTGGCCAGATCACCGGCGAGCGCGCGCAACTCGGCGCGCGCCTCGTCCAGCGCCCGCGCGCGCTCGGCGTTGCCGGCTTCGATCTCGCCGCGCACGCGCTCGCGTTCGAGCTGCAATTCGGCGGCGGCTTCGGCCAGCCCTTCGGCGCGGCCGTCGCGGCGCGCCTGCGCGAGCACGCGCTCGCGTTCCTGCGCGAGCAGTTCGGCCGGGTCCGGC